>JAFUPA010000008.1 GCA_017481575.1 Clostridia bacterium | reverse complement strand
GCCACATTGTTCGGTTATTATCCATCAGCGATAACCGCATTTTTTCAAAAGAAGAGCATAGCTGTCCAAGCTCGTCTTTGCCGCTGTAATCTATAACGAAGTCGAGATTATCATCGGAAATGTTTTCCGAAGCATTTATTAAAAGTTTTATCGGCTTTTGTAGTTTACCGAAATAAAAGATAACGGCACCGATCGTAATACTGACAATACACCAGAAAAAAGAGGAATACTCATAGATCACTGTGTAGAAATCATACGCTTGTTTATCTTCCTCGGAAAACGGAAGAACATCTATATAAAGAGTACGTACAATACCATGTTCTGATTCATCGTCAACCTCGGTTTTCTCTTCAAACACAGTATATTTTGCCCCAATGAGTTGTATTTGTTCATTTGCAAAGCTCGTCGTTGTTTTTGAAAGAATTACCGCTAATATGATAAAAAATGACATAACGATTATCAGTGAGGGCATTAGCGGTATTCTTGCAATAGCTTTCCTTAATTTTCCCATTTATACCCACACCCCCATACTGTTGCTATGTATGATTTGCAGCCTGCTTCTGTAAATTTTGCCCGTATCTTTCGGATATGTTCAACTACCGTCATAGAGTAGCCGTCGCTGTCAAATCCCCATAAGCGATCATATATACGCTCTTTATCAAAAACGATACCGGCATTGGTGGAAAGCAGTTCTATAATGTCAAATTCCGTTTTGGAAAATGAAATTGGTGTATCCTTGAAATAGACGGCTTTTGAGGAATAGTCTATAACCAAATCGTCATTGAATTTCAAATCGGATTTTTTCTGCAATCTCATATCACGACGTAAGTGAGCCGAGACACGGGCGCCCAATTCATCAAGCGAGAAGGGCTTCGTGATATAATCATCACCGCCTGCAGAAAAACCGTTTATTTTATCAACATCATCTACATTAGCTGTTAAAAACAAGATCGGGCAGGAAACAAATTCCCGAATCTTTTTGCATACCTCAAGTCCGTTTAGTTTTGGCATATTGACATCGAGAAGTATTACATCGGGTTTTTGACTCATTTTTTCAAGCGCCTTTTCACCATCGTATGCAAACAACACGTCATAACCACTAAGCTCAAAATAATTGCGAAGAAGCTCTACAACATCTCGCTCATCGTCAACTATCAAAATTTTAGGCATAACTGAACACCTCCTGTTCAATCATATAATCATAAACCATAAATATCAAAATTTTATCAAAATAAAAGCATATATTATTATACTCCATTTCCAGGATCAGAACAAGTAATGTGAAGATGAAATACAAATTACTTGCTTTTTCAAGCTCCTCCTTACATATTACAGGCGTACTCTTTGAAAATATTAAGGAGGAATTACAGTAATAAAGACAGGAGGAATTTGAAATATTGTAAAAGAAATTTGGCTTGCAAATGAGCAAAAGAGGTGCGGTCACAAATGGCTGGTGTGACCGACGTATGGCAGATGGAAGAGCGTATGGATGTGCAACGGTTTTGTACGTATATTGCGCCATTTGCTGACAGCCACCCGTGCGGAAGACAACGGGGCGTTGAGATAATAGGCTCACTTGTTGAGCTGAAAACTGTACGAAGCTTGTCGTACTATATTATCTCATTTGCGAAGAGCCGCTTATCTGCCTTTGAGCAGACAACGTTATGGGCTTTCAATGGAAAATCGAAACCCCGCCACCCTGCCGAGTTCAGCGGTAGACTATCTAATAGCTAGTGTGTGGTGTAGGCGCAGCCCGCAAGGGCACCTGTCAAGCGGCAGGCATGCGTTGGGGCGTATGCCTCATAGTACTGACCTACTTTAACGGGAAAATTTAATATGATTCTCTCTTCGGAATGAAAATGATTTGCGAATCGGAATGACTTATGATTTCCCCTTCGGAATGATAGATATGACCATCATTGGCTCAGTTTCTATTTCTCGCAGGGAAATAGAAACTGAGCCCGGTGGCGAACAAAAAGCCCCTATTCGCAAGGCTTTCCAGAACCCTTGAAAAAGAAAAAGGGAGTAACGGCAGGTAAAACCGATGAAACTGTCAGTGGGTGAACTATGCCTTGCGCCCATTTCGGAATGATAAATGATAAATAATTTAAGATGATATACATATTGAGATGATTCCCTCTAGATTTGTTATTGATTTATGTATGTGCGCCTACGGCGCGTTCCGGCTGTTCGATGTTCAAAGGATGACATTTCGGAATGATACCAATTAAACATCAAACAGTCGGCTGAAAATAGTCCTCATTAAAGATATGAGTTAGGGCATTGTCCATCTTTTTCGATATGACTATGACCATCCTTTCGGAATGATGCGCTCGAAAAATGACAGTTCCTTTCAAAGTAGATGATTTGCTTTTCGGAATGACCGCGCAAACAAGGGGTATGTATGCCCCTTATTGTCCCCCTTTAGAGTTGCTATACCCCTTTCTATGCCCCTTATTCGCAAATGATAATATGACCGTCGTTTCGGAATGATGGAAAAAATATGATCGTCATTTTCAAAGGCGGCGCAGGAGATTGAAGCTCCTGCGCCGCCGAATTTTTAGCCCTGTTGAAATTTTTAAAAAATTTGCAAAAGGTACTTGCCAAATCGCAATGTATGTACTATATTTCCTCAGCCTTAAAGATTGAATAAGAAAAATCTCAGAGGAAGGAGGAATGCCTATGGCTAAACTTACGGAAGAACAAAAGCAAGTCCGGAACGCAAACAAGGCAAAGAACCTGATAGCACAGGCGGATCGTCTTAAAGCCAGCAGTAACATTAACAGCATTGGCTGCATTGAACGGTATGAAGATGCAGAATATCGGTTCTGCAAATGGCTTGGCGAGAACACTGAAATAAAGAATCTCAAGAATGTATCAGCAAAGCACATCTATCCATACATTGAAAGTTTCTTCGACAGAGAGTGTTTGAATAGCTATATCCGCACCGAAATGTCAGCAATCAGACATTACCACAGTCTGACACACAGCAAAAATATTCTGCCGTCAAACAAAGACTTGGGAATATCCGAAAAGAACGATTACGAATTTGACCGTGCATTTTTGCCGAAAGAGTTCGACGATATGATCAAGGTTGCCCGTTCTATGAACCGCTACGACGTTGTGATTCAAGCATATCTTTCAAGATACTTCGGCTTGCGCTTTGAGGAAGCCGCTACGCTCCGTTTGTATCAGTTGGAGGATGCGATCCGCTACAAGCAGTTGAACGTTAAGAACACCAAGGGCGGTCTGGTGAGGGATATTCCCGTAGACCGTCCCATTCAGGAGAAGATTCTGAACGAGATCGTTGCTTATCTTCGTGAGAATGGCAAGAAGTCCAAAGACTATCTGATCTGCGATAACCACAAGCACAGCGTAAAGAAAGAGAAGGCTTCATTGCAGAACTGGCGCAGCAATCACAGCAAAAAGTTTGTTGATCCCGATAGGCGTGATTATGTCAGGCCTGACCGCAAGCCGAGAATTAAAAGACCGTCCTGGCACGGACTTCGTCACCTGTACTTTCAAGAAAATCGCCGTCGCTTGATTGCCGAGGGCGGCATGACCGAACGCCAGGTTGAAAACGAAATGAGCGAGCGTATGGGACACCACCGCAACGACATCAAGAAGTTCTATTCCGAGTTTCTGAAAGACTCATAAGAGAGGAGGAGATAAGTGGGCAGAGAGGTCAAAATCATTCTCAAATCCCACATACCTGAAGATGAAATTGAAGCATTGGCAAAATGCTTCCTGCCGGACATATTAGACTTTTTTGAATCCGAAGAAGGTAGACAAGAATTTGAAAAGTGGAAAAAGGAACAATTTGAAAAAGACAATAAATAGACAATGGCGGCGCAAAATTTCGATCTTTGTGCCGCTTTATCTATAATTATTTGGTTTTGTGTATAGAAAGTATTTTAATAACGCTTGTAGTATGATATAATAAATCAAATCGAACATAAAGGGTGGTACAAGAGAGTGAAAATTTTTTATTCTTGGCAATCTGATTTACCGAACTCAGAAAATAGAAATTTCATTCAAGGTTGCATTGATAAAACTATTAAAAAATTCAAAGACATTATTGAAATTACCGCTGATCGAGACACAAAAGATAAATTAGGTGCTCCCGATATCACAAAAACAATCTTTGAGAAAATCGATGAGTGCGATTTATTTGTAGCAGATATATCAATAACTAACAAATCTAAATGCAAGTTCTTAAGAACGGGTTCTAGACCAACGCCAAATCCTAATGTGCTAATCGAGTTGGGATATGCAGTTAAGACGCTAAATTGGGATAGAATAATATGTGTTTACAATACAGACTATTCTGATTTGGATGCGTTACCATTTGATTTAAGACAGCATAGAATAACTAGCTATTCATTGAAAAATAACGACAAATCCAAAGTTAGAGACGAATTGGTAGGAATATTGTCGAATACGATAAATCAACTAATTGATGGTGGTAATGCAATAAGAGCGAAAGAAGGGCGATCATATCACACATTACTAGGATATGATCTTTGCATTGATAAGGTTAGCAAAGATGTTGTTATTAACCCTATATTTAACAGAACAGGAATAAGAGATACGCTGGTTCTCGAGGCAGAGGATCTTATAAATAGAATATCAGCATATAAGATTGAGGATTGCACCAAAGATGAGCATATATCGGAAGAAATTACTTTATCTGGATTAATAGGAGAATATACACCTGTAATAATTAATAAGAAACGAAAAAATGATATTATCACTCAAGTTAAAGATATTCTTGGTAAAGATTTGGACGATAACTTCTTTTGTGTGGGACAATTAAAGAAAAAACTCAATTTAGTAACAAGAGGATATGATTATCAAGGATCAGATTCCGAAATAAGTAAATATGATGATATTGAATCTTTGGAAAGTAAACTCACAAGAATACAGGCTTTTGACGTATACATACAGACATTCAAAGACTTCTCCATGATCCCGTTAGCTTTAAAAAACACCTCAACAACATTAGATGGAAATATCAACATATTCTTAACTGTTGAAGGAGACAATTTTGAGTTAATCACACCTTCACAAGAACTAATTATTGATGATTTGAATGGGTGTGAAGGATTTATCTACGAATATGGCTTTATCGAAAGTTTGTTTAGAATGCCTGAAAATCAAACAGTAAAATATGATGAAAAATCAGATGTAATAAACTACCCAGAGTTTCACCCTGTTGTAGATTTGTGGGATTCTTCTCCTGATTACGATGCAGAAGACTATGAAGATAGATTAAAAGAATATATTGCGTCTCCAAATGGAGAAAACAAATTTGAATTCACAATTAGTTCTTTACAAGCTGGCGAAACTAAATGGTTAGATGGAGTTTTATTGCTTAAACAAAAAAGTAAAAATATTAGCATCAGTTATACTATTCGTTCTAACAACTCAGATGGAACGATAAGTGGTCGTTTAAGCAATAAATAAGTAAGATAGACAACGGCGGTACGAGTTTTCACCCGTACCGCCGTCATTTTCTTTAACTACGCAGTCTCATTGAGATAAACAACAAACCCGAACGTTTCACCGATTGGTAAAAGGTTCGGGTTTGAATGCTTTGGTGCTGGTGACCGGACTTGAACCGGTACGGTATTGCTACCGAGGGATTTTAAGTCCCTTGCGTCTGCCTATTTCGCCACACCAGCGTATGAACAATGTTGCAAACAACATTGAAATGAAATCTGACCTACGGTCAGATGAAATATTGCTGTCGCAATATGAAATATCGGCTCTGCCGATATGAAATTTTTGCCTTACAGGCAAAAGTTATGGGGCTGCGCCGCCATTTTAAAAATTCACTATCAAGATTTCAGTAAATCCTGACGACCGTTATATTATAACTAACGGTCGTCAGTTTGTCAATAATTAACTTAAATTTTTATGCTTCAATAATTGCATTCATCTTTGCCTTGATTGCTTCAAGTCTTGCATAAGCGTTATCTCTGTCGGCATCCTGAATGGAGTAGTAAACCTTGAGCTTCGGCTCTGTGCCTGACGGTCTGATTGCCATCCATGAGCCGTCATCAAACACATACTTGAGAACGTTTTCCTTCGGGAGGTCGCCAATACCCTTTGAGAAGTCGTAAACTTCCTTGATTGAGTCGAAGAACTTGCTTCCGTTCTCACGGAACTCTGTCATAAGGCTCTGTATCTTCTGTGCTCCGTCGATACCCTTGAGTGTGAATGTATCGAGTGAATCAAGATAGAAGCCATATTCGTTATAAATCTCGTTAAGGGCATCGATGAGTGTCATACCCTTGTTGTAATAATATGCAGCCATCTGGCAAACAAGAAGTGCTGAAACAACAGCATCCTTATCTCTTGCGTGTGTGCCTGTAAGGTAGCCGTAGCTTTCTTCGTAACCGATAACAAACTCTCTGTCACCGCTGATTTCGTACTGGTTAATCTTTTCACCGATGTACTTAAAGCCTGTGAGAGTTTCAACGATGTTAAGACCGAACTTTCTTGCAATATTTGCGCCGAGCTCACTTGTAACGATTGTCTTGACGAGTGTCGACTTCTCGTTGAGCTCTGCCTTGCGCATTGTGAGGACAAAGTTTACAAGCAATGCGCCCATCTGGTTGCCTGTTACAAGAACATACTTGCCGTCGTGCTTAACACCTGCACCGATACGGTCGCAGTCGGGGTCTGTACCGAACACAAGGTCTGCACCCTCTGCCTCAGCCTGCTTGAGAGCAAGTGTGAGAGCATCCTTCTCTTCGGGGTTGGGTGAGCGGACTGTTGAGAAGTTACCGTCGGGAAGCTCCTGCTCCTTAACAATTGAAACGTTCATGCCCTCAATAGCCTTACGTACAGGGATGTTGCCTGTGCCGTGGAGTGCTGTGTAAACGATTTTGATATCTGACTTCTCTTCATAAAGTGACTGCTTCTTAACAGCTGCAAGGAATGCGTCGAGAACCTCCTCACCGATTGAAACGAAGAGACCCTTTTCCTTTGCTTCGTCAAGAGGCATATGAGCAACGTTTTTGATGTCTGTTACAGCATTTACAAAGTCGATAACCTTGTTAGCGTACTTCGGAACAAGCTGGCAACCGTTTGAATCGTAAATCTTATAGCCGTTATATTCCTTCGGGTTGTGGCTTGCCGTAAGAACAATACCTGCTGTGCAACCGAGGTGCTTAACTGTGAAAGAAAGCACAGGTGTGGGCATGAGTGTATCGTAAAGGTAAACCTTGATGCCGTTTGCACAGAGAACCTCTGCGGCATAAGCTGCAAACTGTGCAGAGTTGTTTCTTGAGTCGTAAGCGATTGCTACGCTGATGTTTTCTTTATATTCATCTACAAGGTAATCTGCAAGACCCTTTGTTGCCTTGCTGACTGTGTACTTGTTCATTCGGTTTGCACCTGCGCCCATAACTCCACGCAAACCGCCTGTACCGAATTCAAGATCCTTGTAAAATCTGTCTTCAATTTCCTTTTCGTCAGTTATGGCTTCGAGCTCTGCCTTTGTTTCCTCGTCAAAACCAAGCCATTCCTGATACTTTGCTTTGTAATCCATTTTTATACCCCATTTCGTGAAAAATTTTCCAAATAAATGATAGCACAAAAATTCACCATAGTCAATAAAACAAATAAGTCAGTTTGCGACAAAATACGAGCAATAAATATATTGACCTTAAGATAAAAAACAGGTATAATATTACAGATAATGTTTATAAATCGGAAGAAGGGAGGCGGGCAAAATCAAAAAAACAAAAGAACAGCACATAAGGTCGCTTTTAAACTTTGTTGCACTCGGAAGTATAATTCTTGCAGTCGTGCTTATAATTTTGCTCGTGCTTTCACGAAACGAGAACATTCAGCAATGGTATCAGACCTATCAGGACTATCTCCTGCAGGCAGAGCTGGCCGTTGAAAATATGGGCGACAAGGCAAGCGTTTTTCTTGTGATTATTTTTCTTTACGCTTTCAAGGCCCTGTTTCCGCTTTACCTCTATCCCCTCTCGCTTCTTTGTGCGATTACGAGTACGGTTTTCCCTGCATATTTTTCAATACCGATTAACATAATGGGGCTTGTTATTCTGTACTCTATCAGATATTATTGGGGCACACGTGTGGGTGCGGTCGGCATACAGAACATTTTGCAACGCAACCGAACGGTACGGTACCTTGTTGAAAACAATGACGGCAGAGGTAACCCGTGGCTGCTGTCGCTTTTCAGATTTATACCCGGTATTCCGATAAACCTCGTCAGCAAGCTTTACGGAGCAATGGGCTTCCGCTTCAGGGATTACATTCTGCTCTCACTTTTGGGATTTTCACCGCTTCTGATTTCGTACACATTCATCGGTCGCAACGTGTTCAATCCCCTTTCGGCACCTTTCCTTGTTCCGTTTATTCTTTTGTTTACACTCATCAGCATTTCAGCACTTGCAACCAACAAGATTTTACAAGTTCAAAGTCACAGGAGGAAAAAGACAAATGGCTAATTCAGTACAGCTTAAAGAAAAACTCGCTTCGGGCGAATTTGATGCAAGACTTAAGGCAGTTTACCTGACAGACGAGGCTGTCAAGGAGCAGAAAACACGTGAAGCAGAGATTATCGACGCTTATGTTGAGCTTTTTGGTGACAGCGATTCGCTTGCACTTTTCAGCGCACCCGGCAGAACAGAGGTCGGCGGAAACCACACAGACCACAACCACGGCAAGGTGCTTGCCGCAAGCGTTAACCTTGACACAGTTGCCGCCGCCGCAAAGCGTGACGACAGCATTGCTTGTGAAAAGTCACTCGGTCACGGTATGATTGAAATTGATATCTCTGACCTTGAGCCTCACGAAAACGAGTTCGGCAAATCGTCGGGTCTTATCCGTGGAATGTGCGCAGGCTTTAAGAAATACGGCTACAACATCGGCGGCTTCAATGCCGCAAGTGCAAGCTGTGTGCTTGCAGGCTCGGGACTTTCCTCCTCTGCCGCTTACGAGGTGCTTATCGGTACAATCCTCAACCACCTTTACAACGACGGCAAGGTGTCACCCGTTGACGTTGCAAAGATTGCACAGTATGCAGAGAACGTTTACTTCGGCAAGCCGTGCGGACTTATGGACCAGATGGCAAGCTCGGTCGGCAGCTTTATCACAATCGATTTCAAAGACCCGTCAGAGCCTGTAATTGACAAGGTTGAGTTTGACTTTGCCGCTTGCGGACACGCACTCTGCATTGTTGACACAGGCGGAAGCCACGCTGACCTTACAGACGATTATGCCGCAGTACGTGGCGAAATGGAAAGTGCCGCAGGTGTGTTTGGCAAGGATGTTCTTCGTGATGTTGACGAGGACGAGTTTATGGCAAACATCAAGCAGGTAAGAGAGGCTTGCGGTGACAGAGCCGTGCTTCGTGCAATGCACTTCTACAACGAAAACAAGCGTGCAACAGCAGAGGTTGAGGCACTTACCAACAACGACTTTGAGCTTTTCAAAGAAATCGTTATTGAGAGCGGACGCTCATCATATATGTATAACCAGAACGTATACACAACAAAAGCTCCGCAGGAGCAGGGACTTTCGGTTGCACTTGCACTTTGCGAAAAGATGCTCAAGGGCAAGGGTGCTTGGAGAGTTCACGGCGGCGGATTTGCAGGTACAATTCAGGCATTTGTTCCCGTTGATATGCTTGAAGATTTCCGCACAATGATTGAAACAGTTTACGGCAACGGCTCTTGCCACGTGCTTTCAATAAGACCTTTTGGCGGAATTAAGCTTTATTAAAAATTACATAAAAATGAACAAAACGATGAAACATAACTGTGTTTCATCGTTTTGTTTTGACTTTATTAAAGACAATTCCAATTGAGTGTTAAGGGGCAACCATTGGTCGGTCAACGAATTTTGCATCAATTGGGACGTCGAAGGCGCCGTCCCCTACCTGGCTACTTCTTTTTTCGACGCTTATGTTTAGATTTATTCGTTCCTAACAGTATTCGCATTCCGATTTCTGCCCAAACCGGTAAGAGAGCAAAGCCGATAATCAATATACTTAAAAAGTAATTTATAATCATCAGACCTTTCGCTTCAACTGTTGCTTTGTTTTCATCCAGATATACAACGGCTCCATCAACAGAGGAAATACTTATTCCCTCGCTATGCAATCCAAGTGTGGAAACAAACCTTTGACGAGAGTACTTAAAATTAGCAACATCGTTATTTTCAAACTGGTCGTTATCATCAATGTATGTTATCTCTAAAGTATCTCCGTTTTCCAATTCAACTATATAACGTCGGGTAGAAGGACGAGCTCCCTTCACATAAACAGTATAACCGCCACAATACTCAACAACGTTATCGTTATCCAAATCAGACAGCATTACTTGAAATTTTATCGCCTCGGAAAGTACAAACACTCCAACAAGGAAAATAACAAACCAAAATAAAGATGATTTAATTATTCTGATAAATTTATTCATTTTCATAGAATAATCTCCATATTGCAGAGGGGTTGTGTGTTAATATTAAAATGCGGTATACCCCCTATTTTTCAGATTTTATCACCGAACTATTGTTCCGTCAAATTGATGAGGTGCTGTGCAAAATTGAAATAAGGGCAACCATTGTGTCTAACTGTTAAGTCGACGACATTACATCTAAAAAACTATATGTGTTTTACAGTCTTATCGTGCCCTCTTTAAAGAATTTGTGGACAAATTTTTTGCTGAACTTGTGGGGATTTCTGCCGACGTAGATTGAGAAAACCACATAGGCTATCCAAATGAGCAGAAATGCAACCAAAACTATCATTATGCTTTTGAAATCCTTTTGATAAAAAACGTGAAAATCTTCGGGGGTCGTGTAGACCGTGCCGTTTTCGTCCTCAAGATATTCAACTCTGTATTCGGTTACACCGTCGTCAACAAATGTTTTATAACCGATTTTTACTTGCCCGTTGCTGTCAAGCAGGGTCAGGAGCTTTTCCGTATCGGCAACGGTTTCCTTGTAGCCTCTCAAATAAGGCTCTGTTTCAAATCCGTCGATTTGCAAATCGAGATACTCTTCGTCTGCCGTGTAGCTTTGGACGGTTACTGCCTTAAGCTCTAAATCTTCCATAGCGGTAGGGACATTGGTTATCGGCACAATCACAACCATCAGTACAAAAGGTATTGTGACAACTATATCAACAATTATGTGTGCTAATGGATTTTTGACATTGCCGTTGAAGATTGCATCGCATTTTGATTTTTTTGTATTCCGCGGAATTGGTCTGCCGCCGTTGAATTTTTTATACTGCTTCTGTGCAAAGGCAAGAAACTCAAGCCCGCCGACTGCACTTTGGTCAATCATTATTTTTTTGCCCTTGGCAGTCAGCTTTGTGTCCTCCGACATAAACTCCAAGACAGCATCAATGTCCTCGTAGTTTTCGTCATCAATAATTATATCGATATTATGCGGAACATTGCCTGTGATATATTCAATATCGGTATAAGAATAACGGCGTTTGATACCGAAGAAGGATTTTGCCGTAAAGCCCTCGGCATCGTAGTAAATACGCTGATTGATGTATGCGATAATCAGCGATGAACAGAAAAGCGAGAACGCAAGAAAACCAAGGCTGAGAAGAAAATCTTTTTCATAAAACAAAATGCAGGTAGGGATTAAAAACACCGTTGTGCTGACGATACCGATTATGAGTATCAGCTTCGGCAGATGGACGGTTTTACCGTCTCCCCTTCTTGGTTTGTGGAGCTGTTCGTTTACAGCATTAGCCGCCGCACGGGATGCTGCCAATGAAAAAATGTTCATTTTAATTCTCCTTTATAGTTAAACTAAATTTCCCTTATAAAATAAATTCACAAATCTTTTACTGAATTTTTGCGGATGTCTGCCAACATAAACCGAAAAAACAATATAAACCAAAATCACAAGTGCCGACAAAGTGCATATCAAGTCTGAATTGGGTTCTATATTTTCTTTGTAATACTGAATATAATCTTCGGGCGTTGTATAAACTACACCTTCCGAATCTTCAATATATTCAACTCTGTTTCCGCTGAGTGAACGAAAAGAAGGTGGATTATAACCGATTTTAAGCTGTTCTTTGCTTTCAAATAAAGAATACAGTTTTTCAATATCTGTCACAGTTTGGTTATATCCGTAAAGATATAAACCAAGCTTAACTCCATCAACTTCAAAAACTAAAGTATCGTCTTGCACCTCATAATTAAGTACTGATTCTTCGACAAAAATCAATTCAGATTTTTGAGTAGGCTCTGTTGGAATGACAGCCAAAACGAACGCAAGCATTGATAAAACCAAAAGAAGAAAATATATAATCAGGTATGATTCGGGATTTTTAATGTTACCGTTAAATATATCCAACTTCGCCTTAGGTGAATAGTCGGGTACATCCTTTCCTCCGTTGAGTTGACGGCATTTCTCCTTTGCAAAAAGCACAAAATTGCTTGAACCTATTGCAACAGCTTCAATCTGGATATCTTTACCCTTGACTTTTATGCCATAGTCGCCCGTGCGGCGATAATGTATACATTCAATTTCGCTATATAAATATCTTTGCTTTTTGCCAAAAAAGTTTTTATGTGTAAAACCGTCATCGTCATAGTACACTCGGCAGTTTACAAAGCTGATAATCATACTTGCAGGCAAAAAGGAGAAGATTACAAAAACAGCAGAAAATGCAATTGAAATATTATCTGATATTTTGAACAGACAAAGAAGTGCAAAAAATAAAAGAACAGCAACCACGACAATACCCGTTACAAGCAACCATTCAGGATTAGTGACCGTGCGGATATTGCCATTATTCTTTTGCATTTTTCTTTTTTCCTCGTTTGTTGCACTTTGTTCTAATGCTTTTGAAAGTTTGTTACACATAAATGTACACTTCCTGTTTTTATTCCTTTTCCCTTGAAGATTATACAATAGATAGATAATGTTTGCAAGAACTATTGCGGTTAGTGTAACTATATGATACCGCACCGCAGATTAAAAATGAATAACACATTGTGCAGGAAATGCGTGCATAATTTTGCAGTTTGTGCGTTATGCAGACAGCTAATGTGCCTTTTGCTAAAATTTAATTGTACATATATAAGCAGTTAAATAAATTTTAATTCGTCTGTGCCTTTCTGCTTTTCTGTTGATTTAAGGTTAGGATAGCTCCACTTGTCAGGGGAGCTGTCGAGCATAGCGAGACTGAGGGGTAGTCAGAGTAGCAACTTACTTATCTCTCCCTCCGTCTTTTGCTTCGCAAAATCCACCGTCTCGGCTGCCGCCTCGGTCGGCGCTTCTGCTTCGCAGAGGTGTCCACCGGACACCCGCGCCCTCGTCAGATGGAGGCAACGGCTACAATCAGTTTTATCAATATTCAAGACCTCGATAAACCTCAATTTGTCGAGCATTTTAATTCATACAAATAAAATAATAACCGTAACAAGGTTTTTATCTTGCTACGGTTTAAATTATTGTTCTATTAACTTTTCGAGTGCTTGGCGAAAATGCTCGTCCTGTTCGGGTGTGCGTTTGGACGGGCCTTTTAGTCTGCCGCCTGCGTTGCGGATTTTCTTTGAAACATAGCGTGAGAAAAGAAGTTCCTCTATGTTTTTGTCGGTAAACACAAGTCCGTTCTGACTCAAAGGGACTGCCTTTCGTGCAAGGCACATTGCCGCAAGTCCGTAATCCTGGGTTACGACTATATCCCCTGCCCTGACAAGGTTTACAAGCTTGAAATCAACGCTGTCCGCACCTTTTTCAACAACAACTGTTGTTGCGCCATCCTTTTGGAACTCGTGCGCCGTGTCGCAGATTATATAGCACTCGAGCGAATGTTTTTTCGCTATCCTCACCGTTATATCAACGACGGGACAGCCGTCCGCATCAATAAATATTTTCATATTAAAGAGCTGTTACGATTTCCTTTGTATCTCTTGCAATCATAAGCTCTTCGTCTGTGCAGATAACGTATACCTTAACCTTTGAGTTCGGGGTTGAAATCTCGCCCTCGGGGCCTCTCTTCATTGTGTCGTTAACTGCATAGTCAATCTCAACGCCCATAAACTTGAGGTTGTCGCATACACGGTCTCTGTACTGCGGGTTGTTTTCGCCGATACCGCCTGTAAATACGATTGCATCAAGACCGCCCATAGCAGCAGCAAAGCTACCGATATACTTTGTGAGCTGGTGGCAGAACATTGACTCGATAAGCTTTGCTCTCTCGTCGCCCTGCTTTGCTCTTGACTCGATTTCTCTGTTATCGCTTGTGCCGCAGAGACCGAGCATACCTGACTTCTTGTTCATTACAGTATCCATCTGGTCTGCTGTAAGGTTTTCTTTCTTCATAATAATGGGAACGATTGCCGGGTCGATTGAGCCGCAACGTGTACCCATCATAATGCCTTCAAGCGGTGTAACACCCATTGTTGTGTCGTAGCACTTGCCGTCAACAACAGCGGAAATTGAAGAGCCGTTGCCAAGGTGGCAGGTAACAATCTTGCTGTGCTCGGGGTTGCCGAGAAGGTCGATAGCCTTTGCACTTACAAAACGGTGTGATGTACCGTGGAAACCGTAACGGCGGATGCCGTAGTTTTCATAATACTCGTACGGAAGAGCGTACATATAAGCATAGTCGGGCATTGTCTGGTGGAAGCCTGTGTCAAAAACAGCAACCTGCGGAACGTCCTTCATAATCTGCTTACAAGCTCTGATACCTGTAAGGTTTGCAGGGTTGTGAAGCGGGCCCCACTCGAAGCACTCTTCGATAATAGCCTCAACCTCTTGAGTTACAAGAACTGAGCCCTTGAACTTGTCTGCGCCGTGAACAACACGGTGACCGACTGCATCAATTTCGCTCATTGATGCGATAACGCCGTTTGCCTCGCTTGTGAGAGCCTCGATAACAACCTGAATAGCGGTTGCGTGGTCAGGCATTGCGACTGCCTTTGCCTTGATGAGCTTGCTCTCGTCAGCGGGTACCTTGTGTGTGAATGTGCTGTTGTCGTTGCCGATCTGCTCACAGATACCCTTTGCAAGAACTGACTCGTTTTCCATATCAACAAGCTGATATTTGAGTGATGAGCTTCCTGCGTTAATAACAAGAATTTTCATATTTTTCCCTCCAAGATATTGTATCAAATTGATTTCTGTTATATTATAAACATATAGATTATGTTTTTCAAGTTAAATTTTACATTTTGGAGGATAAAGTATGAAAATCGGCGGAATTGTGGCAGAATACAACCCTTTTCACAACGGTCACAAGTATCAGATTGAGAAAAGCAAGGAGTTGGGCGAGCTTACACACACCGTTGCGGTGATGAGTTCAAACTATGTTCAGCGTGGCGAGACAGCAATCCTCTCCAAGTGGGCAAGAGCTGAAATGGCTGTTCAGAACGGCATTGACCTTGTTATTGAATTGCCGACACTCTGGAGCACATCCTACGCACAGAGATTTGCAGAGGGTGCGGTATCTCTTCTTGATGCACTCGGCTGTGTTGAGATGCTCAGCTTCGGCAGTGAGTGCGGTAACATTGACGAGCTTATCGCCTGCAAGGAGGCTATAAACAGCGAAGAGGTTACCGAAAGACTGAAAGAAAACCTTGAAGTCGGTCTTGGCTTTGCTTCAGCCAGAGCAGAGGCTCTGCGTTCGGTTTGCGGTAACAGATTTTTTGACATTCTTGAGGGTGCGAACAACACGCTCGGCATTGAATATCTGAATGCACTTGACCGACTTGGCTCGGCTATGGTGCCGATGACCATACGCAGAAAGGGTGCGGCACACGATTCGATTATGAGAAGCGATAACTTTGCCTCTGCTTCGGAAATCCGCCGAATGATGAAAGAGAACAGCAGAGAATGGGAAATGTTTGTTCCGCAGAGCGTTGCCGACATTTACAACCGTGAGGCGCAGGAAGAAAAAGCGCCTTGCCTTAACGAGAAGCTCGAATTCAGTATACTTTGTTGTATGCGTCAGCTCTCGGCAGAGGAAATAGGACGTTCACCCGACGTAAGTGAGGGAATTGAATTCAGAATTCACGATGCGGCACTCAAGGCAAGAACGCTTGACGAGCTTTATACCCTTGCAAAGACAAAGCGTTATTCGCACGCAAGAATCCGCAGAATTGTGCTTCACGCTTTTATGGGATTTGTTGATGACGATTATAAGTCAAATCCGCCGTATATCCGTGTGCTTGCGATGAACGAGAACGGCAAGGAAATCCTTAAAGAGGCAAAAGAAAAGGCAAAGCTGCCGATTGTGACCAAGGCTTCGGACTTTGACGAGCTTGATGAATACGGCAGACACGTTTTCTTGCTTGAGGATATGTGTACGGACGTTTTCTCCCTCTCCTCACCTGCCATTTTACCGTGCGGAAGAGAGAAGACGACGGGGATAATTGTTCTTTGATTTATGAGAAAAAGGAAGTATCGTGGTGATACTTCCTTTTTTGTTATTCTGCTGTTGCGATGAGGTTTTTGATAAGCTGTACGAGGTTGGTGAAGAATGTTTCCAGCACTATTAAAATCAGGCTGAGTGTGATGGAAAGTATTTTCTTCATAAAAACCCTCCCTGCATTAATGTTATTGAACGGTTGCGTTGCAACCTACACCTCATCCGTCAAAACTTCGTTTTGCCACCTTCCCCTCGGAGGGGAAGGCTGTGAAAGCAAATTTGTGCTAGTCTATCTTTTCCAAGCACAGGTTTTCATTTTTATCTTTAATCTTCATGAAAACCTTTTTACTCTTTCTGTCGTAACTAATATTACCTTCAAAAACAAGAGAATTTTCTTCATCAAAAAAAGCACATTTACCATTGAGATATCTGTCGAGATATCCACTGACAGGTTTGTTGTTATTGATAAAAACATACTCTCCTGACACAAAATCTGCCGTAATCTTGCCGCCACAATCTTTCCATTTGCCTTTTAAACAAATTGCCATAATAACAGCTTCAACAAACAATGGTATTATTACAGATAAAAACAGTATACAGCAATAAATATCAAGCGTTGTTTTCAATGGCATTGAACTAATTGTGGAGATGAAAAGTACACAGAAATTTAAAGCCTGCAACAATATACAATGCAGAGCAACAGTTTTTTTTGAACAACTTAAAAATAAAGCTATGCTTGTAATATGATTTAATCTCTTTAATTTTAATGATGTCTGCATACGCTCATCATGCGTTGTGCCTATTGCATATCGCATACAAATACCAAATAAATAAAAGAATAGAAAAATCAAAAAATAGTACTGTACTTTCATTTTAATCGCTTTCCAAACAGTCAATTTTTAAAGTTCTTAAGTCTTTCGTACTCCTCTTGTGTTATTTCGATAACCTTGCCGTGCTTGAAGCCGTAAGGAAAAGAGAAGCCTTCGGTTGCACGGGTGAAGTTTGCGTCACCCGGTTTTGAAGAAACGAACGGGACATAGCCCATTTTCTCCTTTTCACAGCCGAAGAAATCGAGCATCATACACCATCTGCCGTCGGGCAAGGTGTAGGTTGTCGGACCTTCGTAGGAGCCGGGGTGATAAATTTCTTTATCCATATATTCCTCAAACGCCTTGTCGTGCTCAAATGGGCCGTAAAGGCTTTTTGAGGTTGCGTGCATATTCATCGGCGGATTTGACGAGTTCTTATAGAACAAGTGGTATGTATCCCCTACCTTTGTTATATGGGAATCAAGGATTTCGTTATCCTTGGTGAAATAGAGCTTCGGCTCTGTAAATGTCTTGAAATCCTTGGTCGTACTGCAGTAAATCGACATATGTGTAAAATTGTCCTCTGCCACGGTCGATCCCCAATGGATAAGATATTCCTCGTTTTCTTCGTCAAAGAAAACTTCGGGCGCCCAGAGACAGCCGAAGTCGTCCCTACCAAAGTATATGAACTCCTGCTCGGAGAAATTCACAAGGTCGTCCGTTCTCCACATACAGAGCTTTTTACTGCCCGAGGAGTTGACCTTTTTCCAGTCAACGTTGTAGTTTTCGTCCATTCGGTAAGCGATACACAGGTCGGTTGTGATTATAACAAATACGCCCGTATGAAGACGTACAATTTCAATATCACGACAGCCACGCTCGCTCTGTGTGCTTGTGAGTATCGGGTTGCCGTCGTTGACCTTTTCCCAATTAAAACCGTCGGGACTTATTCCGAAATAGACCTGCTCGCCGTCCGGCGTGATTTTTTCTTTAAAATGCACGAATAAATATGGCATAATTTCACCTAATTTTATTTCTTTAATCTGATAACGTTCCAGCTGAACGGCTTGAGCTCAACTGTGAGTGTTGTACCGTCAAGTGCGGGAACGGGATTGTTATGAGGCTTTACCTTGATGTCGTCAAATGTGTTTTCGTCCTTCTTGTGGTAGCCGTCCATTGAAATGAACTCGCAGGGCTTGTAGCCGTCAAAGTCCATAAGGTTAACGTCAAGCACCATGCTTTCGTCTGTGCTCTTGTTAACGCAGAAAATCGCCATTTCATCGTTTTCTTCGTCATAGGTTGCGATTGTTTCAAGGTACGGAACGTCTGTGAACTGCTTACAGTCGTATTTCGGACAGTCAACAAGCGGAAGAAGCGCAGAGCCTCTGCCGTAGTTTGAAAGGTGCATAAACGGGAAGAATGTTGTCTGCTCGAATACACCGCCGCCTGTTTGTGTAAAGATAGGTGCAATAACATTTACAAGCTGTGCAAGGCAGGCAATCTTTACACGGTCACAATGGCGAAGAAGAGTGATGAGCATTGAACCGACAAGGAGTGCATCCTCAAAGTTGTAGATATCTTCAAGAAGCTTCGGAGCTTGACTCCACTTTTCAAACGGTGCGTTGTTGGAATGATACCAGACATTCCACTCGTCAAATGAAAGGTTGATTGTCTTCTTTGAGCGTTTTCTTGCCTTTATATAGTCGCAGGTGCAGATGATTGAATAGATAAAATCGTCAAGCTGCATTGTAAGAGCAAGGAAGCTCATAACATCATCGTCGTGGTTGCCGTAATACTGGTGAAGCGAAACGTAGTCGATACTGTCGTAGGCTATGTCAAGAGTTTCAGCTTCCCACTTGCCGAATGTAGACATATTTCTGCTTGAAGAGCCGCAGAGAACGGTCTCGATACCCGGTGAAGTCCACTTCATAAGCTTGGAGGCTTCAAGTGCCGTTCTGCCGTATTCAACAGCAGTTTTTGCACCCATCTGCCAGCCGCCGTCCATCTCGTTGCCGAGACACCAAAGCCTGATGTTATGCGGATTTTCGACACCGTGAGAGCGTCTTAAATCTGACCAATATGTACCCGAGGGGTGGTTGCAGTATTCAACAAGGTTTCTTGCCTCTTCAGGGCCTCTTGTGCCGAGGTTGACAGCCATCATACACTCGGTATTTGCCTTTTTACACCACTCTAAAAATTCGTTTGTGCCGAATTCGTTAGGCTCGGTTGTACCCCAGGCAAGGTCAAGTCTTTTGGGTCTGTTTTCAACAGGACCGACACCGTCCTCCCAGTTGTAACCCGAAACGAAGTTACCGCCGGGGTAACGCACAACGGGCACATTGAGCTTTTTGACAAGGTCGATAACGTCCTGTCGAAGTCCGTTTTCGTCAGCCGTGGGATGACCCGGCTCGTATATTCCGCCGTATACGGCTCTGCCGAGATGCTCGATGAATGAGCCGTAGATACGCTTATCGATATCGCCTATTCTGAATTCTTTTGCAAGAGTAATTTTTGCTTTCATTTTTCTCACCTGCTGTTACTTTTTTAATACATATTACCATATTTTGTGGTTAAATCAATAGTTTTTTCTTTATTTTGCGCAAAAAAAGACAGGATTTCTCGCATCCTGCCTTTTTCGATATTCGTTATTATTTTTTTATCCTTGTAATCATTCTGACCGTCGAAAGAAGCAGCTTGTAGCTGTGGCGTGAGAAAAGCTCATAAATTACCAGCCATTTTTTCTCGAGGTCGGATTTGTTGAGGTTTGGCTCAATGAAATCCTTGTAAAAAGCGTGGTTTTGTATATTGTGGAACACGCTTATTTTCTCTTCATCTGTCAGGTTATCACTCTGTGCGATGAGTTTGACAATATTCATCGCAGACCTTGCAGAACGTGCGGCAAAAACCTGCTTTGTGTTTTCGCCGAGGATATCCGTACCTTTGAGGTAACCGTTCCAAATAACTGACCTCACGGCGAATATGCTGTTATAAATATTCGGGTCAATTTTATGGGTAAGGCTATCGGGGTTTATTCTGTAGTTATAATAGCACTCGGGCGTGAAAACAATTTTTTCTGCATTAAAAATCGGATAAAGCGACTGCAGAAAATCGTCACCGTTTTTGACAAAGGAATATTTCTCGGTCTCCAACGTGTCGGCTTGTAAAAGCGAGGTTTTAATAACCTTGATGTTAAGTGAGTTGAAATAACTGCCCGTCATCATTGCGTTATAAAACTCTTTTTTTTCCTCACCCGTAAAGATTTTTTTCTCACTCCAACGGGGAGTTGCGGCTTCTCTGACACCGTTAACAATGCTATCCTGATAAAAAAGCAACACGTCACAGTTTTCGTCGCAGAGCAGTTCATTTACTCTTGCAAGGTAGCCGCTGTCGTAATAATCGTCCGAATCACAGAAGGTGCAATATTCGCCCTTTGCGTGAGAAACCGAAAAAACTCGGGTTGCAAAAGAGCCTTGATTTTTGTTATGAAAGACCTTGACACGGCTGTCCTTAGCGGCATATTCGTCACAGATTGCGCCCGAAGAGTCCTTTGAGCCGTCATCAATAAGCAGAAGTTCAAAATCGGTAAATGTCTGATTTAAAATTGAGTCAACACACTCGTGCAGATACTTTTCTGCATTATAGACGGGAACATTGACTGTAAACCTTACATTACTCATATTAAACCTCCTTATAACCATTTTTCGGGGAGAGTGAGCCACGAGCCGATAAGCTCGTCACTACCCTCGGGTTGATAGCGTGTAAAGCCGCTTGCTACCATAAAAGTAAGCTCGGAAAAATACAACTGACCGCCGATTTCGTAAAAATCGACACGGACAAAGGGTATATCTGCCGAGAGAATTTTTGAATATTCTAGCATTTTTTCGTAATTGACAGGCTTGGGCGGAACAGTATCAAATGCCTCGTATCTGCCGTGGTAAAACGGAGCATCCTCCCATTCGGGAGTTAAGAGTGAAAGACAGTCGTTCTTCTTGCCTTGTGTATTCCTTGAAACATAAATATATTTCGGCTCGCCGTTGAAGCAACTGACCTTATAGTTAATAATGCCTGTCTGCTCGTTTTGCTCGGCATCCTTCATATATTTTTCTGCAATTATTTTGCGTGGAATGTCTCTGTACTGCCACTCACGTGAAGCTACGGAATAATCCTCCGCCATTCCTTTTTTGAGCTCTGCCCTCACCTTTTCGACATTGAGCTTTGACTTATCCTTACAAATGCACATTCCGAGCCCGGAATTGTGGTTGCATTTGAGAACAAACTGCTCCGGAAGAGAGTCAAAATTAATATCATCAGGATCGTCCCAGACACCAAGCAAGGGAACAAGATGTTCCTCACCGATTTTTTCGGCAATATAGGGACGGACAGCATATTTATCTGCCATCATTGTATAATCGGGACGTCTGTAGTAGAGCTTCAGCCATTGCTGTTTTTCGTTAAAGGTCTGCGGATTTTCGAGATTTAACTCCTTGCCGAATTTCGACTTGTAGAGCTTTTTGAGATATTCCTCGTCGGGCATATCCTTATAAAAGCCTTTTGCGGCAAGAATTGAAAAGCGGTAATCCGAATCCGTAATGAACTTTATTCCCGATTTTAAGATGTGTTTAATGTTCATTTAAACCTCCGAAAGAGGGTCATTCTTCCTCTTTTTCTTCTTCGTAGGTAAGAATTTCTTTAGCAATATAAACAGGTCGGTTTTTGCCCTGCATATATGTTCTGGCAAGGTATTCACCGATGATGCCGATGAAAAGAAGCTGAACTCCGCTCATAAACAAAATCAGAGTAATGATTGCAATAGCGGCGGTAATATTGGCTGTAACTGCGCCGACAATGAGTGCAATTATCATATACAAAAATGCGGCTGACATTAAGCCTATACCTGCAAAGCTTGCAACCTTGAGAGGTGCGGTTGTGTAACCGACAATACCCTCAACTGCATAGATAAACAGCTTTGCAAAAGACCACTTTGACTCACCTGCTGCTCTTTCCTGAACCTCGTAGGGAATATATTGTGTATTAAAGCCGACAAAAGAAAACAGACCCTTTGAAAAGCGGTGGTATTCCGTCATATTGATAACGGCATTAACCATAGGACGGCGCATAAGACGGAAATCGCTTGCGCCTTTGCGGAACTCAACTTCGCTGATGCTGTTCATCAACTTATAAAATGAGTCTTTAAAGAAAGTTAAAACCTTCCCTTCCTTACGCTCCTCCTGATAAGCGGCAACGCAATCAACTTCTGCATCATTGTCGAGAATATCCATCATCCGGAGTACAACCTCGGGACGCTGCTGTAAATCAGCATCAATTACACATGTGTACTCACCCGTAGCCTGCTGAAGACCTGCATACATTGCGGCTTCCTTGCCGAAATTACGGGAAAAATTAACAACCTTGACGTTATCCGAAACCTTGTGAATGGCCTTGAGAATATCAATGGTTTTATCCTTGCTTCCATCATTTACAAACACAAGCTCGTAGCTTTCGACCTTATTTTCAAATGCCTTTCGTACTTCCTTGTAAAAATCGTAAATAACATCTTCCTCGTTATAACAAGGAACGACGAGTGAAATTTTCATTTTTTCTCCTTTATTTCATCAGAGTCCAAGCTCTTTTATATATCTTTCAAGTGCATCTTGCCAGGTGGGCAAACGGTCAATTCCTGCTCTGTCAAGACAATCCTTTGAGAGCCTTGAATTTAGCGGTCGCTGTGCCTTTGCGGGATACTCACTTGACGGTATAGGTTTAATTTTTGCTTTCCTGTTACCGAGCGTCATAATAGCCTCGGCAAACTCTGCCCACGAGCAATAATTCTCATTAGTACCGTGGTATGTACCGTATTTTTCGGTCATAACAATGTCACAGATAAGACGTGCAAGGTCGGGAGTGTAGGTCGGTGAACCTATCTGGTCACAGACAACCGACAGCTCGTCACGCTCTGCACCGAGCCGAAGCATTGTTTTGACAAAATTATTGCCGTTTATTCCGAAAACCCACGAGGTGCGGACAATAAAGTAATTGTCGAGGTGTTTTTTAACAGCCTCCTCGCCCTCGAGCTTTGTTTTGCCGTAAACACTTTTCGGGTCGGTGGGGTCAGTAACCTCAAACGGTGTATCCCCTGCTCCGCCGTAGACATAGTCTGTGCTGACGTAAAGCATTTTTGCACCGATTTCTTTTGCGGCAAGTGCAAGGTTTTCGCTGCCGTCAACATTGACCTTACGGCAGGTGTCTGCATCATCCTCTGCCTTATCCACAGCCGTGTAGGCGGCACAGTGAACGATGACATCGGGATTATAATTTTTTACAAAATCAACAGTTTGCTTACGGTCTGTTATGTCAAAATCCTGCAAATCCACACCGATGCACTCAATGCTTCTCGATGTTAATTCCTTTACAACATCATAACCCAACTGACCGTTAAAGCCTGTTACAAGAACCTTCATAAGCTTCTCCTGCAATCAATATTCGAACTCTACATCGCTCTGTGAAAGAAGTGGCGCATTCTTATCCTTTTGCGATAAAATCGGATTTTCAATGCCCCATTCAACACCAAGAGCGGGGTCGTCAAAACGGATACTTCTGTCGTCCGACGGTGAATAGAATTCATCAACCTTATACATTACCTCAACATCATCAGTCAGAGTGAGGAAGCCGTGAAGACAGCCTTTCGGAATAAAAAATGACTTCTTATTCTCGCCTGAAAGCTCGACGCTGACCCACTGCATATATGTAGGTGAGCCTTTTCTGATATCAACGGCAACATCAAGAATTTTACCTTTGATACAAGTGAGAAGCTTGCTTTGTGCTGTTGGATTGAGCTGACAGTGAAGACCTCGCAAAGTGCCTTTTTCGGCAGAAAAAGAGCGGTTGTCCTGAACAAACTCGACGTCAATACCTGCATCGGCAAGCTTTTTCTTGGAATAAGACTCCATAAACCAGCCTCGGTTATCACCAAAGACATCGGGCTCAAGAATTATTGCGCCGTCAACTTTTGTTTTGATAGTATTCATAAAATATACCTCTTATTTACCTTCCTTACCCCATCGTGGGCGTTCGCCTGTTTCGGAATACATAATTTTGCCCTCGGCAACCTTTAAAAGATGCTGACCGTAGGCGGATTTTCCGTATTTATTTGCCGATTCAAGAAGATTTTTCTTCGAAATCCAACGCATATTATAAGCAATTTCTTCGGGTGCGGAAATCTTGATACCCTGAAGCTTTTCAACAGTTCTGATGAAATTGCAAGCGTCAGTCAAAGCATCGACCGTACCTGTGTCGAGCCATGCAAAGCCTCTGCCCATCAGCTTGATATCGAGGTTTCCGTTTTCAAGATAAATCTGGTTTATATCTGTAATTTCAAGCTCACCTCTCTGGGAGGGCTTGAGATTTTTTGCATACTCAACTACCTTGTTGTCGTAGAAATAAAGACCCGTTACGGCATAGTTTGACTTGGGTTCTGTAGGCTTTTCAACAATTGAAACAGGCTTACCTTCCTTGTCAAATTCAACAACACCGAATTGCTCGGGGTTGTCAACATAATAACCAAAAATCGTGGCTCTGTTCTTATTTTTAGCTGCCTGTCTTAACATATGACCGAAGCCGCTGCCGTAGAAAATATTGTCGCCGAGCACCATAGCAACGCTGTCCTTACCGATGAATTCCTCACCGATGATAAAAGCCTGCGCAAGTCCGTCGGGGCTTTCCTGAACAGCATAAGAAAGCTTTAGACCGAACTGATGACCGTCGCCGAGAAGCCTTTCAAACTTGGGTGTGTCATCCGGAGTTGAAATGATAAGAATTTCTCTTATACCTGCAAGCATAAGAGTTGACAAGGGATAGTAAATCATCGGCTTGTCATAAACGGGAAGAAGCTGCTTACTGGTTACCATTGTTAACGGATAAAGTCTTGTGCCGGAACCTCCGGCAAGAATAATACCTTTCATTAAACTTTCCTCCAATTACTTAAACATCATTCCGCCGTGGCAGTCGATACCAACGATAAGCGGAAAGTTTTTTAATTTAATTCGTTTTACGGACTCACAACCGAGGTCAAAAAACGCAATTTCTTCGCACTCTTCAACACATTTTGCCGCAAGTGCACCCGCACCGCCAATTGCACAAAGATAAACGGCTTTATTACGTTTTACCGCCTCGCAAACAGCTTCATTTCTCTCTCCCTTGCCTATCATTGCGGCAAGACCGTTATCAAGAAGCAATGGGGCAAACGGGTCCATTCTGCCCGATGTTGTAGGGCCGCAGGAACCAATCGGTAAGCCCTCGGGGGCCGGTGTGGGACCTGCGTAGTAAATGCACGCACCGTCGAGTGAGAAAGGAAGCTCGCCGCCCTCCTCAAGAATAGAAACTATCCTTTTATGAGCCGCATCACGTGAGGTATAGACCGTACCCGAAAGGATTACCCTGTCTCCTGCGTGAAGAAGCTCTGCTTTCTCTTTAAGCTGTGCGGTATCAATAATATGTTCTGCCATTATTTTAACCTCTCTGCAAAGCCTTTAAGCAAATCCTTTGCCTGCTTGGCTGTAACCTTTTCACGGTTTTCAATTTCCTTAATGATATCGTCAACCGTTTTTTGAGCATTGTCGAGCTTTTCTTCGGCGGCGGCAATAAGTTTTTTTGCCGTGTCCGAAGCGGTTTCCACGAGGTCATCACACATTCTGACTGTTTCACCGACATCGGCAGAAGAAAGTTTTTCGTTTTCTTCCTGAAGCTTTGCAATCTCTGCCTGAAGGTCGGCGATTGTTTTTTCATAATTTTCAACAGAAGTGCGAAGCGCTGAAGCCTCGTTTTCCAAATCGTCAACATTCTGTGTAAGCTTTAAAATTTGACTGTCCTTTTCGTCGAGCATCAGCTTGTATTTCTGCTGTGTTGTTTTGAGCTGTTGGATATAGCTGATTACCTCGACCCGGTCAAAACCGCCGAACGGAGTTCTTTTGAACAAAACGTCCTCTTTCACGGTAATGCCTCCTTTTTAAATTGGTGGTTAAAAGACATATATTGTCTGTGTAACATCGTCACTGCACTTTTTAACACCGTTTTTGGGTGTGTAAACATACATTTCGCCCGCATTGTGAATTTCGGACGAGCCGACATTTTTGATATAAGCAAAGTTTTTGCCTTTGTAAACAAAGTTTTTAAGAGACAAATCGGTGTCAATTACGGTATATTTGCCGTCAGTAAAGACAGCGATATCCATAAGCTCGTTTTCCGACTGCTGTTTTGTAAGAAGCAGACAATAATTGCTGTCCACGGGGAAGTATGAAAACAAATCGTCACAGATGTGCTGTTTCGAGTCCTTGACAGAATGTCTGTAAAGGGACATTTTTTCGGGTGTGACGGCTTTTTCATAATAAAGGTACCCGTCTGCAAACGTGCAATCAGTAACACCTGTATCAATAAGAATACCTGCGGTGATTGCCGACTCAGAAATCTCGTTGAAACAGAGTTCGCCCTCCGTCAAAGCATACATTACACTTCCAGAGGCTAAAATAAACTTGGTTTTGCTGACATTGTAGCCGTCGACGTTATACTCAAGTACCTTTGTGCCGTCGTACCAGGTGTAAATACAGTCGTTTGAAAGGTCATACGAGCCGCTGACTGTGTCTCGGACATAATCAATAGCATCTGAAACATTGCCGTCTGACGAGATATTAACGAGCTTATCCATTGTTATCTTGTTTTCAACTGCAATTACGGATTTCCTGTAAATGAGCCTCGGAGCTTCGGTGACAGCGTAATCGACAACATTGTCAAGCAGTATGCCCGAAGCAAGCTTTTTGGTCGTAAGACCGTTATAGACATAGCAGGTATACTCATCCTTAACGGAAAGACCGAGGTCAATTTTGTTAAGCTCTTCACGGATACTGTCACGGTGCATTTTTGCCTCATACCTGTTCTTTGCGGCATTGTAAGCGGCAGTATCAAGCACGTAACGCTTGAAAATAAAGCCTTTTTCAACAAGGTAGTCACCTTCGACGGGACGCTGGAGACCAAGATCGCTCTCGTAATAGGTATCGTTTATGAAATCCTGCCAGTTGACCGTGGATTTGTTTTTAGTAAAGTAATAGAGATTACCTTTATATGAATAGTCGTTAGCGTAAACCTCGCTGACATCCGAGCAGACCTTAACGGGTTCTTCATAGTTTTTCACAATAAATACATCGACATTCGTTTCGTTACCTGTCTGCACGGTGTAAAGCACCTCGAAGCCCTCATCTGAATCGCAGAAATTGACGTAATCAATTCCGCTTGCAACGTTTTGCGAATCCTCGCCGAAACGCATCCTGTGAAGTGAGTATACAGAGCCTATTCTGCGTGTAAAATAAATCACATCGCCCTTTGACGGGAGGAAAACCTCCTCAACGGAGGAAGAAACGAGCTGTTTTTTGCCTGTTTCTGCACTGTAAAGGTAAAAATCCTTAATTCCTGACTGTGTTTTGCTGTAGCTCAGGAAACTGCCGTCAGAATTTATCTGCCAGCCTTCGTCAACGCCGTTATCAATGAGTGAGCCTGCTTTTTTGAGTGAGCTTTTCTTGGAGACATTGACCGCTCTCAAATCAAATTTTCCTGTTTTTGAGGAAGTGTTTTTGCTGTAATAAAGCATCATCGAGTTGTCAGAAACCTTAATCTCCTGCGCACCCGATATCGCATAAATGTCGCCGTCGGTAAGCTCCAACTGCATTTTTGAATTGACCTCATAAACGCTCTTTATGGGTAATTCATTCTTGCCGCTGTTGATTATGCCGAAAACTGCACCCGTTATTGCACCCACAATAACAACTGCGGCAACAACGTAGGCAACAATCTTTTTAGGTAATATATTTAAAGCCGAAATAAACGGATTTGTTTTCTTTTTTGCTTCTGTTTTTTTGCTTTCGCCACGCTCTTTGGGGCGTGCTTCTTTTTCGTAATCCGGAATAATAAAGTCCTCAACGGGCTGAATATCACCCGAAAAGTGCATAGCGTCATAAATTGGCAAAAGCTCAGACTCATTTACAGCCCGAGCATCATCGTCGTATTCATTGATATTTTCAAATCTGAATTCGTCGTTATCTTTCATTTTTATCTCCGCCCCGACTGCTCCGAGTGTTTCGGAGCAGTCGAAGAAAAAATCAATTATTTCATTGAAATTGCTTTCTTTGCCTTCTCAACAATGTTGGAAGCACAAAGACCATAAATCTTGAGCATTTCAACTGCGGGGCCTGAAGCACCGAACTTGTCTTCAACACCGACCTTGACTACTGGAACGGGATACTCTTCGCAGACAACCTCTGCTACTGCCGCACCGAGACCGCCGATGATGCTGTGCTCCTCTGCAGTTACAAGTGCGCCTGTTTCCTTTGCCGCCTCAAGAATGATATCCTTGTCGATAGGCTTAATTGTGTGGATGTTGATAACTCTTGCAGAAATGCCTTCCTCTGCAAGCATATCTTTTGCAATCATAGCTTCGTTTACCATAAGACCTGTTGCGATGATTGTAACATCGTTACCGTCAGCCATTTTGATACCCTTGCCGATTTCAAAGGTGTAGTTGTCGGGGTCGTTGAATCTTGGCACTGCAAGTCTGCCGAAGCGAAGGTAAACAGGTCCCTCGTATTCAGCGGCGGCAAGAACAGCCGCATGTGCCTCAACGTCGTCCGCAGGGTTGATGATAACCATACCCGGGATTGTTCTCATAAGAGCGATATCCTCACAGCACTGGTGGCTTGCGCCGTCCTCACCGACAGAAATACCTGCGTGAGTTGCACCGAGCTTAACGTTGAGATGAGGATAGCCGATTGTGTTACGCACCTGCTCAAATGCACGACCTGCAAGGAACATTGCAAAGGAGCTTGCGAAAACTGTATGACCTGTTGTTGCAAGACCTGCGGCAACACCTACAAGGTTTGCCTCTGCGATACCTGCATCAAAAAATCTTTCGGGAAATGCTTTTTTGAAAGCACCTGTCTTTGTTGCGGCGGCAAGGTCAGCATCCATAACAATGAGCTTTTCGTCCTTTTCACCTAACTCAACCAAGGCTTTACCGTAAGCATCTCTGGTTGCGGTTTTAATTACATCTGCCATTATTATGCCTCCAATTCTGCAAGTTTTGCCTGAAGCTCTGCCATTGCAAGCTCATACTGCTCAGCATTGGGAGCTGTACCGTGCCATGAGCACTGGTCTTCCATAAAGGAAACGCCCTGACCCTTGACAGTTTTTGCGATAATTGCCGTCGGCTTGCCCTTGAACTCTGCTGCTGCCTTGAAAGCTGCATCAATTTCGTCGAAGGAGTGGCCGTAAATCTCGATTACATTCCAGCCGAATGCACGGAACTTCTCGGGAATGGGATAAGGAGAGTTGACCTCTGCAACAGAGCCGTCAATCTGAAGATTGTTGTTGTCAACGACGGCACAGAGATTGTCAAGACCCTTTGCGGAAGCAAACATAGCCGCCTCCCAGACCTGACCCTCCTGAATTTCACCGTCACCGAGAACTGTATAAACTCTGTAGTCCTTATTATCAAGCTTTCCGCCGAGAGCCATACCTACAGCCGTTGAAATACCCTGACCGAGTGAGCCTGTGCTCATATCAACGCCCGGAGTGAGCTTCATACTCGGGTGACCCTGAAGCATTGCGCCCGGCTTACGGAGATTTTTAAGCTCTGAAACGGGGAAGAAGCCCTTGTGAGCAAGCACTGCGTAAAGTGCGGGAGCTGTATGACCCTTTGAAAGAACAAAGCGGTCTCTGTTTTCGTCCTTGGGATTTTTCGGGTCAACGTTCATGTGTTCAAAATAAAGGTAAGTAAGAATATCTGTTACCGATAATGAACCGCCCGGATGACCTGATTTTGCATTGAACACACCTTCAATTACGCCCATGCGAACATTGCATGCTTTAATCTGTAACTGCTTTTTTGTTGCTGCGTCCAAAATAACACCTCCAATATAATTAACGGGCAAATCTTTTAAATGTTGCCCAATGATTGGCTTTTTAAAAAGTTTTTGAAATAGTCGGGCAAGTCTGCCTCAAGCTCAATGTATCTGCCGTCACGGGGATGAACAAAGCCTATGAGTCCTGCGTGAAGGCATTGACCGTTAAGCGAAGTTACTCCGTTTTTTGGGCCATATACAGGGTCGCCCGCTACGGGATGACCGATGTGGGACATATGAACTCGTATCTGATGAGTTCTGCCCGTTTCAAGAGTAACCTTTAGATATGAAAACTTGTCACTTTGAGAAAGCACCTCGTAATGCGTAACGGCATTGCGTGAGTTTTTCTCGGTGACGCACATTTTCTTTCTGTCCTTCGGGCTTCTGCCAATAGGTGCGTTTACGGTGCCGCTCAATTCCTTGAACTTACCGTGAACAACCGCTCTGTACTGCCTTGTAAAGGAATGCTCCTTAATCTGTGCGGCGAGCTTTTCGTGCGAGAAGTCGTTTTTTGCAACTATGAGAAGTCCGCTTGTGTCCTTATCTATTCTATGAACGATACCCGGACGGATAACACCGTTTATGCCCGAAAGGCTGTCACCGCAATGGTGGAGCAGGGCATTGACGAGAGTTCCGTTATAATTGCCCGCCGCCGGGTGAACGACCATTCCTCTGGGCTTGTTAACGACAAGCAGGTCGCTGTCCTCATAAAGAACATCGAGCGGTATGTTCTCGGGCTTTGCTTCAATTGTCTGCGGCTCGGGAGGAGTGAAACAAATTTCGTCCCCTGACGAGAGCTTAAAGCCTTTTGAAACAACCTTGCCGTTAACGGTTACCTCGCCGTTTTCGAGTATCTTCTGAATGTGTGAGCGTGTGAAATCGCAAAGCTCGGAGAGAGCCTTATCTATCCTCTGCCCTGCCGCAGTTTCGGGTACGGTGATAATGATTTCATCCATTGTTATCACCTGCTTTTGACTGCTTGTGCTCTTTTATTATGTCATAAATCATATAACCTATGAGCATAAATGAGCCGCAGGTTACGAGAATGTCGGCAAAATTGAAAACCGCAAAGTTCATAAACTGAACCTCGATATAGTCAATAACATAACCGAGCATTACACGGTCAATAAGATTGCCGAGACCGCCCGAGATTATCAGTACAGCACAGACCTGACAGAATTTTGACTTGATTTTGCCCATAAGCAAAACCGCAAGACCTGCAAGAATGACAACACCCGTAAAAATTGAAAGAAGCAAAGTGTTGTTGCTGAACGAGCCGAAAGCCGCACCTGTATTGCGGACATATTGCCAGCCAATAAAGCCGTCAATAAAGCTCATTTCACGCACGGGACGTAAATCACGCTCGACAAAGAATTTTATAATCTGGTCGATTGCGGTAAGCACCGCAATTGCGACCACGCTGATTATTTTAGCCATTATTTTCTGAAAAAGCTCTTGAACTTTGATGCGAGACCTTCGTCGTTGTCGTCATCGTCGTCAAACTCATCGTCATCAATCTCGTCGAGATAATCGTCTTCTTTAATTTCTTCTGCTACGCCGTAGGCAGAAATCTTTTCAAGATTTACCTTGAAGCCGACACCTTCGTCCTCTTCCTTTTTAGCCTTTGAGAAGAAAACGTCACCGCTTTCAGCCTTTGTATCCTCTGTGTAGTTGTCAACAATCTGCTCGAGCTCTGCATCTGTTTCCTCGTCAATTGAAGGAAGAACAAACTCACCAATGCTCTCTTCAAGCTCCTCTTCGGGCTCTGTCTCTTCGACCTCTTCAACGTAAGGGTCATCCTCTGCGTCTGTATCCTCTGTTTCTTCAATCATCTGCCGGAGAGTCTCAATGTCAACCTCGTCTGACAGCGGCTCGTCAACGTTTTCGGGCTCTTCGTCTGCATTTGCTAAAACAGCAACTGCAACAGCCTCTTCTTCAACTTCCTCTTCAACGATTTCTTCTGCCGGCTCTTCAGGAATTTCTACGATTTCAACCTCGATTTCGTCGTCCTCTTCCTCTTCAGGAACAGCGTAAACGATTTCAGGAAGGCTCTGAATGAGTGCAAGCTGGTCAGCATACATATCAAGAATCTGCTTCTTGAACTTTGTAACCTCTGCCTTCATCATTTCGAGTGCGGCTTCTTCTTTAATCATTGCATCTCTTGCAGAGATTGCGGCAGCCTTTGACTCATAAGTTGCGTCGTAGATAATCTTTTCTGCCTGTTTCTGTGCCTCTTCGATAAGAGTTCTTGCCTGATAAGTTGCCTTTGCCATCATTTCACTTGAAACGGCGTCGATGCGTGCATTTTCGTCAGCGGCTCTCTGCTCGGCATCACTCAACAAAGCATCTGCCTTCTCTTTAGCTTCACGCTGAATCTGCTCTGCCATACGCTGTGCGGTAAGAAGAGCGTTGCGGATGTTATCCTCGTCATTTCTGTACTCTTCAAGTCTTTCTGCAAGAAGGCTTATTTTTTTATACATTTCGCCGTTCTCACGGAACATCTGCTCATAAGACTCGGCAACCTCTTCAAAGAAGCTGTCAACGCTGTCTGCCTTGTAAGCATTTCTTCCGGATGCTTCGAAATGGTGATTTTTAATTTTTGCCGGTGTTAACATTGGCTTGTCCTCCTGTATTTTAAACTGATATTTTCAACTTAATAATTTGAATGATCAAAACCGTCAAGAAGTTCGCCTGTGAGAGGAACGTTGTACGGAGTGATGATGTATGCTCTGCCTGCAACTCTCTTCATTTCGCCGCCGTTTGCATAAGCAACACCGCTCAAGAAGTCGATAATTCTGACAGAAACATCGTTGGGGCAGGTTTCGAGGTTGAGAATAACAATTCTCTTCTCGTTAAGAACGTCTGCAACGTTGCCGACATCCTCGTATCTGTCAAGCTTTTTGAAAACAACGTGAGCCTTTGATGCGGAAGCTGATGCAGGAACAGAAGAACGCATATCTACCACCTTGCCGTCGCTTGACTCGTTGCGTGAACGGTTGAAGCCGAAGCCTGAACTTCTGACATCACGTGAATAATCCTCGTCACCACGGTCGTTTTCATCAATATCCATATCGTCGAAGTACTCCTCCTCGGATACATTAAAAATGTTTTTGAATTTATCGCCGAATCCCATAAAATAATCCTCCGTAAAAATTTAATATACTCTTCTGCCGAAAAGGGACGATCCGACACGCACCATTGTTGAGCCCTCAAGAACTGCACTTGCATAGTCGTCGGACATTCCCATAGACAGAATATTCATACTAACATTATCTAATTTTTTTGCCTTTATGTCAAGAAACATTGTATACATATTTGCAAAAAATTTACGATTTTCCTCTTCTTTTGTGCAAATGGGTGGAATTGCCATTAAACCTTGGATTTTGATGCCCTCGATTTCGGAAATTTCGCACACCGTTTCAACAAGCTGTGAGGGGTCAAGACCGAACTTGCTTTCCTCACCGCCGATGTTGACCTCAACGAGTACATCGGTTATTATTCCCTTTTTCTGTGAAACTTTACCTATTTCTTTTGCGACCTTGACGCTGTCAACTCCGTCAATCATATCAACCTCGCCGACAATCTGGCGAACCTTGTTGGTCTGCAAATGACCGATAAGGTGCTTTTCGACACCGTCGAGCTTTAACTCGTCACGCTTGCCGAGAAACTCCTGCACCCTGTTTTCGCCGATAAGGTCAATTCCGAGTGACAGAGCGTGGTTGATGTAAAGGCTGTCAACGGTTTTGGTGACTGCCATAAAGCGTACATCCTCAGGCGTTCTGCCGCTTTTGATTGCCGCCTCGGAAAGGTTGTGCATTATTGCTTTGTAATTCTCTTCAATGTCGTGAAAACGCTGTTTAACCAATGCTTCGTCCATTTTTAAGGTTCCTGCCTTTCACTATAACTTCGTCATAACGCTGAATGGGCTTTATGCCCTTTTCGGATTTGGTGTCCTTGCTGACGATTGAATAATCGCCGTCTGTGTAAATTACCTCTACCTTGCGTGCATTCATAACCGTGCCACGAAGAATGTAAACCACGTTCATTTCGCCTTTTTCAACCGTTGTTGTGGTTGTTGTCGTGGTGGTAGTTTCACCGTCAGCGGCAGAGGTGGGAGTTGTTGTTTCATCTTCGGGGACATAGGTGTGGATTGCACTCGTTTTTACTCTGTAGCCTGTATATTCTGCAATTACGAGCTCGATATCCTCGATACGCATATTTGCGTAGGTTTCGTCCATAACGTTGCAGGAAAGGGCTATTGCTATTCTGCCGTCCTGTTCGGAAGAGAGCTTTTCGACCTTAACTTTAACGTTTTCGTAGCCGTATTCTGGGATATTGACCTTCATGGTGTCGCCTACTTCGATTATGCGTGAATACTTGCTTTCGATATTGGCAACGATGTACCATTTGTAGCTTGCAACGATTTTGCCGATTTTTTCCGAAACAGCCGCAGGCTCGTGCTTTAAAGCGGAGTCAACGAGAGCAACGCTCAAGGAGTCGATGTCGTCATATCTTAAGGTTGTTTCCTGCCCGTCAAGGTTACTGATGTAGTAGCCCGAAAGCGGTGCAAGAACATCGTTTGCGGAAATATTTTTTGCTTCAAGCTCGGCTATGCGCTTGTCGAGAGCTGCAATAGTTTCCGTCAGGTCGATTGTACCGTCACGAAGCACCTGCTTGCTTGCATAGCTTTCTTCAAGGTCGGTTATATAATCGGAAAGTCCGTCATAATCTCTTGAATTAACAAGCTCAAGAAGGTCGGTGTAAGCACTGTCTATATCCTCATTGAGCTTTTCCATATCGAGAGCATTAAGCTCCGTCTGCTCGCTCAGACGTACATAGCGGTCACGTGTTTTTCTTGTTTCTTCAAGCTCGGCATAGTCTGCGGCATCCTGCTCCTTTGCACAGACACGTGCAACAGCATCTCCGCTTGCAACACGGTCACCGTCGGAAACGAGAGGAACGACTGTGCCCGAAGCGTTGCCGTCAATGTACTGCTCGTCCCTGACGATAAAAGCATCAAGTTCAACAACGTCCTGAACGGTTACTTCGTCTGCCATTTCGGTTTCGTATTTATTGCTGTTGGACTTGAAAACATCCTGAAAAAGATAAATCATAACTGCAACAATGAGCACCGTGCAGACTGTATTCACCAGCTTCTTATTTTTAAGCATCACGTCTTCTCCTTTCCCATTCTTCTACTATTGAAAAGGCTTTCTCGTACATTTCGTTTTTAGTGGGGAATGTATCAATAAAAAGCCATTTGATTTCTTTATTTCTTCTGAACCAGGTAAGCTGTCTTTTTGCGTACCTGCGTGTTGCCTGCTTAAGGTTTTCCGCCGCTTCTGTGAGTGTAAGCTCACCATCAAAATACGGCTTTAACTCCTTGCAACCGATTGCCTGCGAAGAGGTGGCGGTGTTCGGCTGTGAAAGGTAGTCCCTCGCCTCGACTTCAAGTCCGTTTTCGAGCATTATGTCAACACGTAAATTGATGCGGTTGTAAAGATATTCTCTTTCCTTTGCGTCAAGCCCGATGTAAAGTACATCGTATGGGCTTTCGGCGTGGGAATTCTTAATCTGTTCAGTCATTGTGACGCCCGAGGAATACCAGACCTCCAATGCACGGACAATTCTTTTGACATTGTTCGGGTGCATTTTTACGGCATATTCGGGGTCGATTTCGTGAAGCTCTTTTAAAAGTGCTTCAATGCCTTCGTATTCAACTCTTTTAATAAGCTTTGCACGAAGTTCCTCGTCAAAGGAATCCTCGGTCAGCCTGACATTGTTAAGAAGTGTGTCAATGTAAAGTCCCGTGCCGCCGACGATAACGGGCAATTTACCCCTTGAAGAAATGTCTTCGATACACTCGCCTGCCATCTGCTGATAGTCGGCAACGGAGAACGATTGGGTGTTATCGAGAAAGTCCATCATATGGTGAGGTACACCCTTTTTCTCGTCCTCGGTTGGTTTTGCGGTAGAAATATCCAAGCCTTTATAAATCTGCATGGAGTCGGCAGAAACTGCTTCGCCGTTAAAAGAAAGGCAGATTTCGACTGCAAGATCCGACTTGCCCGAAGCGGTCGGACCGACAACTGCGACAACAGGTATTTTATTCAATCCGATCACTTCCTTTTAAATCAGTTTTAAACTCTTCCGAAATTCTTTTCGATGTCGTGCTTGGTGAGTTCAATAAGCACGGGTCTGCCGTGCGGGCAGTAGCGGATATCGGGGTTATTGAGCAATTTTTCTACAAAGATATTAAGCTCGTAAGCAGAAGTCTTGTCCCCTGCCTTGATTGCCGCTCTGCAAGCGGTTGAATGGTAAATCCAATCGAGCTTTTCGGGCACAAGCTCACGGCGATTATCCGCAAGATAGCCTGCAAGCTCCATAACCACACCTGCAAGGTCGCCGTCCGCAACGGCTGTGGGACACTCGTTCAGAATGACCATTCCGTTGCCGAAGTCCTCAACCGTGTAGCCTGCTTTTGATAGGACATCGAGGTTTTCGAGCACGGCGGAGTATTCCTCCTTGCTGAGTGTAACCGTAACAGGGACAAGGAGCATCTGTGTTTCGATTGTGTTCTGTGCCGCACGGAACTTTTCAAAAAGCATACGCTCGTGTGCGGCGTGCTTGTCGATGAGCAAGAGCTTTTCACCCTGCTCGACAAGAATGTATGTTTTAAAAGCTTCACCGATAACTCTGTACGGCTCTGCCTCGGGGATTTCTTTTTCTTCGGCTGTGTCAACCACACCAAAGGTTACGACTTCACTTTCGTCAACCACATTCGGCTCGGGAAGTTGAATTTCGGGCTCGGTTTCCTCAACCTCGGGAACAAGGCTGATTACCTCTTCCTTAACCTCTACCCTGACCTGTGTTTTCGGCTGTGTAGGGATAAGATCAGGCTCGTCCTTTTCGACCTTGAAAACAGACTCGTCACGCAAGGTGAATTTTGTGGAAACAGGTTCTGTTTTGGGTTGCTGCTCGGGAGCTTTTCTGAATTCGTCAGCCGTTGTTTTCTGCCAGAAATCGTCCTTCGAAACCTTTTCGAGCTGCTGCTCGTAAATCTTTATCTGCTTGCCGCTGACGGGCTGTGGCATAAACTGACGCTGAACAAACTGCTGTGTTTTGGGCTGAATGTTAGCCTGAACACGGCTGTCGCCCACCTCAAGTGCAGACTTTGCGCAGTAGTAAATTGCATTGAAAATAAGCTTTTCATTGGCAAAACGTACCTCTGTTTTTGCAGGGTGAACGTTGACATCAACGCTCTGTGCATTAGCCTGAATATTTAAGACACAAGCCGGAAATTTGCCTGCCATAATCTGATTTTTGTACGCTTCCTCAAGTGCGACAAGACCTGTTCTTGTTTTGATAAATCTGTTATTGAGGAAGAAGAACTGCATTGTTCGGTTTGGTCTTGCGTTAAAGGGCTTTGATATAAAACCGCTGACCTTTATTCCCTCGAGCTCATACTCTGCAGGAATGAGTGTTCGGGCAAATTCCTTGCCGAGAACGCTGTGGATTGTGCTTTCAAGCTTGCCGTCACCCGTTGTAAAAAGGGCATCCTTGCCGTCACGGATAAAACGGATGCTGACCTCGGGGTGAGAAAGTGCAATTCTGTCAACAACACCCGCAACTGCATTCGCTTCTGTTACGTCCTTTTTAAGGAACTTCATTCTTGCGGGGGTATTGTAGAAAATGTCCCTTACGATAAGCGTCGTACCTTTCGGACAGCCTGCATCGTCAAGAAGCATCTCCTCGCCGCCCTCAATACAGTAGCGTGTGCCCGTCTCCTCGCCCTCGGCACGTGTCATCATTTCAACACGGGCAACAGCGGCAATGGAAGCAAGTGCTTCACCTCGGAAGCCGAGAGTGAGAATTGAATTAAGGTCGTTTTCGTTTGAAATTTTGCTTGTTGCGTGGCTTACAAACGCTTTTCTGACATCAGCACGCTCGATACCGCAACCGTTATCAGTTATGCGTATGTAGGTTATGCCGCCACGCTGAATTTCGAGTGTGATTTTATCAGCGCCGGCATCAATGGCATTTTCCATTATTTCCTTGACGATTGAAGCAGGTCTTTCGACCACCTCGCCTGCGGCTATAAGCTCGGCTAAATGCTTGGGTAAAATATTGATTTGCGGCACTAAAAATCACCTCTCTATATTCTTTCTGCTTCTTTTTTGAGTTCGTAGAGCATCTGCAAGGCTTCAATGGGTGTCAATGTGTTGACATCAACCGCCTTGAGCTTGTCGACGATTTCGCCGCCGGCATTAGAAACAAATGACAACTGCATATCGTCCTCTTTAGGAGCTTCGACAGTTCTGACAACCGTTACAACTCCCTTTTCCTCAAGCTCCTTGAGAATTGCTTTTGCTCGTGTTACAACGGTATTGGGCACACCTGCAAGCTTTGCAACCTCGATACCGTAGCTTCCGTCTGCTCCGCCACGGATTATGCGGCGAAGGAATGTGATGTCATCACCACGTTTTTTGACGGCGATGTTGTAGTTTTTAGCACCGTCAATTTCGCCCTCCAGCTCTGTAAGCTCGTGATAGTGAGTTGCAAAAAGTGTTTTTGCTCCGAGCTTCTTCGAGTCAGCGGAGTATTCAAGCACCGCACGGGCAATACTCATACCGTCAAAGGTTGACGTACCTCTGCCGATTTCATCAAAGATAAGAAGGCTGTTTCCGGTAGCGTTAGCAAGAATGTTTGCAACCTCGCTCATTTCAACCATAAATGTGGACTGTCCCGATGCAAGGTCATCCGAAGCACCGACACGGGTGAAGATAGAGTCAACAACACCTATCTGTGCGCTTGAAGCAGGAACAAAGCTGCCGCACTGTGCCATAAGTACAATGAGAGCCACCTGACGCATATAGGTCGATTTACCTGCCATATTCGGGCCTGTGATAATTGCACATCGGTTGTCACGGCAGTCAAGAGTTGTGTCATTGGGTACAAAGGGTGTGTCCTTGACCATTTTTTCAACAACAGGGTGTCTGCCGTCTTTAATAATAATCTCTTGCCCGTCTGTCATTATCGGGCAGGTGTAGTTGTTGCGAAGTGCGACCTTTGCAAGTGAACAAAGCACGTCCACGGTTGCAACGGCGTGAGCTGTTTTCTGAATTCTGTAAAGCTCTGCGGCAACACGGTTTCTGACCTGAACAAAGATTTCATACTCGAGCTTAACAATTCTTTCCTGCGCTCCGAGCACCTTTGACTCGAGGTCCTTAAGCTCGCTTGTTATGTATCTTTCACAGTTTGCAAGGGTCTGTTTTCTGATATATTCTTCAGGCACAAGCTCCTTAAAGGAATTCGGAATTTCAATATAATAGCCGAAAACACGGTTATAACCGATTTTAAGCTTCTTGATGCCTGTTTTTTCCTGTTCCGTTTGCTGAACGGCGGCAATGTAGCCCTTACCGTTCGTTACAATGTCACGAAGAGAGCCAAGCTCCTCGTTAAAGCCGTCTTTAATCATTCCGCCCTCTCTGACGGTGAACGGCGGCTCCTCGTCAATAGCGTTTTCAATAAGCTGTTCGACATCCTCGAGAAGGTCGATGTTGTTATAAATCTCTGTAAGCAAAGCGGATTTACAACCCGAAATGCAGGACTTGATGTCGGGCAAAAGCTTGATTGCAGAAAGAAGTGAGCGAAGCTCCTTTGCATTGGCTGTTTCGTAAACGATACGAGCCATAAGTCTTTCCATATCGCTGACATTTGAGATATTTTCAATCTCCTCTTCAAGCAGAAGAGTGTTTGAGAAAAGCTCCTCGACGGCATTGTGTCTTTTGCTGATTTTTGCAATGTTCAAAAGAGGCTGTTCAAGCCAGCTTCTGATAAGGCGCTTGCCCATTGCTGTTTTTGTTTTGTCGAGAACCCAGAGAAGAGTGCCTCTTCTTTCACGGTTTCGCATAGTTTCAGTAAGCTCGAGATTTCGTCTTGATGAAAAGTCAAGCTTCATAAACTGGTTATCCGAGTAAAATTCGATTTCTCTGATGTTATCGAGACCCGATTTCTGCACCTCGGTAAGGTAATCAATAGTAGCACCAAGGGCACAGACAGCCTCGTCATTACCCTCAACACCGAGCTCGGTTAAGCTCTTTTTAAAATGCCCGGTGATAATCTGACGGCTGTAATCAACATTGATTTTTGTCGAGTCGATTTCGTCAGCGGTACATTCTACTCTGTTTTTGATGAATTCACGGATTTTTTCGCTCTTTATAACCTCGGGGTTATAGCGGATTTCCGTCGGCATATATCTGCCGATTTCGTTTACAATTTTGTTTGCGGGATTTTTCTCGTTAATCTGTGTAAGATTAAGCTCGCCTGTTGACACATCGGCAAAGCAAACGCCTGCCGATGTACCGTTAAGCCATACACAGCAAAGGAAGTTGTTTTTTGACTCGTCAAGCATACTGCTTTCAATAACCGTACCCGGTGTGAGGATACGGATAACGTCACGCTTCACAATACCCTTTGCAGTAGCGGGATCTTCGGTTTGTTCACAGATGGCAACCTTGTAGCCTCGTGAAACAAGTCTGGCAATGTATGAATCGACGCTGTGGAACGGTACACCGCACATGGGAGCACGCTCCTCCTGACCGCAGTCCCTGCCCGTCAGCACAAGCTCGAGTTCACGTGAAGCCGTCTTTGCATCCTCAAAGAACATTTCATAGAAATCTCCCAAGCGGAACATAAGAATGGTATCCTGGTAATTCTTTTTTATCTCAAGATACTGCCTCATCATCGGCGTCATTTCTGCCATCTGTTTTTCACCTCAGTTAGTTTTTTTACACCTTAAATTTTGCCCACAGGCAAAAATTTCATATCGGTAAAACCGATATTTCACCCGACCAACGGTCGGATTTCATTGAAAAATTACCAAAGGTAATTTTTCTTAGTGGCAACCGCCGCAGGAGCCGCACTCGCCCGAGCAGTGATGCTCTGCCTGTGCAGGGTCACAGGTTGCAGGGTCTTCGCCCTGAACGCACATTGCAAGAATCTGTGTGATGTAGTTCATCATCTCGTCAACAGCCTTTCTTGCTGCCTCGTACTTCTGCATATTCTCGTTAGCCATTACAGCGCCGTAAACCTCGGAAAACTCCTTGTCGTAAGCCTGAAGCTTCTCTTCGTTTGCGTCGTCCTTTGCAGCCTCATGCTGGTATGACATGTGGATAAGCTGAATTTTGTTGATAAGGTCGTTAAGATCTGTATCAGCCTCGTTCACCTTTCTTGCCTCGTGAAAAGCAATGTAACGCTCGTCCTGCTGAATAGCTGCGCCGAGCTGTCTTGTAATTTCAATGATATCCATTTGAAACTCTCCTTAAAAATAAAATATTTATAACAAAATTAAGTTATACAAAGTTATTCTGCAAGCTCGCCTCTTACAATCCAGGTAAGCGGCTCTGTAACCTTTACCTTACAGAACTTGCCTAAAACGTCCTTTCCCTCGACTTCGGGGAATTCAATCATAATATTACCCTGTGTTCTGCCGTTGAGAATACCCTCTTTAGCGTAGCCTTCGCACAAAACCGTGAAGGTTTCACCTTTCATTTTTGCTGTGCGTTCGCCTGCGATTTTTTCCTGCAGGTCTGTAAGCTCCTTGAACCACACACCCTTTTCCTCACGTGAAACGGGGTCGGGCATTGATGCCGCCTTTGTACCCGGTCTTGAGGAGAAAATGAAGGTGTAAAGCGAAGTGAACCTGACCTCGTCAATGAGGGTTAATGTATCACAAAACTCCTCGTACGTTTCGCCCGGGAAGCCGACGATGACGTCACTCGTCATTGAAAGTCCCGGCATTACCTGACGTGCATAGCGTGCAAGCTCAAGATACTGTTCTCTTGTGTAGCCACGGTTCATTTCGTGGAGGACACGGTTATTGCCGCTCTGGAACGGCAGGTGCAAATGCTTTGCAACCTTGTCACAGCGGGCCATTGTGTCAAGCAATTCCTTAGTGCAGTCCTTCGGGTGCGAGGTCATAAAGCGGATTATGAAATCGCCCTCAAGGTCGTTAATCTGCTGTAAAAGCTTTGAGAAGTTTATATCACAGTCAAGGTTTTTGCCGTAGGAATTAACATTCTGACCGAGAAGTGTTATATCCTTACAGCCCATTGCAATGAGCTCTTTTGCCTCTTTGATAATGTCCTCGGGTTTACGGCTTCTTTCACGACCACGGACATAAGGAACAATGCAATAACTGCAGAAATTGTTGCAACCGTACATAATCGGAAGCCAGCCCTTAACCGTGCCGTCACGTCTTACAGGCAAATTTTCGGCAATTACACCGTCGCTGTCGTTACACTCAAACACCCTTTTGCCCGTGCAAAGAACTCTGTAAAGAAGCTCCGGGATCTTGTGAATAACGTGTGTGCCGAAAACAAGGTCAACAAACGGGTAGCTTTTTTTGATTTTATCCGCCACTCTTTGCTGTTGCATCATACAACCGCAAAGGGCGATAATAAGATTCGGATTAGATTTTTTGAGCTTTTTGATTGCTCCGACATTGCCGTAAATTCTGTCCTCGGCGTGCTCACGGATAGCACAGGTGTTGTATAGAATAAGGTCAGCTTTGTTGACATCTTCGGTGAAACCGTAGCCCGCAGACTGGAGCAAGCCTTTGATTCTTTCACCGTCGGCAACATTACCCTGACAGCCGTAGGTATGCACAAAAGCAAGGGGCTTGCCCGTAAACCGTGCTGACAAAACCGAGCCGACAAGGCTTGAATATTCTCTTTGTTTTTCGAGCTCGTCGAGCGGAACAAAGCAGTTTTTTGACGGCTTATTTGTGTTCACAGGCGACACCTCTCTTTTTAATCTTATAATCAGTTTATTATACATTATTTTATTGGATAATGCAACAGAAAAAGGTGGGAATTAGAAGTATTTTAGCAAGAAAAAAGTGACCGCCTCTCTTAAGAAGCGGTCACGACTTTGTTATTCAATTGATTTGAGTTCCTGCGCCATATCAACCTTGTTGATTTTGAAGAGAATCGGTAAGGATGCGACAACAGCAACCGAAACAATTATAAGTGTTGCTACGATAAAGCTCCACCACGAAACGCTTGTGCCGTACATAATATTTTCAACGGAAATGAGGTTAACAAGTGCATTATGCAGGAATACGCCTCCGATTAAGCCGATCACCGTACCGATGACGGTCGAAATGAGATTTTCACGGATAACATAAAGCAGAACCTCGCTGTCGCTGAAGCCGATTACCTTGATGTTGGCAATTTCGTGCGTTCGTTCGCTGATGTTGACGTTTGATGTTGTGTACATAACAATCATTGCAAGCAAGCACGCAGACAGAACAAAGAGAACAACAAGCACCATAACCTGTCTGATTGCATTGTCTGCCGAGCGTGACATTGTTTCGGCTGTGGCTACACCTGCAACATCCTCTGTTTTGAGGTAGCCTGCCGAAAAGTCGGCAATTTCATCATCGTCCATATAGTCCTTGAGTGAGCACAAAAGGTATTTATACTCGGGCTCTGCAAGGAAAACCTCCTCGTATGCCTCAGGTGAAACGTAGGCATAGTGCCCGATGTAATTTTTAACAACACCGATTACCGTAATCGGGTGGACTATTTCGTTGGCATCGGTAAAGTATATAATATCACCGGGAACAGCATCGAGACTTTGTGCAAGCTTTTGTGAGAGAACAACTCCACCCTCGTTAAGATTTGCAGAGCCTTCGATTATGTCAAGATTGATATAGTCGGCAATATTCTCCATTTCACTCGGGACAACAACGTGAACACCCTCAATGCTTGAGCCGCCTGCAACTGAGGACACGGTCATAGAGTTATTGGAAATGAGCATTGCGGAATTGACAAGCTTATCCTCACGAACAGAATTAAGCACGGCGGAATCTGACGGATTTTGCTCGGCGTTGAGCACAAACTGAACGTCGTAATTAAAAATACCGTCGTCGCCGTATTGAGAGTCCGAAACATCCGTTACGGAATTGAAAAGACCGAAGGATGAAAGGATGAGTGCCGTACAGCAGGCAATCGCAACAGAGCCGACAGCAACACGCTTGCGGCTGCGGATAATTGTTCTTATAAGCAGAACAATACCGTACGGAAGGGAGTTCCAGAATTCGGGCATACGTTCAAGTAAGGAACGGCGATTATAACCGACCATCTTCGGACGCATAAGTGCCGCCGGATACATCTTAAGCTCACGCACAACAGCCATAAAGGTTGCCGCCATTGTGGTTACAAATGAAATTCCCAAGCCTAGGGAAATGTATTTGAAATTGAATACCGCACCGACATTAGGTACTGTGTAGATGATATCAAAAATCGAATAAACCGCACTCGGAACAATGCAGGTACCGAGCACTCCGCCGAGGAATGCACCGCCAAGCCAGGCAAGAAGAGCGTAAGAAACATACTTGCCCGTTATGACAAAATTTGAGTAGCCGAAAGCCTTTAAAAGACCGATTGAGCCTCGCTCCTCCTCGACATTTTTCATCATAATCACAAAGCAGGCAATCATCGCCGTTACAAGGAAGATTATCGGAAAAATGTCGGACATTGAGAGTATGTTATCCATACTTGATTCAAAAGCCGAATGACCCGTAAGAGCCGACTGGGCTGTGGCTGTCCATGTTATGCTGTCGATATTTTTGAGGGTATTACGAAGCTTTTTAAGGTCGCCGTTAAGATTGGTCTTTTTCTCGGCAATCTTTGTTTTGAGCTCGGTGAGCTCGTTGTCGATTGTGTAATAGCGGGTCTTTGCGTTATCGAGGTCATACTGCGCTTTCTGCAGGGTTACGGAGCCATTTCTGACCGAAAGGGAGTATCTTATCTGCGCTTCTGTAAGGCGCTTTTTGAGAGCTTCAAGCTCGGTTTCCTGCTTGGAAATAGTGTCTGCAAGCTCGGTGAGCTTACCCTGCCCCGAGGTCAACTGATTCATCGAAGCGGTGTATTTGTTAAGCGTAGCTGTGTCCGCATCGTATGAAGACTTGAATGAATCATAACTAGACTTCGCAGAGTTAAGGGCTGAAAGTGCCGCATTGAGTTCACTGTTTGCAAGAGTTACGGCATCCTTTGCCTTTGAAAGACTTGTGCTTGCATCCGTCTGCTCGGTCGTTTTTGTTGAAATTGAGGCTTCTTTTTTAGGAATCTGCGTGCCGATTTCCTTTATTCTTGAGTTTGAAGAGGAAAGCTCGTTAGTTTTAGATGAAAGCTGTGTTCTTGAATTAAGAAGTTCAATTCTTTCAAGAGACGTGATTGTACCGCCTGAATATTTTTTATCAAGCTCTTCAATACGCTTTTCAAGTGTTTTGATTTCACTTTCGAGAACAGCAACAGAATTCTGCAGCTCCTTGCGTTCAAGCTCAAGTGAGGAAATTTCACTTTTAAGCTTGCTGATTTCGGAAGCGAGGTTTGAAAGTCTGTTTTCGTAATAAGTAACGTTGCTCTTGGCAATGTCAAGAGAGCTCTTTTTGTAGTCATAATCCGACTGTGCGGCATTTTTAGCAGCTTCAAGCTCGCCAAGCTTTATTTTGTCGGCAGTATGCTTCAAATTAAGCTCATCATAAAGGTTTTTGAGGTCTGTGTAGCCCTTGATTTCAGAGCTTTGACCCTCATAAGTCTTCACATTTGACTCATAGGTTGCATTAAGAGTATTAAACTCGCTGTTAAGTCTGTCGAGAGAAGATTTATAAGAAGCTTTTTCGTTTTCGATTTTCTGCTTGCTGTTGGTGAGAATTTCATCCTCGCTGTCAACATAAGCCTTGAATTCGTCAATTTCCTTTTGCTTTGCAGTCAGTTCATCTGCGCTTGACTTGTTATAATTTTCAATTTCCTTTTGTTTGGCGGAAATCTTGTCCTCGTACTCGACCTTGAGTACGGAAAGCTTTGAGTCAATAATTCCCGACGACATCTCTTCAATTTCATCGGAAAGAGTTGTAACGATTTCCTTGTATTCATCAGAGAATTTGTCATAAACATCGTCGTACTTTACCTTGACAAAAAGCTCGTTGATTTCGTTTGTTGAAAAGTCACTTTCACTTACAAAAGCAAAGCAACTCAAGGCGCCGGAGCCGACCTGTGTTGTTCCTCTTTCGGTAGAGATATACATAGGTGAATCGACTGTTCCGACGACGGTAAGCTCCTCGGTTCTGAGGGAGTCTGTGATGCTTGCCTCGTCACCGCTCAAGGTGATTACAGAGCCGATTTCAAGGTTGGCATAGTTTTTGACTGCACCTGCATCGATAACGCACTCGCCCGCCTTTTCGGGATAGCGACCCTCTTTCAAGACAAGGCGGTTGACGTAGCTGTCGTCTGCCTGACCTGTTTCGCTGAACGCCCTTGCGGCATCAACATCAACCGGACTGATACGGCAGGTCAGCTGTGTGCCGCTCGCATCAACAACAGAAGAGTCACCGACGCTTACCACAGCATCAACATATTTTGACCTGACAACGTAATCGACATTATCGAGATTTTCAATTTTTTTGATGTCATCTTCAGAAAAAGCAACCCTTGAAGTTACACGAACGTCGAGCAGATTGTTTATTCTGAAATACTCGTTTGCAGAATACCCCATCGCAGGAGACGAGGATTTAATTCCGACAAAGAAGCTGATTCCCAGCGCAACGATTATGATTACCGACAGAAACCTCAGCTTGTTTGCGGATATGCTGCGAAGAGTATCCTTTAAAAGGGTTTTCTTCATTTACCATTCAATCCTTTCAACGGGCATCGGTGTGTCGTTGAGTTCAATTTTACTGATTCTGCCGCTCTTCATTGAGATTACCCGGTTGGCAATTGGTGAAATTGCATTGTTGTGAGTGATGATGAGAACGGTCATATTCATAATTTCGCTTGCACGTTTGATAAGCTTTAAAATTTGGATGCCTGTTTCGTAGTCAAGAGCTCCCGTGGGCTCGTCGCACAAAAGCACCTTTGGCTTTTTGACAAGAGCTCGTGCGATTGCAACACGCTGTTGCTCACCGCCTGAAAGCTGTGACGGGAAGAGGTTTGCACGTCTTTCAAGACCGACAAGGCGCATAAGCTCCATACAGTCCACGGCTTTGTTGCTCAAATTTGCAACGAGTTCAAGGTTTTCAAGTGCGGTGAGGTTGGGCACAAGATTGTACGACTGGAAGATAAAACCGACATCGTCACGTCTGTAATTTATAAGCTGACGTTTTCTGAAATCAGTTATAATTCTGTCGTCAACGGCAATCTGACCCTTTGTGCAGGAGTCCATACCGCCAAGGACATTGAGAAGTGTGGTTTTGCCTGCACCGCTGGGACCGACAACAACGCAAATCTCACCCTGCTCAATTGTGAAGTTCACGTTTGAGAGAGCGTGGATTTCGGTGTCACCCACCTTATATATTTTCGAAACGTCTGCAAATTGTATGTAGCTCATAATGCACCGCTTTCTTAAAGTTCATATATATCCGATTGTCATTATACAACAATAGTTGTCATTTTGCAAGACGGGAAGAATATTGTTTTATTTTGGCAAATTCTCTTGTGAGTAGTTTGGCGGTGGGGTGAACCGCCCACCCTACCGGTTGGATAAGAATTATAATTGTATCGACAAATTGGGGTTTGTTGAGGTCTTTTTATTAACACCTCATCCGTCATTTTCTTGCGAAAATGCCACCTTCCCCTCAAGGGGAAGGCTATCAAATTTGTGATAAGCCAAGGCTTCTCCTTGAGGAGAGGCTCCGCCGTAGACGGTGGTGAGGTGTAGGTTGCAACGCAACCGTGTATTAAAAACATCTCCACAAATTAAAATTTAAGCAAACATTTTTATTTAACATGGATTTTGGGCAAAATAAAAAACGGTGAGTTTTCTCACCGCTTCAACACTTATAAACAAGAAAAACCACACAGACCATACGCCCATAGGTCTGTGTGGGGGCGTTAAAAGTTTGGTATCATAAGGGAGTTATCCGGAATAATCCCCTTGTGAACTTAAATTAGTCTTCCTTCTTGCGAAGTGCAACAAGTGCTGCACCGCTTACTGCGAGAAGAGAAACAATAGCTGCTGTAGCTGTTACGCTGTCGCCTGTGTCAGGGTTAACAACGTCACCATCTGCAGGAGCTGTTGTTGTGTTGTCCTCAGCAACGGGAGCATCAGTCTTATCCTCTGAAGGCTCTGTAGCCTCTGTTGAAGGCTCTGTAGCTTCTGTTGAAGGCTCTGTAGCTTCTGTTGAAGGCTCTGTTGCTTCTGTTGAAGGCTCAGTTGCTTCTGTTGAAGGCTCTGTAGCCTCTGTTGAAGGCTCAGTTGCTTCTGTTGAAGGCTCTGTAGCCTCTGTTGAAGGCTCAGTTGCTTCTGTCGAAGGCTCTGTAGCTTCTGTTGAAGGCTCTGTTGCTTCTGTTGAAGGCTCAGTTGCCTCTGTTGAAGGCTCAGTTGCCTCTGTTGAAGGCTCAGTTGCTTCTGTTGAAGGCTCTGTCGGAACTTCAGCAGCAGGAAGGTTGTTTACCATTTCAGCTTCAAATTCTTCAGCTGCGAGGTTTGAACATTCCATGATTGATGCGCTGATGTCATCCTTTGTTACCTTATCTGCACTTGTCTTCTCAAATGTGTAGTAGAAGAGTTCGCCGGCCTCATCATACTCTGACATAAAGTAGATGATAGAAGACAAACCTGTCTCTACAAATGAAGCAGCGGGTGCATTCTCGTCAGCAGGAACGATTTCCTTGCAAGCACCGATGTTATCGCTTGTTGCTTCAACGAGGAAACGAACAGCAGCGAAAGAACCGCTTTCAAGCTTAACAGATACAACAACTTCTGTATCACTCTCTTCAACAACGTTGAGAGAGAATGTTGCAGCAGATGCAGCAAAAGCAAATGTAATCATTGAAACAGCAAGTGCAATTGCCATTACAATTGATGCAATTTTAGCAAATTTGTTCATCGTATAATCACCATTTTCTCCTTTTTAGATTTGTACTAAATGCACATATATTTAGACACCGGACATTTAGGCGAAAACGCCCGATGAGCTAAAACTTAATAAATAAAGTTTGAATACTCGAGGGTATTCTTTACTGACTGAACGGTTGTCATTGAACCTAACAGACCAAGATCTGTTTTAACATCGTTCTTAATATCTACCGCAACCTTAAGAGAAACAATCTCTCCGGTTGTGCTTGAAACAACGCAGGAAATTGAAGCGTTTTTGTATTCAAGGCTGTTTACCGTAACGTCAAGTTCAATTGTAACATCGCCATCTTCTGTCGGAATTACAATTGTGTTCTCCGTTGAGTTTTCAAGCGAAGCCTTGAATGCTGCGTAATCGGGAAGACCGAGCATTTTAACAATCGGTGTTTCAGAACCCGGATTTTTTTCGTCCTTGAAGCTTATATCAAGCTGGTAGTTTCCGTCTGCAAGAACTGTACACTTTATTGACTTGTACTTTGATGTGTCAGTAATAACACTGTCCAACGGAAGGTTTGCAAGAGCGCTCTGTGTGCCCTGTCTGAAAACGTTGGTCGTTACGTCCGTAGTCATCATATCCTGCTTCATTTGCTCAAGGTCTGATGGCTTGTACATAATTGATATAGGACCCGAGGTGCCGATTTCAATATCAAACACTTCTGTTGTTGTCTTAATCTTATATGCGGGGATTTCTTCTCTTGCTTTGCTGATTGTCTCTGCGTAAAGAGCAAGGATTTCCTCTTTTGTTTCGGGCTTTGCAATTGCAATCTCTGCCGAGAACCTTGTTATCTTGCCGACAGCGTACTGGAGAATTTCAAGAGCATCGGTTGAGTTGATTTTGGTATCAGCATTAACGTCTGCCCAGAAAAGATACTCCTCTGCAAGATAGCTCGAACCGACAGCGTGCTTGAGAACGCTCAAAGCATCGGTTGAGTTAACCTTACCGTCTGCATTCACGTCGCCGTATCTGCCCTCCGCCGCAAAAGCGGAAACCGAACAGCTTAAAGCTACGAGAAGAGACAAGACTGCCGCAATTACCCTTAAAGATAATTTTTTCATTTTTCTCATCCATTTCGTAATTTATGCCAAGGTGGGTAAAAACAGAAACAATACCACATCTTGTGCATTATATTTGGGATTATTATATAACAATATCAACTGCTTGTCAATAGAAAAATATACCTTGGATTTCTGCTTTCTAAATTAACGGCATAAGATTGACATATGTGCATTTATAATGTATAATATAAAAGCATATAATCTGCTTTAAGGAGGAATGAGGAATGAAAAAATCTGCTTTTAAAAGCGCTCTTTCGTTGGCACTTGCTTTTTTGCTTGCCTTTTCCGTTATGGGAGTGGCTGCAGTAGCGGCTAACGTTACGATTGTTAAAATGCCTGCACAGACTTCATATTACCAGGGCATTGACTGGACCTACAACAAGGCGGGTAAAATTGCTTTGGTCGGCGGTGATTTTGACATTTCGGGCACGGTACTTTCTTACAATTCAAAAACGGTTGAATACGCCGTTAACAAGTGGCCGAATATGTACACAAAGGCTGATTCCGGTACTTGGACAGCAGGTAACAACACAATGCGAATCTACTGCGACAACTTCCCGTCAAGCGTTTATGCAACTCTTACGGTAAAGCTCGTTGAGGTTGAAAGCGTAAGCGTTGTTACTCCCCCAAAAAAGACCAATCTTATTGAAGATGAAGACTGGGTTATGGGCGCTCTCGGTGATGTTGAATTTACGGAATTTGACCTTACGGGCATTAAGCTTAAGGTCAAGTACACAGACGGAACAACGAAGAGTATCTCCTATCCCGACAATCAGCTTATCGGCTGGTCTGTTGCTCAAGGAGTTGACTCCGCTGAGCCCGGTGAAGCTACACTTTACGCAACATTCGGCGGCAAGAGAGCTCCTTTCACCGTAAATTTCCTTACAAAGGATACAAAGCTCCTCGGCGACGTTAACGGTGACTACGCAATCAACTCTTTTGATGCTCTTATCATTTTACAGAGCTCTGTCGGCAAGGTGACCCTTGACAGCACACAGACAACACAGGCTGACGTTACAAAAGACGGTAAGGTTAACTCAACCGACGCTTTAACCGTTCTGCAGTACGTTGTCGGTAAAATCACATCTTTCTAGGAGGTAACCTAAAATGAAAGTCGCAAAATCAATTGTTTCAATCATTATCTCATTGTGCATTTTTGCAGGCACATTTGCAATGTTTGCAGTTACCACAAGTGCCGCAGATAACTCGCTCGGTGACGCTAACAGTGACGCAGCAATCAACTCTTTTGATGCTCTTATTGTTGTAAGATACTGCACAGGTCAGGAAACTTTGACCGAAGCAGAAAAGAAAGCAGCTGATGTTGACGGCAACGGCAAAATCAACTCTACAGACGCTCTCTACATACTTCACTATTCAGTTGGTAAAATCGCTCATTTCCCTGCAGGTGCTCCTGTTGATTCTGGACGTGTTGAAATCATCGGCGGTTTCTGGTACGACCCTGCAACAGGTCAGGTTACAAACGAGGACGGCTCGGGCTTGCTCGGCTTCTCATATGACGCAAGAGAAGGTGTTTTCTATGCTTCAAGTAATGCTTGGCAGAGAACATTCGGCTACACCTTCATCTATGACGTTGCCGCTCCCGTAATCATCTGCTGGTTTGACACAACAAGAATTTTCTTTGAATATGACAATAAGGAATGGATGGTTCAGCTTTGGAAGGGTCAGTACGGTTGGGTACTTATCGGTGCTGAAATCGGTCTTTACTACCGTGACTTTGACGACCCGTTGATGGATGAAAACGGCGTTAACTACTACAAGTGTGCTGACGACGAAATGCTTATTAAGATGAGCATGAGCCTTTACAGAAACAACAACCTCCTCTTCTCAAGAGGTCAGCAGTATTCATGGTGGCTCACAGGCTTTGTTCCCGGTGCTCTTACAGGCTGGGGCACACAGCCGACCGCAACAGACGACCTTGCACTCGATGCAACACTTAACTTTACAGACACAGAAATGATGCTCGCTTTCATCGAGGGTCTTGAAAATGTTTCGAAGATTGAGCACAACGCAACATATTCTTCAAGAGATTTTGAGTTTGTTAAGGGTGAAAACTACCACGTTAACCTTGCAAAGAACTCTGTAACATTCACTTGGCAGTAATGTAAAACAGCATAAAAATTACGTCTCGGGCAGGAATGTCCGAGACGTTTTGTTTTGTATATTTTTAATTTTTTCTGACAAGTCCGCTCTTGACGGGCTTTGTTATATAAATGTTTTTGACAAGGGATTTGAGTGCCGAGGCGGCAGACTGTGCCTTTGACTCGTCGTCAAAAATTCCGTAAACTGTCGGACCGCTTCCGCTCATACAAGCGGCAAGTGCGCCGTGGCGGTTAAGTGTTGATTTTATCGGCACACGCTCGGGTACTTCGATAAGCTGTTCAAAGACATTTTTTGTGTGCTTGCAAATGCCGTACAAATCACCCTGTGAAGCTGCATAAAGCATTGCGCAGGTGTCAAGGTGGCGAAGATTTGTTGCCGTGTCAAATGCGGCAAATGCTTCCTTGGTTGAAACTCCCCTCTCGGGCTTTGCAAGGACGATATAGCAATCCTCAAGCGGTGGCAAGGGAGAAAGAATTTCGCCGACATTCTGTGCAAGGCAGGTACCACCCGTAAGGCAGAAAGGAACATCTGCACCGACCTTAAGTCCGATTTTGCAAAGCTCTGCATTTGTTAGGTTTATTTCAAAAATATCGTTAAGTGCGGCAATAACTGCGGCGCCGTCGGCACTTCCGCCCGCCATTCCCGCTTCAAACGGGATGCGCTTTTCAAGGTGGATTGCGACACCGGGATTTTTAACACCCGTTGCACCGAAGAAGGCTTCCGCCGCCTTGTAAGCAATGTTTCTTTTATCGCACGGAATACCCTCCTCGTTTGAGGTGATGCTGATTTTGCCGCTGTCGTCGGTTTCGACCGAGACTGTATCGTAAAGGTCAACAGACTGCATAAGCATAAAAAGGCTGTGGTATCCGTTATCAAGGCGTGCAAGAATGTCAAGCATAAGGTTGATTTTTGCCGCCGCATCGTAAGTAACTTTCATTTTAATACCTCAAAATAATTTTGTTGCTTTTATTATAACATCTTTATATAGATTTGAAAAGTAAAATTTTATATCACTTGAAAATACAGAAGAAATGTGTATAATATATATGTATCAAAAATTCGGAGGTTTTTATAATGACAGAAGTAACAAAAGATATGCTTATCGGTGATATTCTTGACGCTGACGTAGGTACTGCACAGTTTTTCCTTAATATGGGTATGCACTGCCTCGGTTGCCCCTCTGCAAGAGGTGAAAGCCTTGAAATGGCTTGCCAGGTGCACGGTGTTGACGTTGACGACCTTGTTGCTGACATTAACGCATATCTCGCAAGCAAATGAAATTAGAGCTTAAACCAAGACTGAATATGGCGGCTCAGATGGTCAGGCGTGGCGTGCGTGTTGCAGACATCGGCACAGACCACGCTTACCTTCCGACTGCTCTTATACTCGACGGTGCAGTTCCCTGCGCCATCGCCGCAGACTTGAGAAAAGGTCCATTGGATAACGCTGAAGCAACCGTTAACACTTACGGCATTGCCGACAAGGTGCAGTTGCGTCGTTCCAATGGACTTCGCAATATCCTGCCCGACGAGGTGGACGACATTGTGATTGCAGGTATGGGCGGTATACTCATCTCCGAAATTCTTGAAGATGCACCGTGGATTAAAAATGAAAAATACAAGCTGATTCTGCAGCCACAATCTCACGACGAAATCGTCAGAAGGTGGCTTTGGAAGAACGGCTTTGAGATTATTGAAGAGGAATCTTGCATTGACGACAAGAAGCCTTACATCTGTATGTCTGCCGTTTATACAGGCAAGCAAAAAGAGCATGACCCGATTGAGGATATGTTCGGCGACTTCTTCTACCGTGAGGACGACGCTTCCGACGCATTTTGCCAAAAGAAGCTTCGCCGTGTTCAAATCCGTCATTCGGCACTTAACAAGATTGACCCGACAAACGAGGAAATCCCCTCTCTTCAATACATACTTGACGAGGTGAAGAAATGGTAAGCGTAAGAGATTTTTTTGATTACCTTAACACTCTTGCTCCCATTGACACGCAGGAGGCTTGGGACAACAGCGGTATGCTTGTGGGCGACATGAACGCCGAAGTTAAAAAGGCTGTTGTTGTGCTTGACATTGACCTGTGGTCAGTTGAAAAGGCAAAGGAGCTGGGCGCAAACCTTATCATCAGCCACCACCCTGTTATTTTTAACGCAATGAAGAGCTTTACAAAGGGCAGTGTTCCGTTTGAACTGGCATCGAACTCGATTAACGCAATCTGCTGTCACACTCCGCTTGACATGGCAGACGGCGGCACAAACGATTCGCTTGCAGATTTGCTCGGCTTTAAGGCATACAAGGGTGAAAACCCGATTATGCGTTTTGCCGATATTGAAGAAACAACGGCAGAAAGTCTTGCTTCACATATTGCTGAAAAGCTCGGCACAACAGTTCGCTTTGCCGACGGCGGAAAGAAAATCCGCAAGACAGCAATGTGTACGGGCGGCGGCGCTTCGCTTATGTTTGAAGCAGGCGCAGTTGACGCTTTTATTACAGGTGACGCAAAGCACAACGACTTTCTTGATGCGGTAAGTGCAGGAATCACACTCATTGCCGCAGGACATTACGAAACAGAAATCCCCGTTGTTCCCGTGATTGCAAAAAAATTGCAGGAACAGTTTGAGGGTATTGAAATTATTGACATCAAGCAGGAAAACCCTGTTAAGTTTACGGAGTAATTATGGCACTCGACGGTATATTTTTAAGTCTTATAAAAAATGAAATATTGGACGGTGCGCAGTTCAGCCGTGTTGAAAAAATACACCAGCCCTCCCGTGAGGAGCTGGTTATTCATCTGCGTGGCAAAGGCGGTGCAAAGAAGCTTTTATTGAGTGTTCGTGCAAACAGCCCGAGAATTCATTTTACATCTCACGCACCCGAAAATCCTGCCACTCCGCCGATGTTTTGTATGCTGATGCGTAAAAGGCTCGTTAATGCCGCCCTTACAGACATCAGACAGTCCGAGCTTGACCGAGTGCTTTACATTGATTTTGATGCAACAAACGAAATCGGAGACAGAGTTAAGCTGACACTTTCCATTGAAATTATGGCAAAGCACAGCAACATAATTCTTTTTGACGGTGACGGGAAAATTGTTGACGCACTCAAGCGTGTTGACCTGAGCCAATCAACCGTAAGGCAGATTTTGCCCGGCTTCAATTACACCTCTCCCCCTCCGCAGAACAAATTAAACATAGTTGAACATTCGACCGAAAACATAATTGCACAGATTAAGACTTACCCGACAAAAACACTCGCATCGGCAATTCTCTGCACCTTGCAGGGAGTTTCTCCGCTTACGAGCCGTGAGCTTGCAGGAGAGAATGCCGAGCTTTATGTTGACGAGGTAAGCGACAAAACCTTCTACGCACTTGCAGATGCAATTGATGATTTAAGAAAAACTGTTGCAAGTGGCAAGGGTGTTCCGTTTATGCTCAAGGACGAAACAGGCAAGCCCGTTGACTTTTCATTTATGCCCATAAAGCAGTACGGCACAAAATACAGCGCAGAGGAAAAGGCAAGCTTTTCCGAACTGCTTGACGAGTTTTATTTTGAATGTGACAGACTTGACCGAACAAGGCAGAAGGCACAGGATCTGGTTAAATTTTTGAATTCCGCAATTGCAAGAATTTCAAAAAAAATAAGTCTTCAGCAAGCAGAGCTAAAGCAATGTGCCGACCGTGAGCTTCTGAGGATAAGCGCAGAGCTTATAAACGCCAACCTTTACAGGCTCGAAAAGGGTGCTGTTTTCTACGACCTTGAAAACTATTATGACGAGAATAAGATAATACGAATAAAGGCTGACCCGTCAAAGTCGCCTGCCGCAAATGCACAAAAGTATTTCAAGGATTACCGCAAGGCAAAGACGGCGGAAACAATGCTGACGGAGCTTATCGAGCAGGGCAAAAACGACCTGCAATACCTCGAAACCGTTGCAGATGCACTTGACAGAGCGAGCACGCAGGCTGAAATTGAAGAAATAAGAAACGAGCTTGTTATAAGCGGATTTATGAAATTCAAGCGTAAAAACAACTCAAAGCAGCCAAAGCTCCTGCCGCCGATGGAATACAGAACGACTGACGGCTTTAGGGTGCTTGTGGGCAGAAACAATATGCAGAATGACAAGCTGTCGCTCAAGACCGCACAGAAAAGTGATATGTGGCTACACACGCAGAAATTCCCCGGCTCGCACGTTATAATTGTGAGTGACGGCAAGGAAATCAGCGACGATGCAATAGTCGAAGCGGCTGAAATTGCGGCATACCACAGCAAGGCAAGGGATGCAAAGCTCGTCCCCGTAGATTACACCTACGTCAAGCACCTAAAAAAGCCACAGGGTGCGCCTCCGGGCAAGGTGATTTACCACGTTTACTACTCGGTAAATGTTACACCCGAGAGGGACAAGGTTGAAAAGATGGAAGTGAAAAGAACCTGATTTTTCAGGTTCTTTTTTAATAAAATTTTAACTTAACTTTTAAAAATTAAAAACAAAAAACGCATATAATATAGCCGTAAATTAAAGGTTGGAGGTAATATTATGAGCGAATACAGATTAAAAACAGGCAAAATTGGGGATAAGGTTGTAAAAACCTACAAGAAAATCGAGGATAAATTCGTAGATACCTTTCTTCAAGAGGATGAAAATAATCCTACGGGCTATTCGCTGAAATGCACAAAAACAGCAGAAAAAGCCACAAAAGCATACAAAAAAATTGAAGACACCGTAGTCGGCAGTTATCAGAAGATTGAAGACAAATTTGTGGAAACCTTCCTTGAAAAGGTAGAGGATGAAGCAGAGGAAACAGGCGAAAATAATATATAAGCAAACAAGCAGGTGAATCCTGCTTGTTGTTATTTTAAAAACTTCGACAATATCGCAACTGTCTCATCAAGCTGTTCCTCTGCCGTGATTGTTGGTGTGCCGTCGCCGTCCTGTGTACCGTAGCTGCCGAAATAAGAGTGGCATCCGCCGTCGATTATGGTTTCAAGCGTGGCTTCGGGTAAGTTTGGCTTGTATTCGTTGTATTTTTCCATATTAAGTACACCGTCGTTACTGCCGTAAATTGAAGCGACCTTCAGATCAGTTCCGGTAAGGTCGGCTGTTGAATAAGATGCCAAAAGCACAAGACCTTCAAGCTTATCCGTATTTTCGAGTGCATAGCTTGCCGCCATTGAACCTCCGAGAGAATGACCGCCGATGTACCACGAACTGATTTCGGGAAACATATCGAAAACCGAATCTGCGGCATTAACATCGAGCACAGCAAGGTTTAATGGCATTTTTAAAAGCACACACATAAGCGGTGCATAAGCTGTGTATTCAACCTTACCGCCGGGGTAGAAAATAAATCCGCATTTCGTTGAAGACAACCATATCGTCTGTTTCAGTTGTAACGCTCACCTTTTCACTTGATACAGCTGCAGATGCCGCAACCGTGTCTGCACGGTAATAGTACGAAGCATAAATGCCTACAGCACCGCCACAGACAACCGCAACATATAAAAGTGATATTAAAATAATTTTTAGTTTTTTCATAGATATACCTCGATAAAGTTATGTTGGGTTGATATAGCATAATGTAAACAAGACTGCAAACGAGGATTTCAAGCATAATCAAAAATTTATTTAAAAATATCCTTTTTTACTATTGACAAAAACAGATAACCTATGTTAAAATATCACACGTTGCAGATATGCGGGTGTAGTTTAGTGGTAGAATTCTAGCCTTCCAAGCTAGTCGTGTGGGTTCGATTCCCATCACCCGCTCCAAAATCCCCTAAACCTCTGCAATTGCAATTTTGGGGCTAAATATGCGCTTGTAGCTCAGGTGGATAGAGCAACTGCCTTCTAAGCAGTGGGTCAGGGGTTCGAGTCCCTTCAAGCGCGCCATATGGTGGGTATAGCTTAGTTGGTTAAAGCGCCAGTTTGTGGCACTGGAGACCGTCGGTTCGAATCCGACTATCCACCCCAATTAGAGTCTGCAAGATGTTCTCTTCTTGCAGACTTGCCTTTATAAAACAAAATAATGGGGTGTCGTCAAGCGGTAAGACACAGCACTTTGACTGCTGCATTCGCTGGTTCGAATCCAGCCATCCCAGCCAGAAAACGACAAGTTTCTATCGAAACTTGTCGTTTTCAGTTATATTCGCCTTACGGCGAGTGAAATCACTTCGTGCACTCCCGATTGAAAGTTTATATAAAGTGTGGTATACTCAAACCGACAAATAAGAATTTGGTGGAGCAGATATGAGAAAAATTCTAGACTCAAACAAGATAAAAATGATTGCAATTGTTGCAATGACTATAGACCATATTGCTTGGCTGGTTTTTCCGGGATATGATAATGGTCTTGTGCCGATTGTAATGCATATAATCGGTAGAATAACTTGTCCGATTATGTGTTATTTCATAGCGGAAGGCTACCACTACACGAAAAATGTAAATAAATATACTATGCGATTGTTTGCTTTTTCTTTTATATCGCATTTTGCTTACATATTCGCTTCTTCAAGTTACATTGATTGGAAGTCCTTTATTCCTTTTTATTACGGAGATGTTTTTAATCAGACAAGTGTTATGTGGCCTCTTGCTTGGGGCTTGGTAATGTTGCGAATTGCAAATAGTAAAAAGATAAAGCTAAACATTAAATTTCTTCTTATAATACTTATTTGTTTTATTACCTTTCCGAGTAACTGGAGCTGTATTGCAAGCCTTTGTATTATGGCTATCGGTACAAACAGAGGAAATATCAAAAAACAGATGTTATGGATGATTTTTTATGTGGCCATTTATTCTGTTGTATATTTCTTTGTACTTGATAAACTATACGGAATTATACAAATGGCTGTTATATTAGCAATACCTGTTATTATGATGTATAACGGACAAAGAGGGAATAACCAAAGGATAAACAAAATTGTAAAATGGCTGTTTTACGTATATTATCCTTTACACCTTTCTATCATTGGTTACATTCAATTTGTTCAATAAACTCCAATTTGTAAACAGATTTAAATTCTATCCTTTCAAATAAGTTAAAAGCAAAAATCGACAAGCTTCGTGTGAAGTCTGTCGATTTTTGCTTTTATTTAAGTTTTTCTTTTTCGTTGCGTCTGAACTCCTTGCCGTCCTTACCGTGGCTGAAAACAGCTATGAGCTTTCGCCTTGTCTTGTTGTCAAGAAGATAATAATTTATACCCTTACTCTTAAGATAGAGCTTGTAAAATTTCTGCCGCTCGGAAAAATCTTTGAAATTTCTGTTTTCAAGGCGTGTCCACGCAACCTCGGCAAGTGCCGAAAGTCTCGGGTAAAGGCTGTATTCGACCGCTTCGTCGCAATCAATCCACTCTGTCCAGAGTTCAGCTTCCACTCCCCTCACCTTTACGCCTTTCTTTCTGAAGCCCTTTGATTTCTCATTAAACTTATATGTCTTTTTCAAAGGGATTGAGCCGTAGCCGTAGTTGAAATAGAAATGAAGCATCGGAGAGAGTATAACCTCACGCTTTTTTGCCTGCTTTTTAACGGTTGAAGTGTTCTTAAGTGTCCAATAGTGGCAGACGATGTCACGGTCGAGATCCTCACCCAAGCAATCGTTCCATGCAATACACTTTTTGCCGTGTGATTTGAGAATTTCGTTCACTCTGCCCATAAAGTGCATTTGCAGGTGTTTCTCGTCTTTGAGTGAATTCGCCTTGATTGCTGCCTGACATTCGGGGCATTTGCGCCACTTGCCGTAGCGTGCCTCGTCACCGCCGATGTGGAAATATTCGTACGGAAACAGGGGGCAGATTTCGTCAAAAAGAGTTTTTAAAAAATCAAAGGTACTCTCCTTGCCTGCACAAAGGATTGCGGGCTTTATACCGCCCGAGCATTCGACTTCAACTGTTTTGCCGTCGCAGGAAAGCTCGGGATAAGCGGCTATCATTGCAGTTGTGTGACTGGGAATATCGATCTCGGGAATAACGCTTATGTGCCGTTTTGAGGCATATTCGACAATCTCACGGATTTCATCGTGAGTGTAATAAAACGTGCCGTATTCGGGCTGTGTTTCGTCCTGCTTTGACTTTGCAAAGCTGGCATAGCGACGTTTTGAAGCGACCTCGTTAAGAAGAGGAAAAGCCTTTGATTCGATGCGGTAGCCCTGGTCATCTGCAAGGTGCCAATGAAAGACATTCAGCTTTAAAAGTGCCATATTGTCAAGGAGCTTTTTGACGGTTTCCTTGCCGAAAAAGTGGCGGCACTCGTCAAGCATCATACCTCTGTGTCGGTAGCAAGGCTTGTCTTCAATCAAAAATCCCGTCAAGGTCTTTTTGCCGTCAACACGCTTGACCTGCATCAAAATCCACTTTAATGTTACAAAGGCATAGTAAGCACCCTTAACCGTAGAGGCTTTAATCTGTATATTGCCGTTTTCGGTATAAAGTGCGTAGCCCTCGGGGGCGATGCTCTTCGCCTTTGATATGATTATTTCGTTTTCGTTTGCGTCCGAACGAGTGTGAAGGTAAGCAGAAAGCTCATTGCCGACCTCAACAAATTCACGCACGCAGGTGACAGCCATCATATCGGAAACAATGACGGTTTCGTCGTCCTTTGCATCATAGCGGACGGGACGTGGAATAATCGAATATTTCATATTATTCGCCCTTTAATTCGTTAAGATATTCGTCGTAGGTGATTTCTTTATCGTAGAAATTGCCGGGTGTTACGTCAATAATTCTGTTTGCGATGGTTTCAACAAACTGGTGGTCGTGAGAAGTGAAAAGAACTGTCTCGGGGAACTTGATAATACCCTCGTTGAGTGATGCAATTGACTCAAGGTCAAGGTGGTTTGTCGGCTCATCAAAAATAAGCACGTTTGCACCCGAGAGCATCATTTTGCAAAGCATACAGCGAACACGCTCGCCACCCGAAAGTACCTTTGCCTTTTTGGTTGCTTCCTCACCCGAGAACATCATTCTGCCGAGCCAGCCTCTGACATCGGTTTCAAAGATAAGGTCGGAATAACGGCGGAGCCAGTCGATAAGGCTGTCCTCACAACCGTCAAAGAACTCGGAGTTGTCTGACGGGAAATATGCCTGCGAAGTGGTTACACCCCACTTGAATGTACCCTCATCGGGCTCGATTTCGCCCATAAGAATCTGGAAAAGTGTTGTCTTTGCAAGTGAATCCGTCCCGACAAAAGCAACCTTGTCATCGGGCTTGATTGTAAAGCTGACGTTATCGAGCACCTTGCGGTCACCGATAGTTTTGCTCAATCCGCTGACGGTGAGAAGCTCGTTACCAACCTCACGGTCGGGCTTGAACGAAACGAAGGGAAAACGACGTGAAGAAACGGGCATATCTTCGATAACGAGGTTATCAAGAAGCTTTTTACGGCTTGTAGCCTGCTTGGATTTTGAAGCGTTGGCACTAAAACGTGCGATAAACTCCTGCAACTCCTTCATCTTCTGCTCGGCTTTCTTGTTCTGTTCACGAAGCTGACGCTGTGCAATCTGTGTATAGTCGTACCAGAAGTCGTAGTTGCCGACATACATTGCAATCTTGCCGAAGTCGATGTCTACAATATGTGTGCAGACCTTATTAAGGAAGTGACGGTCGTGAGAAACGACGATAACTGTACTGTCAAGCTCGATAAGGAACTCCTCAAGCCAGGCGATTGCATCGATATCAAGGTGGTTAGTCGGCTCGTCCATAAGAAGAATGTCGGGGTTGCCGAAAAGTGCCTGTGCAAGAAGCACCTTAACCTTGATTTCGTTATCAAGCTCGCTCATCTGTGCATAATGGTACTCGTTTGTAACACCGAGACCGTTGAGCAGAATTTCAGCATCGCTTTCTGCACTCCAGCCGCCCATTTCTGCAAACTCTTCTTCAAGCTCGCTGACACGGATTCCGTCCTCCTCGGAGAAATCCTCTTTCATATAAAGTGCTTCTTTTTCGTCCATAATCTCGCAAAGCTTCGGGTTACCCATAAGCACCGTGCGGATTACATCGTATTCGTCAAAAGCAAAGTGGTCCTGACGAAGAACGGACATTCTTTCGCCCGGAGTGATGATGACCTCACCCTTATTCGGCTCAATCTCGCCTGAAAGAATTTTGAGAAAAGTGGACTTACCTGCACCGTTTGCACCGATAAGACCGTAGCAGTTGCCGTTTGTGAATTTTAAATCTGCTCCCTTAAAGAGCTCTCTGCCGCCATATTGGAGGCTTACGTTTACTGTGCTGATCAATTTGTTATCTCCTTATACATAAGATAATTCGAGGATTTCCCCGAATTACCGTTTTATTAAAAATTTGAGAAAAGCATAAACCTTGCTTTTTGCAAGGTAGTAATACTTGCGGATGTATCTGATTAAAGGCAAAAGCTTTACATAAAGCTTATAGTCTGCATCTGTTACCTTGTGGGTCTTGCTGTCACGGTCAAAGGAATACAGCACGCCGATAATCTGGTCGTGGCGGATATTGTATTCATTTTCCCACTGGTTGTCGCCACGCAAAACGTAAGTGTCGCCGTTGACGTAAACAACACGGTGCAGAATGTACTGCCCGTTGTCCCGACGGTAAAAAGGAACATCGCCTTTTTTGAGCTTACCCTGCGGTTTGACAAGGGTTACAACGTCCTTGCGGTCACGGATTGTCGGCATCATACTGACACCTGCAGAAACAAATGAAACCTCGCCGCTTTCGTCAAGAGTTTCTTTTATAAGCGGTGCCATTTCGTGCATACTTACTTTTTTACTCAACTAAATCTGCCCCTTTGAGCTTCTCGATAAACTCGAGTACCTCGCCTCTGATGTCGTCAGCATTCACTTCACATTCCTGTGCAAGCGCTGTGACTATTTCCTCGGCTTCGGCACCCTTTTCGAGCATTTTCCAGATGAATGTGCCAGTCTCATTAACGGTTATGAGTCCGGTAAAATTTATTCCGCCGACAGCAACAACAATGCTGTTATTGCCGACCTTTCTTAATCTGTATCCGTCTTTAATCTTCATTGTTTTCTCCCCTGTCTGTACCTAGAATTTCTATCTTTTTGTTATCAATTCTGATTTCCTTGTTGCAAACATTAAGTGCCGCAGGCTTGTGAGTGATAATGATACACGTTCTGTTGTCGAGCTCACGCAGGTTTCGAAGCAATCTTTCTTCCGTTGCTTCGTCAAGGGCGGAGGTTGCCTCGTCAAGCAGGAGTATCGGTGCATCATAAAGGATAGCACGGGCAATTGCGATACGCTGAACCTGACCCTCGGAAAGTCCCATTCCCCTCTCACCTATAACGGTTTGCAGTCCGTCGGGAAGTTCGGAGACAAATTCGTCTGAACAGCTTATTCTGATTGCACGCATAATATCCGCTTCGGTTTTGCCCTCGCACATAAAGGTGATATTTTCGTACAGAGTGCCCGAGAGTAGCATATTGCCCTGCGGAACATAGGAGAACAGGTCTCTTGTTGCCTTATCAACAATGCGGCCGGACTCGCCGTCATTGAGGCTTATTGTTCCGCTTTCGGGGTAAATGACACCGAGCAGGAGCTTCAGTAATGTGCTTTTACCGATACCTGAAATACCGGTGATTGCGGCAAAGTCACCTTTTTCTATTTTAACGCTTGCGTTATCAAATATTAAATCACGATTGTATTTAAAGGTAATGTTTTCAAAATCAATGCTTTTGAGTGTGTTGTAATACTCGTTCACATCCCCGATTTCGGAGTGAATGTCAAGCTCGTCGTCGTAATTTTCAAGCTCCATAAGTCGCTCTGCAGAGGCGATTATGCCGTAAAAACGGGGCAGAACACCTGCAAGTGCAGACAGCGGGCCTTGAATCTGGTTAACAAGTTGTAAAATGGCTGTCATTTCGCCGATATCGATTATGCCCTGATAAACACGAACACCCGCAAGCACCATCGCAAAAAGATAGCCGAGGCTGAATGCCATCTGCATACCCGTGTTTGCAAAGATGCTGATTGTTGCACGCTTGATGCGGATTTTGTAATTTTTATCCTGCAACTCCTTTGCCTTGCGCATAACCTGCTCATAAGCGTTGAAAACCTTTATTACAAGCACACTTGCGACAGATTCCTGGAAAAACGAGCGGACATTTCCGTCTGCTTCCTGTGCATACTTGTGGATGTTTTTTAGATAGCTTCTGAAAAAACGTGTGGTAACGGCAATGAGCGTGCCGCCGCCAAGGAAAATGAGTGCAAAAATCGGGTCGAGACCGACCATAATAACAACCGAAGAAATAAGCTTTGTGAGAAGTGCCACGATATTGGGAACAAGACCTGTCACACCGTCACAGATTGTTTGAACGTCGGACGTAAGTCGGTTGAGAATGTCACCGCTGTGGTGCTTTGAAAGAGAGGAATAATCTTTTTTAATAATGCTTTCAAAAACACGGCTTCGGATTTTAATCTCGATTTTCGCCTTTGCCCGTTCAAACATATTGTTGTTAAAAACCTTAAGAAAAAGTTGAATCAAAACGAGTAAAAGCAGAAAAACTGCACCGTGCTTTAAAAGCTCGGCATCACGTGAGGTTGCGCCGTTTACGACGTCTTTTGTTCCGTAAGCCGTGAGAATTCCGAAGAAAGAGAGAGCCGCACTTAAAACCGCATAAAGAAAAACAAAAAGCCAACTACCCTTAGAAACACCGAAAATCCACTTTAAAGCGGCATAATCTTCGGCAGTTTTATTCTTTGGATAATTGTCTTTTATCTTTTTCAAAATAATCTTTCCTTTTTCATTGTTTCATAAGAAAGCTCGGCGGCATCAATGTTCATATTGCATTTAAGCTTGTATACCGGAATGTTTTTAATCAGCTCGTCGATAAAGTCGCAGAGCATAAGCGTTCTTTTAACATTGGACGGGCGAAGAGTCTGCGAAATGAGAAGAGGTACGGCAGAATCGATATCCATTCTTTCAATTGAATTTTCTGCCGCTTGTTCGATAAAGCAAATTCCGCAGAGCTCTGCCGAGGTATTGACGTTTATGTCGTGCTTTCCCGAAAAAGGGGTTCCGTAGGCATAATACTTGCCGTCAATAAGGCGGTAAGCGGCTTTGTCATCGTTTAAAATAAAGGCTTTGTCTCCGAGGAGCTTCAGCCAGAGTGAGGTGTGGGTAGATTTGCCTGTGCCGCACGGAGCAGAAAAGGAATAAGCCTTGCCGTCAACGACAACAGTTGAGGAATGAAGAAACATTCCGTTATACTCGAGGAGTTTAACGTTAAAGGCTGTACCCATCCAGAGGTACTCCACCTCCGCCTCGGATATACCCTTATACAAGTCGAGCTGATGCTCCATAAGGTTGTCTGTGTAGCCGATATTAAAATCCGGCTCACCGTCACAGCGGTATTTTTCGCTTCTTTCGGAAAGCAAATTGTATTTAGGCTCAAAGCCGACTTTCAAGTCAGCAATTTTATAAACGGGCATATTAACGCTCCTTTTCAGGCTTTAACCGTTATTTGTAAACGGACAAACAACCGTTAAAACCTAAATTCGGCAGACAACCGTAGGATTGCCTGCCGAATCCGTTTTTTGGATTGATTAGCCGATGATGAGATCGCTACCGATGCTTTCATCTGTTACAACTGCTGCTGAATCAAGAGAACCTGCATCGTTTCCACCTGCTGCAGATGCGCCGTCTGCAGTGATTTCCTCAATGATGTCGAACTTCTCGATCTCCATTTCAGGTCTGATGTAAGTCATTCTTTTCACCTCGTCCTCAATAAATTAGACAAGTGATAAACACAATGCAAAATTGACTAAGATATCTTTTGTTAACAACCAATTTTGCAAAAAGATACTATTATCACTATATCTTGTAAGAAGAATAGCACATATTACCTGATTTGTCAACTGTTTTTGACAAATCAAAGCCCCGTGCGTTAACACGGGGCCAAGAAAAAATATTATGCAATTCTAGTGCTTAGTAATTGATATTAGTAAACAACAGTTGCATCAAGAGTAGATTCAGTAGCAGCAAAGAATGTTGTTTCTGAACGTGTTCTGATTATGAGTGAACGTGTGCCGTAAGGACCAAATGCATGGCTGATTGTCCAAATACGCTCGCCGTCAACATCTTCATAAGGAACCTTACCGGCGCCTGACCATGAAGTGTATGTGTATGTTGTGCCGTCAGCAGGATCATAGAACTGAATCTTAGCTACATCTGTGCTTGTCTTGATGATAACGTCATGCTTACCAGCAAGAATAACGCCACCGTTCTGTGCATCCGGATACATATCAGGAATTACGATTGAGTGGATTGAAAGATCCTGCTTAACAAGACCTGTAAGTGTGAATGCTGTACCGTCTGTTACACCGAGATCGCCGTAGTCAGCGTATACTGTGCAATCAACTGTTTCAGCGTTTACAAGAACTTCGATTGTCCAGATTTCGCCTGCCTCTGTTGCTTCGATTGCAACAGCAGCTATATCGTCACGTGTGAATGTGAGGAATCCTTCAGGAGTCTCAACCTTAAGAGCTTCAGGAGCACCTGTTACTTCAACAGTTGTGATAGCTGTGTCACCGATATATGTCGGATAAGGTGTAACCTCAACGATTTCACCCTTAACTGCAGGAGCGGGCTCTTCACCGATGATAACTGTTTCTGTGTTAGCAGTTACAGTCTGACCGTAGATTGAATGGTTATCCAATGTAATCATTGTCTCTGAATATTCCATTCCAGCATACACAACATGGCGGAAGCTCCAAGGACTTGATCTTCCATCCATCTCATTGTAAAGGAAATCTTCCATAGATAAGGTTGCATCTGCCGGTACAAAGAACTCAAGCTCTGTTCCCTCGGGAACGTCCGCCTTAACTGTATATGTAGCAGTAAACAAACGCTCGCCTGCAAATTTCATACCGTGAACATAATTACCAACGCCTAACTCTTCATTAAACTGTGCAACCATATAGGAAACACCATATTTTGCGAGATTTTCTTCTGTAAGCATTGATTCCGGCCAATAAAGATCTCTAAGATCACTGTTTCCATTAGCTAAATCAAGCTGCTCCTGCATCTGCTTCCATGTTGTGTGTGTTTCAGTATCAAATACAACAGAAACAGGCTCAAGGTACTGTTTGTCATAGAAGATACCACCAAATACCCAAGGAGTAGCAAAGTTAGAAGTTGCATAAACATCAACTGTAATTGTATCTCCAGCTTTAGCATACTCAGTATCTGCAACAATCTCAATATCCATTACTGCTTTCTCTTCTGCTTTGTACTCATATGCAAAATCATACATAACTTCGTACTCAAGACCACAATAATCACAGTCATACTCAAGAATTTGAGGAGTAGCCATCTTGTTGTAGAGTGCCCAATACTCTTCATTTGTTGTTGCTGCGTTATAAGCCTCGATAATTTCGTCTTCCCAGAAATAGAGATTAGCCTCTATAACCTCCTGAGATGCTGCTACTGCTGGAATATTTGCATAGTTAACACCAATTCCAACACCTGTAAGCCATGTTCTGTTGATTAAATCCTTATAATCAACAGATGCGTCGTATTCGACTTCCCACTGCTTCTCAGCTAATTCAGCCTGGGCATCTGCAAGTGATGAGTGTGTATAGCAATCACCTGCTGATGCAGCTATAGCAAATGTGCCCAAGAGCATAGCTACGGAAAGAACGATACATAAAAGTTTCTTTGCCATAATATTTCCTCCTAAAATTTATATCTTTATCCATCAAAGTGGATTAAAGCCATTACTGTGTGCCTTTACCTGTTACCTGGTCGATTGTCATTGTTCCTTTGAGTACTGCATCGAGAACTACTTTATCGTTATTATTAACCGCAACTCTCGTTCCTTCAAGATTTGCCGCTAACTTCGCTGCTCCCGTCAACGGTGCTGTTACACCTGTTGTTGAATTGAAAATCATCATTGAATCTGTTGCTTCAATGATTGCATTTCCGTCTACGTCTCCATAGATTACAATCACATATGTTGCTATTACTTCACCTGTCTTTGCTGACTTTACTGTTACTGTTGAGCCTGTGCCAAGCCAACGTGTTGTTGTAAGTGAATACTCAAGTGTTACGTTTTCATATTCTACATATGTATTTTGGAACTTTGCCTTTGTAAGCTTTTCTTGAAGACCATAGATGTAGTTTACTCCACTCTGTGTCTTGAATACTGTTGTACCGATCGCTTCGAATTTCTCAACAGCTTCCGGTTCAAGCATATCAATATAACCCTGAAGAGTTGCTGTCATCTCGTCAACCTGTGCCTGCTTATCGATTGTAAGAGACATATTTTGAGAGACAGTTTCCTCCCTGTAAGTGGTAATTAGCGACATTACCTCATTAAAGTTTGTATATGTATTAGTATAAATCTCCGAAGCCGAATTGTCAAGTAAATCTAGAATTTTTTGAAGTTCTGTGTAATTTGCCGATTTTAACTCCAATTCATTGGTAAGTTTAACTATATTATCTGCATATTGCTGAACTTCAGTCTGGTACGTAATATCAAGACCATAGACTACTTTTTCAATTTCTGCCTGCAGAAGTGCGACAGAATCATCGGTGTAGTAACCGGTTGCGATTTTTTCATTTGCGGCTGTGATTGCCTCTTCGACTGCGGTGTAATCTGCCGGAAGCAAATCAAGACCTGCAATTGCTTCATCTATTGCGGATGCAAAAGCATCAACCTCCGCCTGACGGTCAATTGTGTAACCGTATTCAACTGCATCAATGGTGGTCTGAAGTTCGGTAACGCTGTCGTCAGTATAAATTCCCTTTGCAATTTCTGTCTTTGCTTCTTCTATTGTATTCTCTACTACTGAATAATCTGCAGGCTTGAGAATAAGTTTGCTTGTTGCATCAACGATTGCCTGAGCAAAAGCGTCAACTTCGTTCTGCTTCTCTTCTGCATATCCGTATTCAACAGCATCTATCGCCTGCTGAACAATTGCCACGCTGTCGTCGGTGTAATAACCGGTTGCAATTTTTTCGTTTGCGGCTGTGATTGCTTCTTCAACCGCTGTGTAATCGGCACTCTTTAAAACAAGCTTGCTGATTGCAGTATTAATTGCGGTTGCGTATCCGTCAACTGTGCTTTGGCGAAGGATATTGTAGCCTCTTATAACGCTGTTGATTGCTTTTTGAAGTGCCGCAACGCTGTCATCGGTATAAATGCCCTTTGCGATTTCGGTGTTTCCTTTTTCAATTGCTTCATCAACTGCGGTATAGTCTGCCGCTTTGTACTGAAGATAAGCAACTGCATCGTCAATTGCCATTGCAAACTCGTCAACCTCGTCCTGTCTTGTGTAGGGATAATCACGTTCGACAGCATCAATCGCCTTCTGAACCTCGGCTACACTCTCGTCAGTATACAAGCCTGACTCGATTTCTGACTGTGCATATGCGATAGCATCGTCAACGTCGGTGTAGTCGGCATAGATTATCTCGAGCTTTCCGATTGCTTCCGTGATTGCCGCCGCAAAAGCATCTACCTCATCCTGACGGGTAATCGGATAGCCTCTTACAACTGCATTTACAGCGCTTTGAAGATTTGCAACGCTGTCTTCGGTGTAGTAACCCTTTTCAATCTCTGCATTGGCGGCGGTGATTGCGTTATCAACCTCTGTGTAGTCAGCATCTTTTTCAGTAAGCTTTTTAACTGCATTATTGATTGCGGTTGCAAAAGCATCTACTTCTGTTTGCTGTGTAATCGGGTAATCACGCTCAACGGCATCAATCGCCTGTTGTACAAGTGCAACACTTTCGTCGGTATAAATACCCTTTTCAATCTCCGCATTGGCGGCGGTGATTGCATTGTCAACATTTGTGTAATCCGCTGTCTTGTAGCGGAGGAATTCGATTGCCTGTTCGATTGCAAGTGCATAAGTGTCAATTTCGTCCTGATGAGTAATATCAAGGTCATAAACAACTGCACTTATCTGCTCCTGCAGGTAGTTCCAGCTATCCTCTGTGTAAACAGAAGAATCCGTCGGAACCTTATTGATGGCGGCTTTAACTGCGCTGTAATCGCCCGCCTTGTATTTGAGTGAAGTGATTGCGTTGCCGATAGATGTTACATAACGGTCTACGGTTGCCTGCTTATCGGCTGTGAGTGTGCGGTCAATGGAGTTTATTGTCGCATTAAGTGTTGCAACCGAAAGTGTTGTGTAAACCGAAAGGTCGGACGGCACTTCCAGAAGTTTAAGGTCAACCTGAGTGTAGTCTGCCGGAGCACAGACAAGCCCCGAAAGAGCATCTGCGATTAAAGTTACATAACCGTCAACCTCTGTCTGATATCTTATATCAAGACCATCAACAACAGTTGCAATTGCAACGTTAAGATTTGAAATTGAATCAGCTGTATAATATGTATATCCCGGGTGAGCAAGTGTATAAGCCTCATCACGGTCAAGCTCTGCCTGTGCAAGAGCAAGCTGTGAGTTAACCTCGGTATAATTTGCAGGCAGATATTCAAGCTCATCGATTGCTGTCTGAATACTCTGCGCATATCCGTCAACTGTTGCCTGCTCGCTGATGGATTTGTTTGCAACAACATTGATGTAAACGGCGGTGAGGTTGTCAAGGCTTGCCTGTGTGTAAAGCTCATCGCCTGTTGTAACAAGAGTGTAAGCTTCATCCTGAAGCTCCTTAACCTTTGTGTAATCTGCTGTATTTTCAGTGAGTGATCCAAGCGCATTGAGAATTGCCGTTGCATAGGCATCGACTGTTGTTTGTTGAGTATAGTCAAGACCTCTGACAACGTTGTTCATAGCTGTTACAACATCTGACCAGTTTGAATAGAACACGTCTGCAGTAAAGCCGTAAGTGTCTGCATAAGTATTCTTGATAAGCTCCTCACGCTCCTGAACAGCGGCGATAGCATCGTCAACAGCGGTGTAATCGGCAGAGTTTTTGAGAAGAGAGTCAATAGCTGACTGCAAAGCAGATACGGCTCTGTTGATATCGTTCTGATACCTTATGTCAAGATCAAGTTTCGACTCAAGATTTGCAACTGCGGCATCAACCGCAGACATATCGTCATACTTTGTTCTGTCGAGAGAATATGCCGTTGCAAGAATCTGTACGGCTGCGGTTGTATCTGCAGGCTTATACTGCACCTTTGCAAGCCAGTCGTTAAGATTTGCGGTTGCCTCATCGACCTTTGCCTGATAAGAAAGGTCTTTACCGTGCAAGGCTACAAGAGCATCGTAAGCCGCTGTGAGCTCGGTTGCAATTTCGTCAACAACATAAGAAAGGTTAATGAGCTTGTATGCGGACTCTGCTTTACCTGCCTCTGTATAGTTTGCAGATGTGAGTGAAAGAGCATTGATTGCACGTTCGAGGAGAAGAACATAACCGTCAACAGTTGCCTGCTGACTGATAAGCAACGGGTCAGCAACGATATAACCGTCAAGCTCGTCGTAAATACAGCCTGATTTTGTGAGAGCCGAAACAAGGTTTGACCAGTTGTTGTAAGCCTTGTCAGCTGTCATACCGTAGTTAGCAACCGACTTGCTCATAAGAGTGTTTACTGTATTAAGGTGTTTATTGAATACTGAATAATCTGCTGTTGCTTCCTCAAGGGAGTCAAGAGCCGTTTTGAGGTCAGCCGCAAGCTTATCAACTGCAGGCTGATAAATTGCGCTGTAGTTTGAAACGTAGTTATCAAGGATATTCTGAACCTTTGCCCATGAAGCAAGTGTGTAGTAATTCTGATTTTTTGCAAGTGCCTGGTTATAATATGCGTTTGCAATTGAATAATCGGCAACTCGCATTTCCATTGAGTCATAAGCTGACTGCAGTTCAGCACATTTTTCGTCAATTTCTGCCTGGGTAGCATTGGGTTTATTGAGGCAGGATTTTGCCGCATTGTAGGCATTGAAGAAAGACTCCCAGCCAGCTGAATAATACCACGACTGCGGGTTGTAGCCCTTGAAGCCGCCTGCTTCAACATCTGTAGTCATTACATCGGGGTCTGTTCCCTGTATCTCTTCAACCAAAGTACGCAATGCGCCTTTATCGTATGTTATAACACGGAGACTGTGAGAATGTCCGACATAAACCTCTGACCATCCTGCGGAAGTCTGGTAAAAGTTCGAGAACGTATAATCGTAAGTTCCCGTAGCGGCACTCGGGCCTGAGCCTGTGAAGTATTGCTGAAAGAATTCACCGGCACTATAAATTGAGCCTGTATAGCCCGTAAGACCGATTTCATTCGCCGCATAGGTGTTATTTGTCGGAGCATCGCCACTGTCCTCTGCGGAGTAAGTCTGGCAAATGCCGTAGTTTACATATTTATTATTGAGATATACTGTAACACGTTCGCCCGATTCGCTTGCGAGACCAGCATTTGCTGTTACAACTCGGAGATTGAGGTCTGAAAGGGTTGAATGGAGGCTTCGGTCAAAATAAACGTAAGAAAGCGGTCTGTTAGAGTCTGCCGCAAAACAGAGATTGTAATAACGGGATGCACTATGACCTTCAAAGCTTTTCATCACACCGTAATCTGATGTCCAACCCGGTACGGAGCCTGTGCTTTCAAAATAAACACTACCGTTGCCCGAGCCTCCGTTATATACAGAGCCGTATGTGTTGGCGCCCACAACAAAAGACGCAACATACGAACGGTTTTTGGTGCTTTGTCCGAGCCAGAAATCCTCGTAGGTTCTCTTCATTGCATAAACACCTGCCGGCTGTGCGATTGCCTCAACATAAGATATGCCGTAGGAGTTGTATGTATTAGTGTAGCTTTTACCTGTGACTGCATTTGTATCGGTGTATGTGTATGTAACAGTAAAGAGAAGTGTTGTTCCGACGGTTGCCGTACCGCCTGTAACGTACCATGTGTATGTACCGTTTGAATATGCATAATCGCTGATTGTAACAGTTGTATTACTGCAGGCAATTGTAGGTGTAGAGTCAAGTGCGACACCGGGTGTAAAGGAAATCTGTGTAGCAACGGGAGTTTCACCTGCGTAAGCAAGCGAATTAAAGTTACCTGCGAGCTCGGGCATACCCGAGGGGGTAGCCTTAACAATGACAGAGTTACTGCCCGACGGCTGTTTCATTGAATAAGTGGAATAAGCGACTCTTGTAACTTCAGTTACAGCAACTGTTGCCATAGGTCTGTTGATAACCAGCGAAGAGTCAGCCGCAACAGAAGCAGATGCAGTCAGCGTACCGAATGACACAGCGAACGGTAGAGATGACAGCACCAGAGCAACTGCAATTATTAAACTGATAACCTTTTTGACAGATTTCATTTTACACACCACCAAACAAAATGTATAGCAATCCTATATTACAATTTATACATAATTATTTTAACATATCGCTCAATTTAAGTCAACAAAATTGAGCCAAAAGCTACAACAAATTGACTATACAGCTTTAATTTAATGTTTAACGCAAAAAAACAGGCGGCACTTGCGTACCGCCTGAAATTATAGAATTTATGCTGCAGTTTTTGCTTTGTTTACCAAATCAAAGAAAGTGAGTTCTTCGTTAGCAAGCTCTGCAGGTCTCTGGTCAACAGTAGCCTTCTTAAGGCCTGCGTTTTCAGCAATCTTTGCGTCTGCTGCACCGATTGTACCGCTGAAATCAAGGTCAGCCGCATACTTGATGTGTCTTGTTGATGTGCCTGTGCGAAGCATTGAAGCTGCATAAGCTCTCATAACAACAGCATCCTGTCCGTCGATGAAGCTGTCACCGTTAACGTCACCGAAGAGAATCATTGTGTACTGTGTATCAATGTCGTACTCGCCGTCACCGTCAGGGTCAGAAACGATGTTAATCTTTGAACCTGTACCGTTACCGTTTTCGGTCGGAATGAGTGTCATTGAGTCACCTGCTGTCGGTGAGCCGTAATCCATTGTGAAGTAGAAGTAGAAGTCGTCGCCCCACATCATTGCATCTTCTTCGTTATAGAAGTCTTCCTCAAAACCGTAGAGGAACTTGTACTCATGATTGATGATGTGCATTGACGGGTCATAGAACTCAATAACAGCAATAGCTTCGAGGTTATCGATAGCATCACGGAGCGCATCTGCAACACCGTCAACAACGATCTGGCTGTCGATGTCATACGGAAGCTCGTTGTTGAAGTCAACGGCCTTGATATAATTTTCAACAACCGCATTAACAGAATCGTCTGTGAAGAGCATCGGGTTAGCGAGGTCGCCAAGACGGTTAATCTGTGCTATAAGCTCTGAATAGTCAGCATCGCCAATGTTCGGCTTGAGACCCTGCATTGCGTCACGAAGCTGTGCACGAGCCATATTAATCTTGGACTGCTTGTAGTCACCGAGTGTACCGTTTGCTTCGTAAACTGCATACTCTTCCATAACCTGAGTTGCGAAGTTGAATGCCTTTTCGTAAGCATCCCATGTACGTGTGGTGTAAACCTGATTGCCGTCTGCATCTACATTTGAATAATTACCTGCAATAGCCTTCTGATAAACCTTGTTCAACTGGTAGTTGTTAGCAGTTGTCGGGTAGTATCTGAGCATATCCCAGTAAGTATGGTAGAGTGCATAGTAAGCGTAAGTAATGTCTGAACGTGCAGGAGCTACGTTGTTATCGGGGTCAGCTTCGGAAGCGTCATAAGCATTGATTATACTTTCTGCATGACCAACGATCTCCTTGAAGTTAAGGTATGCCCACGGAGCCCAGTCAACCATACGGAAGTATGAGTAATCTTCCTCATAATACTTAATACCTTCGTTATCAGGAATCTTAAGTTCCTCATAAAGATCCTTGAGCTGCTTGATTGTGAAGGCCTCGCCTGCGGGGTGATTATCCTCATAGTCAACCTTCATATATTCAAACTGGTCAAGGTCGATAATGCCGAGAAGTGTTGCAACAAGGTCAACTGACTCGCCAAAAAGTGTACCCTCACCTGTAAGGTTTGTGATAAGGTGGAGAAGCATGTAAGCTGTTCTCTGAAGACCTGTACCGTTAAGAGCGGCGTTGCTGTTATATCTCTGCGGATATGCAGCACTTGTATTTGTTGTGTTAACCTCGATAAGAAGCTCATCAAGAGTTGTGTAAGCATAAGGAACAACGAGGTTGAGCTGGTATGAGTTATCGTTGAGATATGCCTCTGAATCCTTCTCAGTTGGGAGACGCATAAGTCCGTTAAGAACACGAGCGATAAGGTTAACGAGTGCCTGGCTGAGAGGCTTGTTAAGCTCTGAATCAGGTCTGGAACCGATGATGCGGAGAAGACCGTTGATATCAAAGTTAAGAATGCTGCCAATGATGCTGTCAACGAAGAGGTTCTCCATACCGTACTGGCTGTCCTCAACACCGTAGAAGATGTTTGTGAGAGGAATAACCTGACCAACTGTCATATAGAGCTTATACCACGGGCTCTTCATATTAGCCTCTGTCTTGTAAGAATCGTTCGGATAGAGGTTGAAGAGAACAGCGTACTGACCGAGAAGCTGGTCAAATACAGCGTTGAGAAGCTCGTCAAATGTCGGTGTAAGGTTATTGATAAGAGCCTCGTAAGACTCAACTGTGTCGCCGGGTCTGTAGCCCATTTCACCAACGATGTAGTAACGGAGAACTGCCGCTGCAACGTCAAGACACTGCATTGAGTCAGGAACAAGCTCGCCGCTTTCAATCTTAGCCTCGAAGTCAACAGAGGGGATGATTCCTGCCGCAACGTTAACAAGAGTATAAGTTGCGAGCTCCTTGATGGAGTTACATCTGCTGGGGAAGTAAACACCGTCAACGAATGCTTCAAGAATCATCTGCATTGCGAAAGCAAATACCTGCTCTTCTGTTGCAGTTTCAAGGTATGCTGTATCTTCCGCTGAAAGTACGGGGAAGTCTGAAAGGAATGTCGGAAGCATGGGAAGAACACCCTTGAGGAGGTCAGCAAGCTGATCCATAAGGTTAGGAGCAACTGTGAGGTATTTACCGCCGTTGCCGTCATCCTGAAGATAGATGTAGCTTGTGATACCTTCTTTAAGAATGTATCTTACTCCTGTGTTAATCTTATCAAGGTTGTTAGGAGCCTCGGGATTCGGGCAACCTTCCTGTGTAAGGAAAGCTGTCATAATCTCTTCAGCAGTTGCATCCTCGGTAAGACCAACTGTTTCATATGTAACAAAAAGGTTGATTGCCATATCAACGTAAGACATTTCCTCTGCAGTCGGGTCATCAAGAGGAATCTCGAGAAGATCGATAATAAGCTCACCTGCAAAAGGAATAACGATATCGTCTATAAGAGCCGTAAAGATGTTCTTACAGAAATCGTAGATTGAAGCCTTTGTAATGTCAACCTCGTCAGCAGTAAGTGACGGGCAGAGCTGAACAAGACCCATCGTCTCTTTAAGAGTACCGTCCTCGTTTGTTTCAAGACCAAGGAAATCTGCGAGCGCATTCTCACCGGTTTCTGCATCTGCAAGCATATCACCAATGAACTTGATACAACGGTTTGCAAGGAAGTCGTTGATAATCTGGTCGAGATTTGAGTTAGCCTTGTCGTAGTTTTCCTCAAGCATATCGGGGTCTATAAGAAGATTATAGACTGTGTATGTAAGGTAACCGTGAAGGTCATCGAGCATAGGAATCAATTCGCTGAGGTTAACGAAGTTACCGATAACACCAAGATCAAGGTCGTTACCGATGAGCTTGTAAAGCGGGTCAGCATTAACCTGAACAAACTGAAGGAATTTCGCAAAGAACTCACCGTCGCTCAATGTTGTTGAACGGCGACGATAGCCTGAATCCTGCGGAATATCCCAGTTCATACTTTCAATGTCACCAAGGTTAAGAACTGTAGCAACACCGTAAAGTGTGCTGGATGTGATATTGTCAACAGAGTCGAAAAGTGAGTCAAGAGAATAGATTTTAATCTCAATTCCCAAAAGCTCCTCGTTAACGTTCATAGGTGCAAAAACTTCGTCATCGAGGAAGTCGAGCAAAGCTGATGATGCCTGGTCGTTTGAGAAGTACGGGGTTAAGATTGAATCGTAACCGTACGGTCTCTCGTAGTTGTGTTTGTACGCACTTGCGCCAACTGTCAATGCAGAAAGCATCATAAGTAAGGCGAGAAGAACGCACAACAGTCTTTTAGATTGTTTCATCTAAAAACACCTCCAATAAAGTTGCCAAGTACTCTGTAAGCGGATTAGTGCGACCCGATAGCTCACACAAGCCCCACTAATACACTTTGGCTTATACTAATATTATCAAATAAAAACCAATTTGTAAATAGATTTTTACCAAAAAATATATGAAAAATTTTTTCGGTTTTGCCGTGTTTTAAGCAAAATTAACGAATTTTTTATCTGCCGTTTGGGCGGTAATGCACAAGGTACAAAACCGCAAAACTAAATTTGTGCAAATTGCGCAAAACAAAAAATTTAAAAGCAAATAAGTCTTTTTTCTTTTTAGACATTTTATTTAAAATGTGTGAATTATACAAGCCGTACTAAACAAAAAATTCAATGCTAAATAATATAACAATCAAAAAACAATTGATTTTGAACAAAATTGTAGTATACTTGTAAGCAGTCAATTTAAAGAGGTCCTTTTGATGAAAAGAAACAGACAGACAAGGTTTTTACAACAGATTGTTCTCGCTTCGCTTTTTGCGGCGATGACGACTGTGTTGACCTTTTACATAAAAATACCTGCACATAATGGTTACATTCACCTCGGTGATTCGATAATTTACCTTGCGGCTTCCTTTTTGCCCACTCCCCTTGCGATGATATGCGCAGGACTTGGCGGAATGTTAGCCGATGCTCTCGGCGGCTATACATTATATATGTTGCCGACATTCGCAATTAAGTCCTTGCTTGTTTTGCCGTTCGGAAGAAAAAGTAACAAAATACTCACCAAAAGGAGCCTCGTGGCTCTTCCCGCCGCCTCGTTGATTACTGTTGCAGGTTACTACATTGCAGAGGTCGTTATTATTTCAGTTTCGTCAACCAACGGTTTCGGTCAGTTTTGCGAGTATTTTTTCAGTTCGGTTGCGTGGGCTTCTGCAATATACAGCATACCGGGCAATATAATTCAGGCTGTCGGCAGTGCAATTATTTTCATTATGCTTGGCGCCGCACTTGACAAAATTAAAATTAAGGATAAAATATAACGGACACGGAGGACAAAAACTATGGCTGATATAATTTACACCTACGCAGGCAGTGCGTATATGAACATAACAAACAAATGCCCCTGTTCGTGCATTTTTTGCATAAGAAGCAACGGTGACGGACTTGGCTCGGCTGAATCGCTCTGGCTCAAGAAAGACCCGACAATTGAAGAGATTAAGGCAGAAATTGACGGTTTTGATTTTTCACCGTATGATGAAGTTGTATTTTGCGGTTACGGCGAACCGACACAGGCTCTTGACAACCTGATTGAAGCGGCAAAGTATCTTAAAGAGAAGCATTCGCTCAAAATCCGACTTAATTCAAACGGACTTTCTGATCTTATAAACGGTAAGCCTACAGCACATCTTTTTGAAGGTGTTGTTGACTGTATTTCAATAAGCCTTAACGCTCCCGACGCAGAAAGCTATCAGCGTGTTACACGTTCGAAGTTCGGTGAAGAGGCATACCCTGCCCTGCTGAAGTTTGCAGAGGATTGCAAAAAGTATATTCCGAACGTAAAGTTCACGGCGGTCGATGTAATCTCCGAAGAGGAAATTGAAAAATGTAAGGCAATTTCGGAGAAAATGGGAATTCCGTTGAGAATAAGAGAGTGGATAAAGTAAAAGTTAAATTCACCTTTCGGTGAGCAAATTGACCTTTGGTCAGCTAAATTTCTGACGAAGCTAAATGTGCCTGCGGCACATAAAACAGATTAAAAAACGGAGATAACTTCGAGTGAAGTTGTCTCCGTTAATTATTTTATTAAGAATTATATACGTGCTACGCCGGAATCCTTTGCAGCCTGAGCAACTGCTGCTGCAACTGCACCGCCGACTCTCGGGTCGAATGCCTTGGGAATAACATATTCGGGGTTGAGCTCTTCGTCAGAAACAAGGTCTGCAAGTGCCTTTGCCGCCGCAATCTTCATATCCTCGTTGATGTCGCTTGCTCTCACATCAAGAGCACCACGGAAAATTCCGGGGAAAGCGAGAACATTGTTAACCTGGTTTGGAAAATCACTTCGACCTGTGCCGACAACTGCCGCTCCCGCTTCCTTTGCAAGGTCGGGCATAATCTCGGGAACGGGGTTAGCCATTGCGAGAACAATCGGGTCTTTTGCCATTGAACGAATCATATCCTGTGTAACAACACCCGGTGCTGAAACGCCGATGAATATATCTGCGCCCTTCATTGCATCTGCGAGTGTGCCGTGCATATGATTTTTGTTTGTGAAGTCTGCGATATCCTGCTTTGCGGGTGCAAGGTCGTCACCGTCACAAATGATGCCCTTACGGTCACACATAATGATGTCACCGATACCCATTACCTTAAAAAGCTTTGCAATAGCAACACCTGCCGCACCTGCGCCGTTGAATACTGCGGTGCAATCTTCAATCTTCTTGCCCACGATTTTAAGTGAGTTGATAAGAGCCGCACAGCAGATAACCGCTGTTCCGTGCTGGTCATCGTGGAAGATCGGAATATCTGCCTTTTCTTTGAGCTTTTTTTCGATTTCGAAGCAACGGGGTGCCGCAATATCCTCAAGGTTGATGCCGCCGAAGCTGCCACAAAGAAGCGCAACTGTGTTTACAAACTCGTCAACATCCTGTGTGCGGATGCAGAGAGGGAAAGCATCAACACCGCCGAATTCCTTAAAGAGAACGCACTTACCTTCCATAACAGGCATACCTGCTTCTGGTCCGATGTCACCGAGACCAAGAACAGCAGAGCCGTCAGTAATAACTGCAACAAGGTTTGAACGGCGTGTGAACTCGTAGCTCTTGTTGATATCCTTCTGAATTTCGAGACAGGGCTGTGCAACGCCCGGTGTATATGCAAGTGAAAGTGCCTCGGTTGAGTCAACCTTGGCTCTTGCCACTACTTCAATTTTACCATTCCACTCATAGTGGAGCTTAAGAGATTCTTTTGCGTAATCCATTATATATTTTCCTCCAAAAATTACTTTTCCCACGGGAATACATAGCCCAGCCCGAGGTCATCACGAACCTTATTCATTTCTGCCTGAACAGACTCGTTAATCGGCACACCGCTGTCCTTACGCTCGAGCCAGATTTCCCACTCTTTTTCGCCTGCGGTGTATATACGCTCTGCATCGGGCATCTTCTTTGATGCACGAACTGAACGAATGATGTCGCCTGCCTTCTTACGTGCGATTTTTTCACCGAGAAAGTGGTCTGTATCAATAGCGATAAAGTAATGGCCGAGGTGATACGGGCGGATGTTGCCGTTTTCGTCCTTACCGTCGAGGTCCTTACCATAAGCACCGTCCTGAAGGATTGATGAGAAAAATTCAACTGCCATTGCAAATCCGTAGCCCTTGTAGCCGCCCAGTTCTTCGCCGATACCGCCGAGAGTTGTGAGTGCGGCTGTGCCGTTACGAATCTTTTTGAGTGCTTCACCTGCATCCCCCTCAACGGAGTTGCCGTCAATGTCGATAACCGTGCCGTGGTGGATATCCTCGCCGATACGCTCGTAATACTCAACCTTACCGTTCTGTGTTATTGATGTTGCACAGTCGAAGTTGAAGTCAAAATCTTCATCCGTCGGAACGCCGATTGTGAACGGGTTTGTGCCGAACATCCCCTCAACACCGAAGGTCGGAGCAACTGACGGACGGGCATTTGTACCTGTCATACCGATACAGCCTGCCTTGGTTGCCATTGTTGTATAATAACCTGCAATACCGTAGTGGCAGGAGTTGCGTACAGCAACCATACCCATACCGTATTCCTTGGCCTTTTCAATAGCCATGCTCATAGCCTTATAGCCGATGACCTGACCCATACCGTTGTGACCGTCAACAACTGCTGTTGTCGGGGTTTCTTTGATAATCTCAAAGTTTGTTACAGGCTGCTGAATGCCTGCGTTAATTCTGTCAATATAGATTGGTTTGAAACGGTTGCAACCGTGTGACTCGATACCACGTCTGTCAGACTCGAGAATGACGTCAACAACGATTTCGCAATCCTCCGCAGGAACACCTACACCCTTGAACGCATCAACCATAAAGTCGTGCAGGGTTTTCCAATCGCATACTACTTTGGGCATAATAAACTACCTCCTATATACATATAAAATATATGTATTATTTTACCCGAAAAGTCGTGTTATAGACTTAGGGCGGAGGTAGTAATTATATTATTCTTCCCAGCCTTTGGAACGTTCAACAGCACGAAGCCAGCCTTTGTAAAGCTTGTCTCTGTCTGCCTGCTCCATTGTGGGGATAAATACCTTTTCAACCTCACGGTTACACTCGATTTCGTCAAAATTCTTCCACATTCCAACTGCAAGACCTGCAAGGTATGCGGCACCGAGTGCCGTTGTTTCAACGGTCTTCGGTCGGTTAACCATTGTGCGGATAAGGTTAGCCTGAATCTGCATCATAACATCACTTACGCTTGCACCACCGTCAACACGAAGCTCGGAAAGAGTAATCTGCGAATCCTTTGCCATAGCCTCGAGCAGGTCCGTCGACTGGAAAGCGATGCTTTCAAGCACGGCTCTTGCAAAATGGGCACGGTTAACGCCACGTGTGAGACCGACGATTGTACCTCTTGCGTACATATCCCAATAAGGTGCGCCGAGACCTGTAAAAGCAGGAACAAGGTACATTCCGTTTGCATCGGGAACACTCTCGGCAAGCTCGTCACAGCGGCTTGCGTGGTCGATGAGATGAAGCTCGTCACGAAGCCATTTGATAACCGAACCTGCGTTGAAGGCACTTCCCTCAATTGAGTAGGTTGTTTTGCCGTTAAGGCTCCACGCAACACCGGTGAGGAGATTGTGCTTTGAGTCGACACGCTTGTCGCCCGTATTCATAAGCAGGAAACAGCCTGTGCCGTATGTATTTTTAGCCTGTCCCGGATTGAAGCAAGCCTGACCGAAAAGTGCGGCAGGCTGGTCACCGATTGCACCGCAGATAGGAATGCCTGCAAGCTCTTCAAGACCGAGAATGTTCGGTGCGACCTCGCCGTAAATGCCGCTTGATTCAACGGGTGTGGGAAGCATACACATCGGAACACCGAGCTTTTCGCAAAGGTACTCGTCCCATTCAAGCTTGTCAACATCAAAAAGCATTGTTCTTGATGCGTTTGAGTAGTCTGTTACGTGAACCTTACCGCCGGTAAGATTCCAGATTAGCCAGGTTTCAACCGTACCGAAAAGAAGCTTTCCTCTTTCAGCGGCGGCACGTGCGCCCTCAACATTGTCAAGAATCCACTTGATTTTTGTGCCCGAGAAGTAAGCGTCTATAAGAAGTCCCGTATGCTCACGGATATAATCCCCGAGGCCCTCCTCTTTGAGCTGCTCGCAAAGGTCAGCCGTGCGGCGGCACTGCCAGACGATAGCGTTATAAATGGGCTTGCCTGTGTCCTTATCCCAGATGATTGTTGTTTCACGCTGATTGGTGATACCGATACCTGCGATTTTTTTAACATCAAACTCGCCCGAGTTGATAACACCCGTGATTGCCTTAAGCTGGCTGTAGAGAATATCCATCGGGTTATGCTCAACCCAACCTGTTTTGGGGTAAATCTGGTCAAATTCGTTCTGCGCCTTGGATACTATTCTGCCCTGCTTGTCAAAAACTATCGCACGGGAGCTGGTTGTACCCTGGTCAAGAGCCATTACATACATAGGTTTAGCCTCCTTATTACTGATTAAACACAGCAAAAGTCATAATCTTCCACCGTAGTTTATATACATATACATTTTATACCTTTTATATATAAAAGTCAACACGGGAAGCGGTTGGATTTGTAACAATCGTATAGATTTTGACTTGGTTATGCAAATACAAGCAACTGTTTTTCAAAAAAGAAAGCATTTGTCCTGAATTATTATTTTAAAGAAGCACTGTGATGCAAATCAACGCTTTTCTTAAAAAATGTTGTTGTTATCAGAATAAATATATGATATGGTTGAGGTACAATAGGGACAAATTTGTAATATGTTAACATTGTTTGTTGTGCGAGTAAAATTATGTTATAATTAGTTATAAAGTCATTAAGGTATAACTAAACATATTTGCATATGTGGACACGAAAAGTCAGGAAATTATATTACTTTGCTTTATAATGTAATTACACCGAAAGGAGAACGACTATGGATTGGATTACCGGAATGCAAAATGCTATCAACTACATAGAGGAACATTTAACAGAAGAAATAAATTATGACAAGGTGGCTGATGAGGCCGCTTGTTCAAGCTTTTATTTTCAAAGAATTTTTGGTATTCTATGCGATATTTCTCTTGGCGAGTATATTCGCAACAGAAGACTAACTCTTGCCGGCAATGAGCTGAATGCTTCCGACATAAAAGTAATAGATATTGCATTAAAGTATGGTTATGAAAGTCCAGAGAGTTTTACAAGAGCTTTTTCTAAGTTTCACGGAATAACACCGTCCGAAGCAAAGAAAAATGGCTCAAAGTTAAAATCGTTTTCTCGTCTTTCAGTGAAAATTACATTAAGCGGAGGTTCTATGATGGACTATAAAATTGTTGAAAAGGAAGCTTTTGAAATTATTGAAAAGGTTGAAGCGCATAGCATTGAAAACGATGTAAATGCAAAAAGCATTCCAGATTTTTGGACAAAATCACACAATGACGGAACGGTGAAAACTTTATTGGAAAACACAACCGACAGAACATTCATTTTTGGCGTTTGCTATGGTAATAATTCCGACTGTGCAAAGACTTTTGACTATTCTATTGGTGCGGTATATAACAAAAAAGCTGTTGTCCCGGAAGGATTTCGCAGAAATACAATTCCCGCAAGGACTTGGGCAATTTTTGAGTGTAAAGGAGCAATGCCGAAAGCAATGCAAGATATGTGGCACAAAATAACTTCGGAATTTTTCCCGACATCCGGTTATCAGCCAACCTATGAAATGGATATCGAAGCCTATACAGAGGGTAATATGGATGAATCAGATTATCGTAGCGAAATTTGGATACCAGTAGTCAAAAAGTAAGATTGTTCAGCTTAAATTGTTGGAATACCGTACCATAATATTGCAAATATTTAGGTGCGGCAGGAATAGCCGTCATACTTTCGGCAGATTTACTGCTTAAAAACAAAGTTTTCAACTGTATTTCCTTTGGTATGATTTTTGATGGTATGACTTTTGTCATACCATCAAAAATAGAGTTATCTCGCAATTTCGGGATAACTCTATTCTCATATATATATATATCTTGAAAAATTAAGTAAAAAATGTTATATTAAGTTAAGAAAAAAGCTTGTTGTTATGCAGCAAATTCAACTTGTGGAAGTTATTTCCACAAATTGAAAACAAGAGCCTCCCTTGCCTAAAGGGAGGTGGATTTTGCGAAGCAAAAGACGGAGGGATACAGTACGGAACGGAAGCATAATACAAAATTAACTGCAAATGCAAAAATATTGCGTAAGAATATGACGAAAGAAGAACGGCATTTATGGTATGATTTTTTGCGTTCATATCCTATCCGGTTTCTGCGACAGAAAGTTATTGATAATTATATAGTAGATTTTTACTGTCACGAAGCACGGCTTATAATCGAACTTGACGGTTCACAACATTATGAGGAAAAAAGCTTGTTAAAAGACAAGATAAGAACAGAAAAAATCGAAAGTAGAATCTTGACAGTAGTTCGTATACCGAATAATGAAGTCAATAAAAATTTTAGAGGGGTTTGTGAATATATTGATTTATTTGTCAAAGAATCCCTCCACCGCTAAGAATCCCTCAGTCAAAACCTACGGTTTTGCCAGCTCCCTTTAGGCAAGGGAGCCTTTGCGGTCCCCCTCCCTTTAGGGCAAGGGAGGCTAATTTGTCCCTGATTTAACACAAGCATAAAATAAATTAAAAGTTATTTTGAGGTGAACAAAAATGGATATGAAAATTTTAAGAAAACGACTTTACAAGCTGTCTGTTGCTTGTCTGGTTATCTCCATAATTGTATTTATTATCAATTATTTTGTATTTCACTACGTAACCGATGACGGAATAACATTTGTCTGGCATCCTGAAGCAGGTAAGCCTTTTATCACTGACCTTATCGGTATTTTAGGTGCAGATATGTTTTTTGCTTCAATTGTTTCCGCACTGTGCGCAAAAATCGTCTGCAAGAAGTAATTGCCTGACAGACATGATATCAGAAAGAGATACGAAGTATCTTCTCACCTTTTTCTGATATTATGTTTTTATTTTACCACTTGAAATCTATATCAGAAAGTGGTATAATGAGATTGTTAAAAAAATAACATCATCCTAGGAGGATAAACCAATGTACAGATTTACTTTACCCAGAGACCTTTACTACGGCAAGGACGCTCTCGAGTCACTTAAGCTCCTTAAGGGCAAAAAAGCTATCATCGTTCTCGGTGGCGGCTCAATGAAGAAGTTTGGCTTTGTTGACAAGGTAGTTACTTACCTTAACGAAGCAGGAATTGAGACAGCACTTTTTGAGGGTGTTGAACCCGACCCGTCAGTTGAAACAGTTATGAAAGGCGCAGAGGCTATGCGTGAATTCGAGCCTGACCTTATCGTTGCTATGGGCGGCGGCTCACCGATTGATGCCGCAAAGGCTATGTGGGCATTCTATGAGTACCCCGAGGTAACATTTGAGCAGCTCATCACACCGTTCAGCTTCCCCGAGCTTCGTCAGAAGGCAAGATTTATTGCTATCCCCTCAACATCAGGCACAGCAACCGAGGTTACAGCTTTCTCCGTTATCACAGACTATCAGAAGGGCATCAAGTATCCTCTTGCAGACTTCAACATCACACCCGATGTTGCAATCGTTGACCCTGCACTTGCAGAGACAATGCCTCCGAAGCTTGTTGCTCATACAGGTATGGATGCACTTACACACGCTATTGAAGCTTATGTTTCAACTCTTCACACAACATTCACAGACCCGCTTGTACTCAAGGCTATTGACATTGTTGACCGCAAGCTGACAAAGTCATTTGACGGTGATATGGAAGCAAGAGAAGAGATGCACTACGGTCAGTGCCTTGCAGGTATGGCTTTCTCAAACGCACTTCTCGGCATTGTTCACTCAATGGCTCACAAAACAGGTGCAGCTTTCTCAACAGGTCACATCACACACGGCCTTGCAAACGCCATGTACCTCCCCTACGTTATCAAGTATAACTCAAAGGTAGAAGAAGCTGCAGAAAGATATGCTGACATTGCAAAGTCAATCGGCATCACAGCAGACAGCACAGAAGAGTATGTTGACAAGCTTCGTGCAAGAATCGTTGAGCTTAACGACTACATGGGAATTCCGAACACGCTCAAGGAGTTCGGCATCATTGAGGAAGAGTTCAACGAGAAGATTGACGTTATTGCAGAAAATGCAGTCGGCGATGCTTGCACAGGCTCTAACCCCCGTTCAATCGACCCCGCAACAATGAAGAAGCTCTTTACCTGCATCTACTACGGTGAGGAAGTTGATTTTTAATTAAAGGTTAAATAAAGAATTAAGGACGGCAGAGAAATCTGTCGTCCTTTTGCTTTTTTAAATCTTATTTAATTACTCTTGCCTTGATTACGCCGTTGATTGCTTCGACTGCAGCGAGGGCATCTGTATCTGCTACTGTGTAAGCGTAGTCGCCTCTTGTTGCTGTCTTTGCATCTGCACCGAGTGCGGCTGTGACTGCATCTGTTGCATCTGCCTTGTGGATAACACAGGTGCGTGCTCCGTCAGCTTTCTCAAGCTTCATTGTCGGCATATTTACAGAGTTGACGATTTCGCCCTTTTCGATGTAAGCAATGAGCTCGTCAGCCGCCATAATTGCACAGTTGTCTTCGCTTTCGGGAGTTGATGCACCAAGGTGAGGAATTGCGATAATTCCGTCAACGCCGATAACATCATCTGATGGGAAGTCTGTTACATAAGCTGCAACCTTACCGCTTTCAAGACCTGCCTTAAGGTCATCGTTATTAACAAGTCCGCCACGTGCAAAGTTAAGAATTCTTACACCATCCTTACAGAGTGCAAGTGTGTCTTTGTTAACTGTGTTCTTTGTTGAATCTGTGAGAGGAACGTGGATTGTGATGTAGTCACTCTTCTTAAAGATTTCGTTGATATCATCAACAATCTCTGTATCCTGTGAAAGTGCAGACTTTATAGCCTCTGACATATACGGGTCGTAGCCGACAATCTTCATTCCGAGTGCTTCTGCCGCCTGTGCAACCTTGAAGCCGATTGCACCCATACCGATAACACCGAGAGTTTTGCCCATAATTTCGGGACCTGCAAACTGTGACTTGCCTTTTTCAACGAGCTTACCGACTGCATCGCCCTCACCCTTGAGAGTTTTGCACCAATCAAGTGCGGCTGTAACACGACGGGAAGCCATAAACATACCGCAGATTACAAGCTCCTTAACAGCGTTTGCGTTTGCGCCCGGTGTGTTGAACACAACAACGCCTCTTTCTGCACAAGTATCAACAGGGATGTTGTTTGTGCCTGCGCCTGCACGTGCAATTGCGATTGTTTCGGGGGCAAGCTCCATTTCGTGCATTGAAGCCGAACGAACCATAATAGCTGTCGGGTTTGCGATATCTTCGCCGTAGGTATAAAGATTTTTGTCAAACTTATCTGTACCGCAAGCGGCAATTTTGTTGAGTGTAAGAATATTGTACATAAAAATATCTCCTTAAAACTGATGTCATTAACTTTACGGTTAATGACATCAGGATTTTTAATTTAATTATGAATTAGCTTCTTCAAACTTCTTCATAAACTCTACAAGTGCCTCAACACCCTCAATAGGCATTGCGTTGTAGGTTGAAGCTCTCATACCGCCAACTGTCTTGTGACCCTTGATGTTGATGAAGCCTGCTTCAGTTGCTTCCTTGATGAACTTTGCATCAAGGTCTGCATCGCCTGTTACGAAGGGAATGTTCATAAGTGAACGGTCCTCTTTAACAACTGTGCCATTGAACATCTTGCTCCGGTCAAGATAATCGTAAAGGATGTTAGCCTTCTTGATGTTGTGAGCCTTCATCTCTTCAAGACCGCCGAAGCTCTTGATCCACTCAAGAACGAGCTTACACATATAAATGATGAAGCACGGAGGTGTGTTGTAAAGAGAATCTGCATCTGCCTGAACCTTATAGTCGAGCATTGTCGGTGTGTAGTCACGTGCATTGCCGAGAAGATCCTCACGGACAATTACGATAACAAGACCTGCGGGTGCAACATTCTTCTGTGCACCGCCGTAAACAACAGCAAACTTTGAAATATCAAGAGGCTCCGAGAAGAAGCAGGATGAAACGTCACAAACAAGAGGAATATCACCTGTGTCAGGGATATACTTGAAGGTTGTGCCGTAGATTGTGTTGTTCATGCAGTAGTAAACGTAGTCAGCATCGGGACGGAAGCTGTCACGTGTTGTTTCGGGAATATAAGAGAACATCTTATCCTCTGAAGAAGCGGCAATTCTTACATCACCGTACTTCTGTGCCTCTTTATAAGCCATCTTTGCCCAGCGACCTGAAATGATGTAGTCTGCCTTGCCTGTCTTGTTAAGGAAGTTGAGAGGGATGGCTGCAAACTGTGTTGAAGCACCGCCCTGAACAAAAAGGATTTTATAGTTATCGGGTACGTTGTAAAGCTCTTTAACAAGGTCATGTGCACCGTCAATGATTGACTGGAAAACCTTGGAACGGTGTGACATTTCCATAACCGAATGTCCGCAACCCTGATAATCGAGCATTTCTTCTGCCGCCTTTTTGAGCACTGACTCAGGCAACATTGAAGGACCTGCCGAGAAATTGTAAACTCTTGCCATTTGTATTACCTCCACTTAAACGCAAATTGCGCTTATTACAAAATAATTATATTTTAAATTATACTCCCTTTGTTACTTTATTGTCAATATAGAAACGTTATTTTTTAACGCAGATTTCACACCAAAATTGCACATAATTGTGAATAAATCGGCGATTTTCAGGCAATTTATGTATATACTGATAAATGTTAATTTTTTGACATCATTTTGCTTGCAAAAATCCATATTTTGTTATAAAATATTAGACGAAAAATTTTAAGCGTATGCTTTTATTTGAAAGGATGAAAAACATGGACGCACTTAACAAGAAGACCGTTGAGGATCTTGAGGTAAGCGGCAAGCGAGTTCTCGTTCGTTGCGACTTCAACGTACCTCTCAAGGATGGAGTTATCACAAGCGACAAGAGAATTGTTGCTTCTCTCCCCACAATCAAGTATCTTATCGACAACAACGCAAAGGTTATCCTTTGCTCTCACCTCGGCAGACCGAAGGGTGAGTTCAAGCCCGAGTTTTCACTTGCTCCCGTTGCAGCTCGCCTTGCAGAGCTCCTCGGTAAGGAAGTTAAGATGGCAACAGACGTTGTAGGCGAAAGCGCACAGGCTCTTTCAGCTTCTCTTAACGACGGCGATGTTATGCTTATCGAAAACGTTCGTTTCCACAAGGAAGAGACAAAGAACGACCCCGAGTTTTCAAAGAAGCTCGCAGACCTTGCTGACCTTTATGTAAACGATGCATTCGGTTCAGCTCACAGAGCTCACAGCTCAACAACAGGCGTTGCAGATTACATTCCTGCAGCTTGCGGTTACCTTATCCAGAAGGAAATCAGCTTCATCGGCGGTGCTCTCGCTAACCCGAAGCGTCCCCTCGTTGCTATCCTCGGCGGTGCAAAGGTTTCTGACAAGATCGGCGTTATCACAAACCTCCTCGACAAGTGTGACACAATCATCGTTGGCGGCGGTATGGCTTACACATTTATGAAGTCACTCGGCTACAGCATCGGTACTTCACTTCTTGAAGAGGACAGAGTTGAAGATGCAAAGCAGATGATGGAAACAGCTAAGGCTAAGGGTGTTAACTTCCTTATCCCCGTTGACAACAAGGTTGGTAAGGAATACGACCCGAACACAGAGGCACAGATTATCAACAGTGACGAGATTCCCGACGGCTGGATGGGTCTTGACATCGGTCCGAAGACACAGGAGCTTTTCGCAAATGCTATCAAGGGTAGCGGCACAGTTATCTGGAACGGACCTATGGGCGTTTCAGAGTGGGAGAACTTCGCTCAGGGTACAATCGCAGTTGCTACTGCAGTTGCTGAGTCAGGTGCTATCTCAATCATCGGCGGCGGCGACTCTGCTGCAGCTGTTCAGAAGCTCGGCTTCGCAGACAAGATGTCTCACATCTCAACAGGCGGCGGCGCTTCTCTTGAATTCCTCGAGGGTAAAGAGCTTCCGGGTATCGTTGCTCTTAACAACAAATAATTGAAAGGACGTCAAACAGATGAATAAATCACTTCGTAAAGCAGTTATCGCAGGTAACTGGAAAATGAACAAGACTCCTGCCGAAACAACAGCACTCATCAACGAAATCAAGCCCCTTGTAGCAGATGCTGATTGCGACGTTGTTGTTTGCGTTCCTTATATCGACCTTTTTGCAGCTCTTGAGGCTACAAAGGGTTCAAACATCAAAGTAGGTGCTGAAAACTGCCACTGGGCAGCAAGCGGTGCTTTCACAGGCGAAGTTTCTGCTGAAATGCTTAAGGCTTGCGGTGTTGACTATGTTATCACAGGTCACAGCGAGAGAAGAACTTACTTCGGTGACACAGACGTTACAGTACGTGACAGAACAAGAGCTGCTCTTAACAACGGTATGACAGTTATCCTCTGCGTTGGTGAGTACCTTGAGCAGAGGGAGCAGAACATCACAATGGAAGTTGTTAACTCCCAGGTTAAGATTGCTCTTGCAGGCGTTTCAAAGGAAGAGCTTGACAGAATCATCATCGCTTACGAGCCTGTCTGGGCTATCGGTACAGGAAAGACTGCTACAGCTGACCAGGCTGAAGAAGTTTGTAAGGCTATCCGTGAGCTTATCGAAGAGCTTTATGACAAGGAAGCTGCTGACAAGTTTGTTGTTCAGTACGGCGGTTCAATGAATGCTGCTAACGCTGACGAACTTCTCGGCAAAGAGGATGTTGACGGCGGTCTTATCGGCGGTGCATCACTCAAGGCTCCCGACTTTGCAGCTATCGTTAAGGCAGCAAGCAAATAATAAATCAATAACATTATGTGGGACGCCGACAAAGCGTCCCATAATTTTGAATGGTGATAAATTATGAAAAAACCTGTAGTATTATGTATTATGGACGGCTTCGGCATCAACCCCGGCGACAAGGGTAACGCTATTGAAGCTGCAAACACTCCTAACCTTACAAAGCTTTTCAAGGAAAATCCGTTTACAACAATCGGCGCTTCGGGTCTTGACGTAGGTCTCCCCGACGGTCAGATGGGTAACAGCGAGGTTGGTCACACAAACATCGGTGCAGGCCGAGTTGTTTACCAGATGCTTGTTAAGATTTCAAAGTCTATCACAGACGGCGATTTCTTTGACATCAAGGCTCTTAAGGACGCTTGCGAAAACTGCAAGAAGAACGGCACAGCACTTCATCTTGTAGGTCTTCTTTCTGACGGTGGTGTTCACAGCCACATTGAGCACGTTTACGGACTTCTTGAAATGGCTAAAAAAGAAGGTCTTGACAAGGTTTATGTTCACTGCATTATGGACGGTCGTGACGTTTCTGTTACATCCGGTGTTGGCTTTGTTCAGGACGTTTATAACAAGACGAAGGAACTCGGTGTCGGCGAAATTGCAACAATTATGGGTCGTTACTACGCAATGGACCGTGACTTCGCTTGGGACAGAGTTGAAAAGGCTTATGCCGCAATGGTTTACGGCGAGGGAATTCAAGCTGAATGCGGTAAGGTTGCAATGGAAGAGTCTTACGCAAACGGCGTTACAGACGAATTCATCGTTCCGACTGTTCTTAACAAGGAAGGCACTATCAAGGCTAACGACAGCGTTGTATTCTTCAACTTCCGCCCCGACCGTGCAAGACAGATTACAAGAACATTTGTTGACGAGGCATTTGACGGCTTTGAGCGTAAAAACGGCTTCTTCCCGCTTCATTATGTCTGCATGACACAATATGACGAAACAATGCCGAATGTTACTGTTGCTTTCCCGCCGGAAGAGCTTACGATGACAATGGGCGAATACCTTGCATCAAAGGGTATGACACAGCTTCGTATCGCAGAGACACAGAAGTATGCGCACGTAACATTCTTCTTCAACGGCGGTGAGGAAAAAACATTTGAGGGTGAGGACAGAATTCTTATCCAGTCCCCCGACGTTCCTACCTTTGACCTTCAGCCCGAGATGAGCGCATATCCCGTATGCGATGCAGTAGTTGAGCAGATTAAGTCAGGTAAGTATGACGTTGTTATCCTCAACTTTGCTAACTGCGATATGGTTGGCCACACAGGTGTGTGGGAAGCTGCTGTCAAAGCTGTTGAGGCTGTTGACGAATGTGTTGGCAAGGTTTGTGATGCTACCCTCGAAATGGGCGGCGCTGTGCTTATCACAGCCGACCACGGTAACGCTGACAGAATGATTGGTGACGACGGCAAGCCGTTCACACCGCACTCAACAAATCCCGTTCCCTTCTGCGTTGTAGGTTATGACTGCGAGCTTAAGGAAACAGGCAGACTTGCTGACATTGCACCGACAATGCTTACAATCCTTGGACTTGAACAGCCCAAAGAGATGACAGGCGAAAGCATGATTAAATAATTAAATACGCTTTCAAAGTGCGACCTCCGCCCGAAAAATCGGACGGAGGTCTTTTGATTTATACGATGAACTATCCTTGCGGATTTATTAAAACATCTGCTTGTTGTGCTTTATCGGTGAAGCTGTTATTTTTCCACCACGACCAGATTGCGCTGACTGCGGTGAGTGCGTAGGATGCATACTGTGTCCACGTTTCAAGCTCAATTTCGTTTTTGGATATTCCGAAAACAACAAGAGCCTGATTGACAAGGGCAATGATGAGAACTGCTGTTCTGACCCATGTCTGTACGGATACACCCTTCAAGTTTAGTTTTTTCATTTTATCTCCTCCCTGAGTTCGTCTATTCTGTGATGCGCGGATTTTGTCGAGCTTTCTACAAGAAACATTCTTTCGACGAGGTTATTGTGCTTTGAAACCTTCTGCTCGAGCTGTTCAATTCTGTAAACTGTAAGTCTGTTTGCCGCTAAAATTCCCCCGAGTGAGCCGACCAAAGTGCCTGCAAAGGCGATAATTGCCGTTAAGATGTCTGTCAAGTTGCCACCGCCCGCTTACAGTAGTCAAGACAAATCCAGCCCGAGGGAATTTTGCCCCAATTGCTTTTGACCTCTGACACCGTGCAGACACAGCCCTTTACAAGTCCGTGGGCTTTTTTGCCCGAGTTCAGCTTTTTTATCTGTGACTGTGCGTTGGGGGTAAGGAATGAAAACTTCTTGTAATCGTAGTCTGTTGAAGGACCACGCCTCACCCTTAAAAGCGTAGCCGTTACTGTGTATGTACCTTTTGTGTAAAGCACAGGCTCCTTATAGCTTTTAGCGAAAACCTCGGGGTCCTCGTATTTATCGGTTGCAAGGTCTTTGACACCGAGGTGCAGATGCACTCCCGTTGCCTTTCCCGTTTTGCCCGTATAGCCGAGAAGTGTGCCTTTTTTGACGCTCTGCCTCGACTTTACTTTAACACTGTCAAGGTGGTAGTGAAGCATCTTTTTGTTTATCCTCGGGTATTTCACCCAGACATACAACGCACCGTCCGAGGCTTTGCCACAGCTTAAAACTGTGCCGTCCTCTATCGCATACTGCGCAATTTTTTTGCCGTTTGTTCCGTAATCCGTGCCGTAGTGAAATGAACTTGTAGTGCCTGCAGAGGTGTTGAGCACGGAGCGTTTGCCGTATTTTGAAGTTATGTAATGACTTTTACCGTTAAAAATAATATTAGTAATTTTACTCATTTATTACTCTTTCTCCCCTTTTATTTTCATATTCCCTTATTAAGCATGCAAATTTTCTGAAAAGTATAAAATCATCCTCGCCCCTTTTTCTGCTTTCTTCAGCCTGTTTTGTGAGACGAAGAGCAAGAAAAAGAGACGAGAGTTCCATTTCAATATCAATCATCGTATTGCCTGTCCTTGCTTGTTACAGTTTCGAGCGGATAGACAAGCTCCTGTGTCGGGATGTCGTCCTCGTCGGTATAGTCCCCTGCAACACCCATCGGGCGGCTGATTTCAACAGACTTTCCGACATCCGAGCAATAGGCATTGAGCGTTGCGCTGAAGCCGACAACCTTTGCGCATGAAGCATTGTCGCAACAGACAGCAATGGCAAACCTGACTTTTTCGGGATAACCCGTTGTTACGTATCCGTTGGTGTCGCTGTAATAGCCCTGCAAAACAGAATTTATCGGAATAACGTGAGTGCCGACAGACAACGGAATTTCTATAGAAAAGTCCGTCATTGCAAGGCGTTCCGAATAACCTTGCTCGGGTGAATCCGTCTGCCAGAGTATCGGATTGATTTTTACCGTGCAGGCTGCTTCAATCTTCAATAAAACATAGCCGGACAGAGTTATATTACAGGGTGTTTTTATCGGAAGCTCATAAGATGAAATAGGTACTTTCTCGAAAGACTCGGTTGCGGTTATTTCAAAAAAGTCGTTTTCATCGGTACTCCGCCACGAAATATGCTTTGTGAAAGGAGCAAGCGCACCCTTCAGAGTGTAACTGCTGTTTTTAGCAAGGGCGTAGAGCATATTGCCGATATATTCGGTGAATTTTGTGATTGCCTGATTGCTGTTTGAGCCGCCGAAATTGACCGACGACCAGTTTATCGCACAGGCATTGATTCCGTACTCCTCGGCAAGGTAATTTGTGAGTGTCGGATTTACTGACGGTGCAAAAATGGCCTGACGAAGAACGTCGGTTTCATCCGTTTCTTCATAATTGTAACGGTTGATTACGGACGAAACAGCCTTTATGCAGTTATTCTTAAAGCGAGGATAAAATGCAAGCTTACTGCAATAAAGGTTAGTACAGCTATTAATATCAAGAACGGCACACAGCTTATCCGCCGCCAATTCCTGTGCCAGATTAACAACTGCCATTGTTTCGTTCTGGTCACAAGCGGCTGTTCCCTTTTTGCTGTCCGTGCATTCGTCCCACTTAAACGGGAAATTGCGGTTGATACTGACCGAATTTGAATTATAATATCTTTTATTGATAAGTCCGTACGGATTTACGGCAGGCAGGACAACAAGTTTAACCTTTGAACGAAGGCACGTAAGCGTTCTGTCGCTGTCATAATTACGGCAAAGCTCGTCAAGAAAATAAGACAATGCCACAACCGCAATGCTGTCAACCGAACCTGATTCTGCACAAACCAAAACGGTCTTTTCATAATTCAGCGGTGCAAATGTGTAGGCATAAATCGGATAAACTCCGCTTGCGTCCGTGCCGATTGTTTTGCACGAAACAAAGTCGGGAAAATCCGCAGTCAAACCGTTTAATATGTAATCAAAATATTCACTGTAATCGGAGCTTTTGGTGCTTGACGGGATATTTTCAGCATCCGCAAAGGTGGTAGGGCTGTACCAATCGTCAGGCTCGCCCTTGCTTGACTGCGGCTCGCTGAATGTACCATTTTCACGCACCATATCAAGAAGATTGTTGAAGCGTGTGTCAAGTGAACCGAGATATTCCTCGTAAGAGCTTTCAAGCTCCTTTAAAGCATTCACAACAAGGGAAGTGTCCTCTTCAATCCATTCGTCTACCTCACCTACTCCCTCGTTCACACGGTGTGCAACGGAATTTGACGTAATTACCACACCGTCGTCGCTGATACCGTAAACTCCGATTTTGAGGATTCCCTCTTTTCTGATGCACGACGCAGGAATTTTGCACATATTATTTTCAATGTTCACACGGTAGCTGTCCGTACTGTCGCACGCAAAGACTGCAGTTTTTGAAAAACTATTCCATATTGAATCAAAACTGAACACACAACCGTCGTAGTTGACACTTCCCTGTGTTGTAAAAGTGTCGCTTACAATTTCAAGTCGGTTTGCTGTTACCTTTAAAGTTATGTTATTCACGCAGGCAACACCTCTCTTTCGCTTTCATAGTAATTTTGGAGAGTGTATGCCGTGTCAAGAATGTCCCTTTTCTGGTCATAAAAGACAGTCAGCTTTCGCTTTATCTCATATGTTTTGAGGTAATCTTTAGACTTGTATGCTTCCTTGAGCTGTTGACGGTATTTCATTATAAGGCTGTTTATGTCATCCGCCGCCTTAAAATAATCTTCACTCATTTGTGTAAGACTTCTTTCCATTCGTATCTTTCCTTTCCTTTGGTAAATGTTAAATCAAATTCAACTTTAAAAACCTCCGAAAACCTTAAAAGGAAGCCGAGTGTAGGCTCCTTTTCCCCTTTTTCAATTTTTTTGAGCTCTGTGACGGTAATGCACATTGCCCGAGACGCTTGTTCGGGCGTTACCGCTTTTGAGAGTCTGATGTTTTTCAGCATTTCTGCCAGAGTGTCGTTCGGACTTCTTTTTGCCGAACAGATTTCCATAATTTCCCCTAAAAGCAGGGGTGCGACCTGCACAGAATGCAAGTCGCTGAAATACATAACAAGTGGTGTGAGTAATTCCTTGATACAAGCATTAGCACGAGTGAGGATGCGATAGACATTCGCCTGCGAAACACACAAATCACGTGCAATCTGCGCCGTGTTTTTGCCCGAAAACCAGAACTCCTGCACAACAGTTCTTTGATTTTCGGTAAGTTTAGTTTCGATTATCTCCTCAACAAGCTTCGCCATTGTGACTTTGCGTATCCGTTCAACAAGGCAATCGACACTTTCCAATGCCTCGTATTCATCCAGATTGCACAAACGCATACATCGCAAGGCGGCTTTTGCTTCCTCGACAGAAATTACCTCGTCAGATATATTTGTCATTTTTCACTCCCTTTTTCATTTTTATTTTCTCCCTCGGCTGTTGAAAAACCAACAGCTCACTTATTATTTTACGAACATTTGTTCGGTTTGTCAATAGTATTTTAAAATAAAAAAGCCTTGCAAGGAAATTTTCCCTGCAAGGCAGATTGTTAAATTCAATTAGAGTAGGCTTCCTTTACGGCATAATAAGCCGGCTTCGGGTTTCCCTCGTAGTCAACAAGTCCCCACTTGGTTTCAACGGGACAGTCAACCTGACCACAGACGTAGCAATCACCGCTGTCCTTCCAGCAATAAACAAAGCAACCGATTACATAATCAAGGTCTTTTACCTTCGGAATAAGGTATTTAAAGAATTCACCCTGTCCCTCGTGTGTGTGCTCGTACTTATAAAGTCCGAAGCCCTCCTGCAGCTCGGTGAAAATATGGTTGCTGTATTCACCGTCAAAGATAAGACTTGCCTTTGTTGCGGCAGACTCGTTGCTGTAGTTTTCTGTAATTTCTTCTTTCAAATCCTCGGGAAGATTGTTGATGAATTCATCAATGTTTGCACGTGCTTCTTCTTCGCTGTCAAAGCCGTAGCTCTTGAGAATTTCAGCCTTTTCCTCTTCAGTCTTCGGCTCACCGAGACCGATATAACCAAATTCGCAAAGAATTACAGGCTTGTTAGTAACCTTACGGACGAAGTTGAGAAGAATTATGAACTGGTCGGGTGTCTTGAGCACGGGTTCAAAGCAACCCATATACATATCAAGTCCGACGTAGTCGCAATACTTGTGATATTTCATCATCTTGAACGGAAGCGTAGCAATGGAAAGTCCGCCGAGGTTGTAGCCGATTATTACATCGCCACGAATGGGATACATTGCCTCAAGCTGCATACCGATAAATTCTGCCGCCTCATCAAGAGTGAGCGGAAGAGTGAAGCGGTCAATACCCATTTCGTTTGTAACCTGAAATGCGCCGACTATGCCCTTAAGGTCCTCAACGTAGAAGCGTGCAATATCTTGAATAGCCTCTCTGTCCTCGGGGTCACGGGGATCAAGACCGTATTCCATATAATCTTCGGGGTACGGTGTGATGCCGAAAATGCGTACACCGTTGTCAACATACTCCTGCGATTCCTGTTTCCAGCTGATGTAGCTTTCTGAAAGCTCGCCGTTTTCGTCATACGGGAACGGAATGTCGTCACGGAACCACTCGATGTTTGCTTCGTTGAGCAAATCGTACTGCGGCTTTGCGTGGCAGACACCCTGCATAAATCCGCCGACCTTTTCTTCAGCAACAGAAATTTCCTTATCAAAATAAACCGTCGGGTCCCAACAAACATAGGAAAGCCACGGAGTGAGAATTGCAAGAATAAACGCAATGATTTTCATAAAAACCCCTCATTTTCATTTTTTAACATAATACCATAACAGAACAATAATATCAATGCAAAAATCGGATTTTTCCTACACAAAGCTAAAAAATGTCGAGAAAAAAAGAGGTAAGCCTTTCGACTTACCTCTTGAGTGAATAATTTAATTATTCGTTGATAGCTGTAACAACGCCTGAACCAACTGTACGGCCACCCTCACGGATAGCGAAACGAAGACCCTCTTCGATAGCGATCGGAGTGATGAGCTCAACGTTCATTGTAACGTTGTCACCAGGCATACACATCTCTACACCATCGGGAAGAGAGATAACGCCTGTAACGTCTGTTGTTCTGAAATAGAACTGAGGACGATAGTTGTTGAAGAACGGTGTGTGACGGCCGCCTTCATCCTTATTAAGAACGTAAACCTGACCTGCAAACTTTGTGTGCGGCTGAATTGAGCCTGGCTTTGCAAGAACCTGACCACGCTCGATGTCTGTTCTCTGGATACCACGAAGGAGAGCACCGATGTTGTCACCAGCCTCAGCATAATCGAGGAGCTTACGGAACATTTCGATACCTGTAACAACAGTCTTTCTCTTCTCTTCTGTAAGACCAACGATTTCAACTTCCTCAGAAAGCTTGAGCTGTCCACGCTCAACTCTACCTGTAGCAACAGTACCACGACCTGTGATTGTGAAAACGTCCTCAACAGGCATGATGAACGGAAGGTCAGCCTTACGATCCGGTGTGGGGATGTAAGAGTCAACTGCATCCATGAGCTCCCAGATAGGTGCAAGCTCAGGAGCTGATGTGTCGCCACCTGCATACTCAAGAGCCTTAAGAGCAGAACCCTTGATGATCGGTGTGTCGTCGCCGGGGAACTCATACTCGCTGAGTGTCTCACGGATTTCCATTTCAACAAGCTCGATAAGCTCTTCGTCGTCAACCTGGTCGCACTTGTTCATGAATACGATGATGTAAGGAACGCCAACCTGACGAGCAAGAAGGAGATGCTCCTTAGTCTGAGCCATGGGGCCGTCTGTAGCAGCGATAACAAGGATAGCACCGTCCATCTGTGCAGCACCTGTGATCATGTTCTTGATGTAGTCAGCGTGACCCGGGCAGTCAACGTGAGCATAGTGACGAGCGTCAGTCTGATACTCAACGTGTGCGGTGTTGATGGTGATACCACGCTCGCGCTCTTCGGGAGCCTTGTCGATGGTGGAGTAGTCAACGTAGTCAGCCTTGCCCTGCAGACCCAGATACTTGGTGATAGCAGCGGTCAGGGTGGTCTTACCATGGTCGACGTGACCGATGGTACCGATGTTTACATGGGGCTTGTCCTTAACAAATTTCTGCTTTGCCATTTGTAGAAATCCTCCTTGTAGGTTTGGTTCTTTTATTTTCGTTTTTCCTCATCTATCATACACGAAGACGTGTGGATTTACAAGAGGAAAATTAGCCTCTGGAACGCTTTGCAATAATATCTTCCTGAATACCCTTGGGCAGTTCGATATAATGGCTGGGCTCCATTGCATACTGACCACGGCCCTGCTTGGAGCTGCGCAGGTCAGTTGCATAGCCAAACATGTTGGCCAGAGGCACATTAGCGTCAACCTGAGTTGCACCGTTTCTGGGTTCCATACCCAGAACAGTACCACGACGGGAGCTGACGTCGCCAACAACGTTACCGGTATACTCATCGGGAACAATGATGGCAACCTTCATGATAGGCTCCAGGATGACAGGATTTGCCTTACGGCAAGCTTCCTTGAATGCCATGGAACCAGCAATCTTAAAGGCCATTTCAGAGGAGTCGACTTCGTGGTAGGAACCATCGAACAG
>JAFUPA010000071.1 GCA_017481575.1 Clostridia bacterium | reverse complement strand
GCAAAAATAAACAGCCGCACGTGAGCGGCTGCTTGTGATAGTAATGCGTTGTCAAACTTCTATGCCCCTTTCAGGGGCTTAGCCAGTAGGCGGCCCTTATAGGGCCTGTGCAAACCACTAGTTTACTAGTGGTTATGATTTTTATACCGAATAAAACAGCAAACCAGCCGAACGCTTAAAAAGTATTGAAATTAAAAAATCGGTGGTATATTATTGGCTTGCAAGGAGGGAAAACAATGAAATTCTCAATCTTTATCGATAAAGAACGTGACGAGGAGGTGATAATTTACGCCCACGAAAGAACCAAAACAGTTGACGATATAGAGGCTTTGGTTTCCGGTGCAAAAAAGAGTCTGATAGGTTTTTGCGAGGACGGAGCGGTTACTCTTGAACCTGATGCCGTCATATGCTTTGCGGTCGAAAACAACAAGGTTTTTGCAATAACACAAGACGGTAAATATAAGATAAAGCAACGCTTGTATCAGCTTGAAGAAACACTCCCGAACAGCTTTATCAAAATCAATCAGTCTTGTATCGCCAACATAAAAATGATTAAAAAATTTGACACTTCACTTCTGGGAACACTTAATGTAATTTTTATAAACGGATATTCCGATTATGTTTCCAGAAGAAATATTAAAAATGTTAAAGAAAGGCTAGGTTTGTGATATGAATATTTATCTGAAAAGTTTTTTACACCGAGGTTTACTGTTCGGAGGTTTCGGTCCGATTGTTGTAGGCATAGTTTACCTTGTACTCGAAAAAAGTATTGAAAATTTTTCGTTGAGCGGAACTCAGGTTTGTCTTGCAATCGCTTCATCTTATCTGCTTGCATTCGTTCAGGCGGGAGCAAGTATTTTTAACCAGATTGAGCATTGGTCTTTACCCAAATCACTGTTTTGCCACTTTGGTTCATTGTATCTGACATATGTGCTTTGCTACATTCTTAACAGTTGGATTCCCTTTAAATATGAGGTAATTCTTATCTTTACGGCAATTTTTGTTGCAGTATATTTTGTGATCTGGACCGTTGTATATTTTTCGGTTAAGACCGCAAGCAGAAAAATGAACACAAAGTTAGGCTAAACATATCACCTGACAATATCACTGTAACATTTTATTAAGCACGCTTTTTAAAAATCTTTTGAAGATTTCGCTGTTTTTTGTTGAATTGTCATAAAAGATATGATAGAATAATTAAAATTCTGTTGAACAGAATTCATTAAGGAGCGTGCATCAGATGAAAAAGAGTATTAAAAAGGTTATTGCACTTATTCTTTGCCTTGCAATGGTTATTTCCGTAAGTGCAATCGGTGCATCTGCCACAGACAGAATTACTGACTGTGACGGCAAATGCGAGCACTACCCCTCAATTATTGTTCACGGTCTCGGACAGAGCAACACATGGGTAGTTGACGATAACGGAGATTTTGTGCTTGACGACGACGGTAACAAAATTTCGAGCTTCCCGGCTTACATTCAGCTTGAAAAGGTTATAGCAAAAATTCTTGTTCCCGCCCTGCTTTCCCTTGTTTTCCAGAAAGATATCGGTCTTTCCGAGGCGGCTGCTGACGTAATCAACCTTTGCTTCGGAATCAATACCTGTGACGAAAACGGACAGCCGAGTGAAAATGTTTATACTGAGAAATATCCGTACCCTGTTTCAGAGTGTGAAGATTTTGAACAGGAAGAAATATTCAGCCATGTTCCGTTCAACCTCTATGAAACAGAACAGCCGATGGATCATATGTACTACTTTACATACAACTCCTTTGACAACCATATGGATATAGTCGAAGAGCTTTATGAGTACATTCAGATGGTAAAAGAGCAGACCGGTCACGACCAGGTTACTCTCACCCCCCTGAGCCAGGGTGCGACACTTGTAAGCGCTATGCTCGATTACAAGCCCGAGGTTATGGACGAGCTTCACAAGATAATTTTTGTTGTTCCGGCTCTTGACGGCTCAACAATCATTGGTGACGTTTTCAACGGCAGAATTTCTTTCCTTAACCCCGATTACGTTTACAACGGTTTCCTTGGCGAGCTTGGACTTATGGATAAAGGAACTGCCGCTCTTGTTGAAACACTTCTGCGTATCCTCCCCGACGAGGTTATAATGTCTGTACTCGAATCCGCCGTAGATACACTCGTTACCGACGTTATGATAAGGAGTACAAGTATGTGGGCACTCTGCCCGTCAGGCGATTATCCGACAGCGGCTGAAAAGCATCTTTCTGACCCATCGATGGCAAAAATCAAGGAGCAGACAGACAGATACTATCAGGCACAGCTCAACGCTGATGCAAATATTCTTAAGGCAGTAGACAAGGGCGTTCAGGTATTCTGCTTTGTTGAGTATGACTATGCAATGATCAATGTCGGTGAGACATGGAACACACAGAATGCTGACTTCATCATTCATACAGATTCCACATCAATGGGCGCTCACTTTGCAAATGTTGGTGAGACACTCCCCGAGGATTACGTTCAGCAGAACATTAATTGCGACGACCCGACACACAACCACATCTCCCCTGACAGAGTTGTTGATGCTTCCGTGGGTCTTCTTCCCGATACAACATTCTACTTTGACAATCAGCGTCACGACCTTACAGCGAGAAACGATGTTATCTTAAAGCTTGCTCTCAACCTTATTGAAAGCGACAACATTCAGAATGTTTACTCTGACCCGAGATTCCCTCAGTTTAACATTGCAAGAGGCTCTGAAAAGCTTGTTGAGCTTGTTGAACTTGCAGGTACGGTTGACACATCTGCACTTTCCGCAGAGGATGCACAGGAGCTTGCGGCGGCAGTAGCCGAGGCTGAACGAGTAATTGACAGCACGATCGGCGTTGTCGGTGAGGTTGAAGCAACCGAAGAGAGGCTTACGGCTTGCCTTGTAAAAGCAGGTGTGCTTGAAGCAGAGGAAGAGCCGGTTTCTCTTGATGTATTCACAAAGATAAGTCCTGTGATTTATGAGTATTTCGGCTCGGACGGATACTCGGAAATTGCAATTCTGATTGCGGCAAAGGCTTTGAAGGCAGTAACGGATATTGTAGTGAAATTTATTTGACAGGCAAAATTTTAGGGTAGGCACTTTGAAGTGTCTACCCTTTTTGTTTATCTTTTTATTTCGTTACTCCGTAGAATTCGAGGAGTGCGGGATTTATTATTGTGTCGGTATATTCAAAGCAGGTGCTGTGTCCGCCGTCTTCAATCATAAGCTCTTGTGCGTTCGGAATGTTCTTCGTTATGCGCTTTGAGTGAATTCTTTTAATCATATCGTGCTCGCCGTAAATGTTGAGAACAGGTACTTCGACAGACTGCAAATCCTTGAATGTAAGGTTTGGGTGAAAAACCATAAGTCCCTGAATGTCACGCTCAACAATATCGGCGGGGTCACCGGTGAAGAAAGCCTTAACAGCCAACACTGCATACTCAAAAACAATGCTTATCTGGTCAAAGACCTTTGTGCCGAGCGGATTGATGTTTGAGCCCATAATTACAAGTGATTCCACTCTTTCAGGGTGTGCAACCGTGAATACCATACCGAGATTGCCGCCGTCGCTGAAACCGAAAATACGTGTTTTTTCAACACCGAGTGTGTCGAGCAGGACAACTAAATCGTCACTCATAATTTCAAATGTCAACCCGTCATCACCCATATCGGAATTGCCTGTATATCTCGGTGAAACGGTTATAACCTTGAAATGCTTTGACATTTCGGGCAAAATGCTGTCGTCAAAGCAGTGCATATCTCCGCCGTTTGGAGGCAAAAGAAGTAAAGGCTCCGCATTCAAATCGCCGTAAATTCCGTATTCGATTTTTACACCGTCATTTTCAACAAAGCCATATTCTGCGAGTTCGGGCATTTCTACCGCCGTCTGTGCATAGGTTGCAGGCACACAGCACAAAAGAAGTGCAATACTTAAAATTACCGACCAAAACTTTTTCATAAAAACATCTCCTTTAGTAACCACTGATTAAATCAAAGTCACGATTCTCAACGGTTACCTTAAAAATAATATACTACTTTTGGAAGATATTTTCAATTTGTAAATTTAACTGATTTAACCTCACATTTTTGTGCAAGGTTAACCCAGCAATTTTATTATTTCCAAAAACTCTTTAGTTGACTTGAATTCGTCGGAGAGAGGATATTTTTCTGTAAGAAGCTCTTTTACCTGCATTTTTGCAATATAAGTACTGCCGAGGGTGTGTTTGTCGAATTCATTGCCCTCAAACATTGTCGAGTGCATAACGGTTATTCTGTCCATACCGTCAAATTTCTTTGCAAGGTCGCACATTTTTCTGAAGTTTTCAAGTGCGTTAGCATTATCACCGATTTTGAAATATCGTACACCTAAATGACCGTAATTATAAATCACCGTGCGCCACATTTTACCGTAATGACCGTCATCATATACAAAATTCAGAAAATCAAGTTCCGCTTTGAATGCGGACAGCACCCATTCGTCGGAAAAGTTTCTGTCATAAAAGAAGCCGTTGTAATGAAAGTAATGCGAATAAACGGTGTTCAGTAGCAAGAATTGTTCTTCAAGAGTATCCATTATTATCTTGTCGCCGTTCGGGTAGTTTTCGGGATAATAAAAGCAGAACATTTCCTGCCCGTCTCTCATTCTAGGCATTTCTTTGATGATTTTTTCGCAATCATCAAAGGTTATGCCGCTCCCTTCTTTTTCTGAAAGGTCTTTATAGAGTTCGGCAATATGTCTCTTTGCTGAAATGCGGATTTTGTCATTACTGCAATTCTGCTGAATGTTCTCGTAAATGGCAATTATCTTTGCAATAACCTCGGGTGTGTTCTCTTTGAAATGAACAAGGCAGGTCATATATCTTAAAAGAATGCGGAAATCGTTAGGGAATTTTTTCTTGAGCTTGTATATCAATTCCTGCTTCAACTCGGTATCGGTAAGATTGTCGTATTCTTCAAGCTCTTTGAGGATTTCCTCTTCATCTTCCGCCTTGCTTACCCCTAGCAATTCGTCAACGCTGACCTTGAAAAAGCCTGCAATTTCGGGCAACAGAGTGATATCAGGATAAGTGTCTCCCCTCTCCCATTTGCTGATTGTCTGGAACGATACACCGAGGAAATCGGCAAGTTTTTCCTGCGTGAGATTGCGTTTCAGCCTTAAGTTCTTTAAATTTTCACCGAAATAAATGTTCATAAAATCACCTCAAAATTTATTCACAGCGCTGTTATGTCATTATAATAACCTGTGATTGAGGATAATTCAATAACCTGTTCGGTGAGTTCGTTTCGCTTGTTGAGGGAATTTTTCGCAAATTTAGTTTGTTTTGCAAAAAAGAAAACCAAGCCCGAAGGCTTGGTTACAATTCTTCAAATCCTGTAAAAATCCCATCCGTGTTAACGAATGGGATTTTTGTCTATGGGCTACAAAAAAAGATATTTTCGGCAGTTTTGCGTATGAATTCGAACTCTCGCGAAAACGCCATGCTATTTCAATGGTGCAATTTAAAGGGTCTCAAATTTTTCGCCGGTAAGCTCTTCATCACAATAAAGCTCACGAGGAAGCATATTGGGATATTGATGCCATTGACGCACCGACATTGTTCCACGGCCG
>JAFUPA010000070.1 GCA_017481575.1 Clostridia bacterium | reverse complement strand
CATGATGTTAACACCATGCTGACCTAAAGCAGGACCAACCGGGGGAGCCGGTGTTGCTTTACCTGCAGGGATCTGAAGCTTAATAAAGCCTACTACCTTCTGAGCCATTTTTTGCACCTCCAAAATATGTGGTTCGGCGGAGCAATTGAAAAGTTTTTTGCTCCTCCCACGGGGAACCGAAGTTCCATACCCAAAGGGGTATATAATTAAAGCGAAACCGCTTAATTATCACGTACACTTAACTTAATCGGCAACGGGTTCAACCTGGTCAAGTTCAAGCTCAACCAATGTTTCCTTGCCGAACAATGCGGAAACCGTAACCTTAACCTTGTTGTTTTCAAGGTCGATTTCTTCAACAGTTCCCGAGAAACCTTCAAAGATTTCATCAATAATGTTGACTGTGTCGCCAACCTCGTAACGAACCTCGACAACCTTCTTTTCAACGCCGAGTCTGTAAATCTCTTCCTCTGTGAGGGGGATGGGCTTGCCCTCGGGACCTACGAAGCCTGTTGCACCACGTGTTCCGCGGATAACGAGCCAAGCCTCGTCGCTGATTTTGGGCATATCGTTTTCGTCAAGAAATGTTGCAATTTTAACCATAACATAGCCGGGGAAGATTTTGCGCTCTACCTCACGTGTTTTGCCGTCCTCACGGACTTCAACAACTGTTTCGGTAGGAATTTTAACCTCGAAAATCTCGTCCTGCATTTTACGGTTTTCTGCAGCCTTTAAAATGTTGGTTGCTACTTTGTTCTCGTAGCCCGAGTAGGTATGAACTACATACCATCTGGAGTCATTAGACATTGCCTTTCCTCCGTATACTCTGAATTATTCTGCTGCTGAGCTCGATGCAAGAGTCTGTGCTGCAGCTGCTGTTGTAGTCGTTGTAGTTGTAGTTGAAGCTTCTGTTGTTGTAGTTGTTCTGTTCTCGGCAACGTTGCGGAGTGCATCGATACCGTTTGTAAGACCAAAGTCAACAAGGAAAACTGCAATACCGATTACAGCGATACATGCGATTGTGATAGCTGTTCCCTTAAGAACATCCTTTGCGCCCGGCCAAGTAATCTTTTTAACTTCGCCTTTGAGGTCTTTGAAGAAGCGTGCGATTACCTTGAAGATATTTTTCTTATTCTTCTTCGGCTTTTTAGCTGTCTTTTCTTTTTCAGCCTTGGCAATCTTCTTTGCTGCTTCTGAACTTTCTTTGTTAGCCATAGCAGTTAATCCTCCCAGCTTACTTCGTCTCTTTGTGGAGAGTATGCTTCTTGCAGAATCTGCAGTACTTGTTCATCTCCAACCTGTCGGGTGAGTTCTTCTTGTTCTTCATTGTGTCATAATTGCGCTGTTTGCATTCTGTGCATGCGAGTGTGATTTTAACTCTCATTTTTCGGCACCTCCATTTAACCGGATAACCCGGAATTATAAGCCTCCCTCGTAACGGACTTACACCCTGTAAGTTCCTAAAAGAGGGCACAAAAAAAGAACCCTCTACAAGAGGTAGAGATATTCTAGCAGATATATCAAGTTTTGTCAAGACTTTTTGTGCAATATTTTCAATTTAAGCCTTGCTTCATCTGTTTTCGCAAGGGGTAGTGCCAATGTTAATTCTGCGACACTAAATGTGCGAATTGACTTTAGCTTTTCTATTTGTTAAAATGAGTCGTGACAAAAAATTTTTTTGCGTGGCGATATATTTATGATAAGAATTAACGAAATCAAATTGCCTCTTGAAGGCACATCTGACGACCTGCTTGCGGCGGCGGCAAAGGCATTGCGATGCCCGAAGAGAAAAATAACATCACTCACCGTTGCGAGAAAGTCGCTTGACTCGAGGAAGAAGGACAACCTTTTCTTCGTTTACAGCGTTGACGTTACGGTTGACGGCGACGAAGCAGAAACGATTGAAAGAAGCAAGTGCAAAAAAGCACAGCTTATCGAGCCGTTCTCGTACATTATACCCGAAAATAAAAGAAAAAGCAACCTGCGTCCGATTATTGCAGGCTTCGGTCCCGGAGGAATCTGGGCGGCACTCACCCTTGCAAGAGCAGGACTTCGCCCTATTGTTCTCGAACGAGGCAGGGACATTGACCAAAGAACGGCAGACGTTAACAAATTCTGGCAGACAAAGGTCATTGACGAGACCTCAAACGTTCAGTTCGGTGAGGGCGGTGCAGGCACATTCTCGGACGGCAAGCTGACAACGGGAATTAAAGACAAGCTTTGCAGAAAGGTTTTTCTTGATTTTGTCGAGTTCGGCGCACCCGAGGAAATTCTTTACTCGTGGCGACCGCATATCGGCACTGACAAGCTCGGTCAGGTCGTTAAAAATATGCGTGAAGAAATAAAAAGACTTGGCGGAGACGTGCTTTTTTCGTGTTGCCTTACCAATATAATTATTGCAAACGGTGTTGTGCACGGCGTGACATATATAAATGAAAAGGGCGAAATAATTGACCTTGAAACAGACAGCGTTATACTTGCTGTCGGTCACTCTGCAAAAGATACGGTCGAAATGTTATATAATAAAGGTATAGACATTATGCAGAAGCCTTTTTCCGTCGGTGCAAGAATTGAGCACCCGAGAGTGATGATTGACCGTGCGCAATACGGCGATTTTGCAGGACATCCTGCGCTCGGTGCGGCTGACTACAAGCTTTCGTGCCACCCGCCTCACGGCAGAGGTGCGTATACGTTCTGTATGTGTCCCGGCGGTACGGTTGTTGCGGCGGCAAGCGAAAACGGCGGTGTGGTCGTTAACGGAATGAGCAACTTTGCACGAAATGAGGAGAACTCAAACTCCGCACTTCTTGTCGGTGTTGAGCCCGAGGACTTCGGCAGTGAGCATCCGCTTGCAGGCTTCAAGCTCCAGCGTGAGATTGAAGAAAAGGCATTCAAGTGCGGCGGCGGAGATTTTACCGCACCTGCACAGCTTGTGGGTGACTTTTTGCAGAACGTGAAGTCAACACAGCTTGGAAGCGTTAACCCCTCCTGCCCGACGGGTGTTAAAATGGGTGACATCAGAGAAGTGCTCCCGAAAAAGGTGACGGACACAATGGCGGATGCGATTGTGAAAATGGGCACACAGCTCAAGGGCTTTGACCTGCCCGATGCCGTGCTGACCGCACCCGAAACACGCTCGTCGTCACCGGTAAGAATTCTGCGTGACGAATTCTATCAGGCACTCAAGGTCAGAGGACTTTACCCCTGCGGCGAGGGTGCAGGCTATGCAGGCGGAATTGTCTCCGCCGCAGTTGACGGTATCCGCTGTGCTCATGCAGTTTTGAGTGATGAGTTTTAATTTATATATTATGTATAAAGAAATGGGCTGTAAAGAAACAGCCCATTTTGCTATTATTCAGTTGTTATACCAATACATAAAATTCTGAAATTTAAGTTCTTGTTTTATTCTTTCAGTGTTATATGCCGTTATTGCTGTATTAGACACGGCTGTATTAAGGTATTGATTTGTTTTTGCAGACATTTCAATTGATTTTAATGTATTTTGTATCAAGTTGTCACATTTAGAATTCATATCATATACAGCATTGTATAGCTGATGTTGATTATTTATTATAGAGTCCAATTTGTACGAAATCTCCTCAAGACTATGTTGCATTTGGTCTGCACGTAATTCCTGTCTAATCAAATAATAAAGTCCATCCGTACCACCTAACTTATCAGCAATACCCAATCGAATAAATTCATTCATATATCCGATTGGCACTAGATTACGATATTGAAAATCGATGCCCATTGTTTGATAAAAACTATTCAGCTTTTTTGTTGCTTCTTTCTTTCGATTGATTATATCTTTTCTTTGTTGTATTAATATTTTCTTTTGTTTAAGTTCTAATGCAATTCTTGCATTATCCGCTTGTTTATCTTTTTCATAGCGAGCACATTCTTGTGCATATTTTTTATTTATTCGCTCATCTTCTTTCTCAACCTCATTCTTGTAACTGAAATATCCTATTATTGCTCCAACAATAGCACCTATAACTCCACCTATTAAGCCACCAACTATCAAAGCTATAATGGAACTGAATATTTTAATAAAAAAGCCATCAACATCTGAATAGTCACTAACGCTTACAATCGCTCCGATTATAACCCCAATAATACCACAAACTAAAACAGGAATACTCATTTCCTCTCCCATATCTATTATTTTTCCTTTTTCTTTTTTAGGTGCATTTCTCAACTCACTATATCCAAGATTATCGATCGAATATGTTAAATCTTCAATAATTATTGTCATCAAGTAATTATTTAGCTCCATATTGTACAAGATATTTATACCTTCTTGTAGCTTGTTTTTCACTCTTATCACACTTTCTCGTTAAAATTTATATCAGCAATCATACATTTGGTCGGCTATATTATAGGTCAATTTCACCCTAATGTCAATAGGTCAGAGTGACATAATTATTATGGTGATAAAAATGAACAGGCTTAAAGAACTTAGAAAAGAAAAAGGCTTAACACAAATTCAAATGCAATTTCTTACCGGGATAGATCAAAGTGACTATTCAAAAATTGAAAATGGAAAAAGATACTACACTTTTGAACAGTGCAAACGAATAGCCTTGGCACTTGATACAAGCATGGACTATTTGGCAGGACTTACAAATGAAAAGAAGCCCTATAAACGCATACAGTAAAAAATTAAACTATAATTCTGTCGTAATATTTAACTATCAAAAAACAACCTAAAAAACTACAAACCTGCCTTTCACGGTAAGTTTGTAGTTTTTTAGGTTTATATTCAGCGGCGCAGCTCCGAACTTATTACTTCTTCACTATTGCTTAATTGCTTCAATTACGGGTGAGGTTCACCATTTCTATACGCCGCCATTATGCTTTTGAAAATATCTCCGTTTGACGGCGGTGTCCACGTGATTGCATTTGCTCCTGCCTCAATGGTTGCTCTGATACTCTCGTCAGTCGGTCCACCCGTCGCAATAATCGGTATGTCGGGGTGCTCCGCCCTTATCATTCTTACAATTTCGGGAGTTTTAGCGGCGGCAGAAACATTCAGCACGCTCGCACCTGCTTCAATTCTTGCGGCAATATCCTCATCCTCTCGCACGACGGTGACGATTGTAGGAATATCTACAGTCTGTGAAACCTTGCTGACGACATCGTTTGAGGTCGGTGCATTCAGCACGACACCCATAGCTCCCTGCATTTCTGCAAAGGTTGAAAGATTAAGCACACGCTGACCTTGTGTCAACCCTCCGCCGACACCGACAAAAACGGGTATATCGGAGGCTTGCAGAATCGCCTGAGTGATTACTGGCTGTGGCGTAAAGGGATAGACTGCTATCACAGCGTCGGCATTGACATTTCTGATTATTGCAACATCGGTTGAAAATACCAATGATTTTATTCTTTTACCGAAAACGGTTATGCCGCTGCATTCACGGATAACCTCGGGCACTCGCAACGAAAACTTCCTTAATGTTCCGTCAATCGGCTTGGGGTGCACCTTCGCCACACATATCACTTCCTTTTAATTTTCTGTTTTAATAATAACATAATATTGACATAAACTTGTTAAGTAAGTTTTAACAAAATATCCGTTATTTGTTAATATAACTCCTTCCTCTTGAAAAATTGGTCAAAACATAGTAGAATAAATTGATTATTTTAGCGTAGCGAGGGTTTATTATGCTTTCGGAAAAAATTCAGAAAATTTTGCTTGAGGTGCAGAAGCCGGGACGTTATGTCGGCGGTGAGCTTAACAGCGTTGTCAAAAACAAGGACGACGTTGCTGTGCGTTATGCCTTCTGCTTCCCCGACACTTACGAAATCGGAATGTCGCACCTCGGAATGAAGATACTTTATTCGGTCGTCAACAACCGTGACGATGCGTGGTGCGAGCGTGTTTTTGCACCCGATAACGATATGGAAGAAAAAATGCGTGAAAACAACGTTCCGCTCTGGGCGCTTGAAAGCGGAGACAGTATCAAGGATTTTGACCTTATCGGCTTCACGCTTCAATATGAATTGAGCTTTTCAAACGTGCTCAATATGCTAGACCTTGCAGGTGTTCCGCTTTACTCAAAAGACAGAACAAGCCTTGCACCGATTGTTGTTGCAGGCGGCCCGTGTGCGTGTAATGCAGAGCCGATGGCAGATTTTATTGACATCTTTCTGCTCGGTGACGGTGAGGAGACAACCGACCTGCTGATTTCTCTTGTAAAAAAACACAAGGAGTTCGGCTCGTCAAAAATCGACTTTCTTCGTGATGCCGCACAGCACAAGGGATTTTACATTCCTGCTTTTTATGATGTCGAATACAAGGCTGACGGCACAATCGCAAGCGTGACCGCAAAAGAAAACGCACCCGAAAAGGTCGAAAAGGCTATTGTTTCGGATATGGACAAGGCGGTTTATCCCGAAAAGTTCATCGTACCGTCAATTGAGGTTGTTCACGACAGAGTGACTGCGGAAATCTTCCGTGGTTGTATACGAGGCTGTCGCTTCTGTCAGGCAGGCTTCCTTTACCGTCCTATACGTGAAAAATCCCCCGAGGTTGTTGAAGAGCAATGCAAAAAGCTTTGCGAAACCTCAGGCTATGACGAAATCTCACTTTGCTCGCTGAGCACAAGCGACTATACAGGACTTCAGCCGCTTCTCAACTCCATGCTTGACTGGACAACAAAGGAGAAAATTAACATCGCTCTCCCCTCTTTGCGTGTGGATAATTTCTCCGACGAGCTTATGGAAAAGCTGGCTGTTGTGCGCCGAAGCTCTCTTACCTTCGCCCCCGAAGCAGGTACACAGAGACTTCGTGATGCAATCAACAAAAATGTAACCGAAGCTGATGTTATGTCCACCGTTGACAAGGCTTTTTCGGGCGGCTGGACTGCTGTTAAGCTTTACTTTATGATTGGTCTTCCGACAGAAACACTCGACGACGTTGCAGGCATTGCACAGCTCGGTCAAAGAGTTGTTGACGAATTCTACCGTCTGCCCGACAGACCGAAGGGCAAGGGTGTTCAGGTAAGCATCAGCGCTTCGTCCTTTGTGCCGAAGCCGTTTACTCCGTTCCAATGGGAGCCGCAGGATACACAGGAAATGTTGGCTGAAAAGCAACAGCACCTTATGGCGAGCGTCACGACAAAGAAAATCAAAATTTCTACCCACACAACACAGACAAGCTTTATGGAGGGTGTTCTTGCCCGTGGTGACAGACGCCTTTCCAAGGTAATTGAGCTTGCGTGGAAAAAGGGCTGTAAATTTGACAGCTGGGACGACCAGTTTAAATATGACAAATGGATGGAAGCCTTTGAAGAGACAGGAATTGACCCGTCCTTCTACGCTAACCGCCGACGTGATTACGACGAGATTTTACCGTGGGATCACCTTGACTACGGTGTAAGCAAGAGCTTCCTTATAAATGAAAACAAAAAGGCTCACGAAAGTGTGACCACACCGCATTGCCGCATAAAGTGTGCCGGCTGCAGCTCAAACAAACTCAACGGAGGTAAGTGTGATGCGCTCAGTAAGGCTTAATTTTTCAAAAACAGGCAGAGCGATTTACATCTCTCACCTTGACGTAAATAGAATGATGACCCGTGCCGTCCGCCGTGCACAGCTCCCGATGTGGTATACCGAGGGCTTCAACCCTCACCCGTACATCGCCTTCGCCCTGCCGCTCTCACTCGGGCAGGAAAGTGACTGCGAGTATATGGACATCCGCATTGAGGGTGATATGACGGACGAGGAAATTAAAACGAGACTCAACGAAACCTTGCCCGAGGGAATTAAAATCCTCTCGATAGGTGCCCCCGTTCACGATGCCAAAGACATCGCCGCCGCACAGTATTTTGTGAAAATCGTTTTTGAGACAGAGGACGATGCTTCCCTTTTCTGCAAAAAGGCTGACGAGTTGATGAACGGTGCAGAGCTTATGGCTGAAAAGCCGGGCAAAAAGGGGCACCGCAAAATTATGAAGCAGGTAAACCTCATCGAGCTGATTTTTGACAAAAAGCTCACCTGCACAGGCAATATAGTAAACCTGCAATGCTCACTTGCGGCGGGCAATACACAGAATTTAAACCCGACTTTGCTGGTTGAAACAATTGAAAATTGTGCCCAAATCTACCACAAGCAACTATATGTTGTGCGCAAAAAACTCATAACGAAAAATAATGAAATTTTCCGCTGATTTTTCAAAAAAAGCCTTGCATTCCGCAAAGGTTTGTGATAGTATATTAGAGCATTTCTGACCACCGTGGGGTTATTGCGCCCTATGGCGGGGTTTAATGCCCAACATTAAAGCGGACGGTCCTCTGGTGAGTAATCATCTATGAACGCCTGAAATTCTATGGGAGGTGTCTGTAATGGACGCACTTAAGTTAATCGCACAGGACAGCCTCAAGCCCGAGGTATCCGAAGCAATCAAAGTCGGTAACACAATCAAAATCTGGGTTAAGATCCGTGAAGGCGAGAGAGAAAGACTCCAGGCTTTCGAGGGTACAGTAATTGCTCGTAAGGGCAGCGGTGTTTCCGAGACCTTTACTGTTCGCCGTGTATCTTACGGTGTTGGTGTTGAGAGAGTCTTCCCGATTCACTCCCCCAACGTTGACAAGAT
>JAFUPA010000069.1 GCA_017481575.1 Clostridia bacterium | reverse complement strand
TTTCATTGATGAATTAAAGGAATATATTCATTACTACAACAATGAACGTATTTCCTTAAAACTAAAAGGAATGAGCCCGGTACAATACCGAACTCATTCGCTTAAAATTTAATATTTATTTTTGTCTAAACTTTGGGGTTCGCTTCAACGCCTCGGTCTTTTGTTATTTATACGATTTTCCACTTTTGCTGCATTATTTTACAAGGCTTGTCCTCGCCGTCGGTAGCGTAGAAAACAGTTATGAGCGTGCCGTCGTCAAGCTCAATTGTTGAGGGATATCCGATATCGTCGCTGGCATAATTTTTATAAATCGGTATATCTTTTTCCCAGCTTTTTCCGTTATCTGTGCTGAACATGGCCATAATTCCGTAGGGAAGTTTTCTTCTTCCATAGGTGCAAAGAAGAACTCCGGAACGAAGCTGAATAAGGTGCGGCGGAGCGCCGCCCGTTTCGTCAAGCAGCATTTCGGGTGCAGACCACGTTTTACCTTTATCTTCTGAAAAGCTCTGAAAAACCGTAAACATACTGTCGTTTTCGCCTCTTATATGGCAGAGGAGTTTTCCGTCGGGAAGTTCAATAAGGTAAGGCTCGTTAAGTATAACGCTTTCGTCATCTGTTGTAATTTTACCGACAAATTCAGTTTCGCCGTTTTGAGTATTCAGGCTGACAATTTCGATACCGTCGTTATAGTTGTAAAAATTATTGCCTGCCCATAAAACCGTTCCGTTTTTAAGCTCTGTGGGGCCGTGCGGAGATGTGACAGGCGAATGATGAATTTCGCCAAAGGTAATTCCGCAATCGTGACTTATACGGAAAAGTGAGCCAAGATATTTTTCTTCATCCTCCTGTGTAATCGTGTTTATATAGCTTTGAACGTACTCGTTTTCTTTATTATGCTGTCTTTGCATTTCGGCTGAATTGTTAAATGAGGTAAAAATAAGACCTTTTTCACCAAAAGTACAAAGACCTGCATCTCTGTCATCCAGAGGTGTGTCGATTACGGGTGCAGGCAAAGTATAGGTTTCGCCACCGTCAAAGCTGTAGGAAATCACGGCTTTGCCGAAGGGACAGATATGTTCAAACCTAAAGCCCGAGGCACCCACGGCAATTTTACCGTCCTGCAAAAGTGAAACGGTCGGCCACGCAAAATAACCGTGACGACTGTTCGGATTTGATATTATTGTTTTTGGTTTTCCGATAAGTTTGATGTTCATATCTGTGTACCTTTCAGATTGATTGTTCAATAAAACTTATAGAGAATACTAATGCATCAAATGAAGTACTGCTTGGTGACTTACAACGATAGCGAATAGTATTTTCATTAACAACTTCTCGTATAATAGCAAAATCAGTATGTCCCGTTCCGGAAGATTGTCGCATATGTAGATGTTGTTTTTCATCATAGTAATCACATTCATATGCAACAGCCACAAGACCTAAATTTGAATAATAATCAATTTTAGCTTCAGTGGAATTGTGTCCAAACTCAACACCAATCATTTTAACCGTTTTTTGGGGATTAGTTTTTCCGTTTATATCTTTCACTTCGAAGTCAGTAACTATTTTACCTTTTGCAGCAGGAACGGAAACAATAGGAATTATCCTCTCATTGTATGCAATAGAATCAATTTGTATTTTGAGGGAATACCACTTATTAGGTTCAATACTTTCAATTATAGAATTATAGGCAATAAAATCAAACTGTTGATTGTATAACGAATGAGTGACGAGCCAGATACGCTCATCACCAGTAATTTTCACATTATTGTGAATTTTTTGCATAATAGTATCTCTGTATAATATTTCATCATTATATGTTCTATTCATTTCCATTAAACTCATAAATCATCATCCCTCTACTAATAAAAGTATAACATACAGAAAAAACGCTGTCAAACAGGCAAAAAAAGAGGGTCGATTGTCGACCCTCTGATTGTTGTTTAGTTTAAATAACTAGTATGTTGGACTCACGCCTTTACATTTACTATAAGTTTAAAATGACTAGTACTTTGGACTCACACCTTTACATTTACTTTAAATCTAAAACGCTAGATGTACATGTCACTCACTCTCTTCCGAGTTAATTTTTATTGGAATAAGTTTATTTGAACATCGTACTCACTCTCTCGTAAAATTTTTGAGAATTAAATTCAGATGTGCATAGGACTCACTCTCTTAAAAATATTTTTATCCTCGTTAGAATTTAATTGTACATTTCAACTCACTCTTTCAAATTTTGTTTAATCTGAAAATGTTAGATGTACTTAGTAGCCACCTTATTTCTATTGAATCTTTTAGTTAAGGTTAAGATCTTTCGATCGGCCTGCTATGTAATGTGGGCGTTCCCACTCGCCTGCCGCCTTCAAATCGGATTTAATCAACTATGATAAATTCATTAACTTCGGCTTCTTCACGCCGTCTTATTTTTTGATTTATACCTGACCTGCGGCGGCCCTATTAAATTGTGCTTCTGTTGAGTTCATTGGACTCGCCTCCTTCTTTCACATCTCTCATGTGTTATTTTGTTATGTTTTCCCTTTGTTCGCCTTTATATTAACACGTGTTTTTGAGTTTGTCAATAGTTTTTTTGAAAAAAGTTGAAAATTTTTATATAAAATGACTTAATTCTAATTTATCTTGACTATTGAGCCGATTAAGGTTAAAATATAATGTGCGAGAAAATATTACGGAGGAAAATGAAATGGCTGAAGAATTTAACCCTGATCTCGTCAGCGTTGTTGACGAAGACGGAGTAGAACATATTTTTGAAGAACTTGACAGAATTGAGACAGACGATGCCCGTTATGTGGCTCTTCTCCCCGTTTATGATGATGCAGAAGATATTATCGAAAGCGACGGAGAGCTTATTATCCTCAAGGTTGAGGAAGATGAAAACGGTGAAACATATCTTTGTCCCATTGAGAATGACAAGGAATTCAATGAAGTAGGTAAGATTTTTGAAGAAAGACTTGCCGAGATGTTTGAGTTTGACGAAGAATAACCCTTAGTTTTCTCCCCCTGCCTTGTGCGACAACTTACAGCCCATATTAACCCTACAATTGTATTTACGGGAGCTTATCTCCCGACACGGATTGCAGACCTCCCGCTTTGCGGACGAAGGGAGCGTGAACTGTTGGGGAAGCACCCACCTGCTTTAAGATGCAGGTTACTATTGGCTGTATCCGGCTTGGCGGGGTTTTATCCAAAACAAATTACAGGTGATAAAATTGTTAAGAATTGTAAAAGCACAGTTGCTTGACGTTGTACCGCTTGAAATCGGCTTTATCTATGCCCAGCGTGCAAAGCTGCCGAACGGTCAGGAAACTGTAGCGTTTTTTGTCTATGACCAGGACGGTGACAGGACACTGCCTGTTAAAATAAAAACATATCTTGAGGCGAAGTTTGGCTTGCAGTACCGTGAAATTGCAAAAAAACTCGGTAATTACATAGCCTGCGATGCCGCCGTGCTTAAAAGCAACGGTGTTGTGACACTTTTTGATGACGGCAATATGAACATCTTTGATTCGGACGGCTCAATCGCAATGCAGGAAAAGCTCGTTTACCAGAACTGCCCCATACGAAGTCTTGCTATGGACGGAAACTGCTTCTGGTGCGTTGTGCCAGACAGAAACTCAATTGTTAAGTTTTCTCCGATTGAAAAGCGTGTTCTTCTGCGTATCGGCGGCGGTGCATCGGTTGCTTTCAGACGTCCGACATCAATTTTCAAGCACGAGGACAAGCTTTACGTCTGTAACGAATATAACAATCAGGTACGGACAATCAATCTCAACGACTATTCTGTTAAAGATTACCTTACCTTTAACGAGTCGATTAAAAAGTATTTCAAGGTCGGTTTTATGGAATATGTTGTGCTTGAATCCGGCGTATACTGTATTGAAGCAAAAGATAAATAATTACAAAAAAAGGAACTTGCAAACGCAGGTTCCTTTTCCTTTTTGGGGTAATATAATACAGGTGATTGAGTTGACAAAATTTAAATTCAGAGAGTATTTTACAGTTTTTGGCTTCGGTGCAGTTATTTACAGCCTTGTTGAGGTAGTTACCCGAGGATACACACATTGGACTATGACGATAACGGGCGGTGTTGCGTTTTTGCTTATCTACCTGATAAACATCAATATGAAAACCAACAGTCTTATACTGCGCTGTCTTGTCGGTTGTGTTGTCATTACCGCCATTGAGTTCACCGTCGGTATGATTGTAAACCGAGGACTGCATATGAACGTATGGGATTATTCTGACGAGAAATACAACCTTTTCGGTCAGATTTGTCCTTTATTTTCCTTTATGTGGTTTTTGATTTGTATTCCCGGAACGGCACTTTCGTTTATGCTGAAAAAAGCCTTAAGACAAAAATGATGCTATGTTTTTGAATTCGGCACTTCTGTTTTTGTCCGCAAGGCTTGAATAAGAAAAATATGCCGCACCGTAACAGTTCTCAGATGATTTCAAAAGAGTGAGCTGCTTATCGATTATCCCCTCGCCTGCTTGCCATTCGTCGTCGCTGTCGTTGACCTTATAAGCCGCAATGCCGTAAATCATTTTGACCGCACCGATTGTATTGAGCTGACTCCACTCTTTCAATGCCTTATCAAAAGGAAGGCTGTCGTTTTCAAAGCCGTAATAGAGCTGTGGAATCATCCAGTCGGTATAGCCTCTTTGTGCACACCATAGCTTGACATCGGCAAACTGCTGTTCATAATTATTCTGAATATTACCTGCAGGACTTACGGAAAAGATACAACTGCTGTTTTCGGATTTAACGGTCGTATACATCTGTGCTACAAACGCCGACACGGTGTTAAGTCTCCACTCATCGAGCGGAAGCTTGCCTCCGCCGTCGGTATATTGCTTATAATAGGTTTCATCCACCTTTTTGTCTGTTGAGGGATAAAAGTAGTCGTCAATATGTATTCCGTCCACGTCATAATTCTGAATTATCTCTCGCACTCCGTCAAGGACGAGCTTTTGAGCGGAAAGTGAAGCGGGCGAAAAGTATATTCCGTCGTTTACAAAAACAACATCAGCGGTTTTATTGTTTATCCATTCAAGTGCAGGATGATTGTCGGCAAGAAGCGAAATATCGTCATCAAAGGCAATTCGGAAAGGGTTTATCCACGCATGGACAGAAATCCCTCTTTCGTGGGCAAGCTCGACAGATATTTCAAGCGGGTCATATTTTACCTCTTTACCCTGCTTTCCCGTAAGATAATACGACCACGGAAAGATTTCGGATTTATAAAAGCTGTCGCTACACGGTCTTACCTGCAAAAAGACGGTATTTATGCCCCAGTCGACACAGTTGTCTAGCATTTTTTCCATTTTTAAACGGAAAGATTTTTCGCTTTTACTTTTTTCATTGAGCATCGACAGCTCGCTGTAAAAAATCCATACGGCGGAAATTTTCGATTTTTCCGGGGTCGGTGTTTCTTCGGGTGCGGTTACACATCCCGAAAAAAGAAAGAGTATTGACATAACAATGCAAATCAGTTTTTTCATCTTGTGCCTCACTTGACTTGTGTGATAAAATGAAGTTAATAAAATATATATGACTTCGGAGTTTTTATGAATTACATTTTTATCTGGCTTGGAATAATATCTGCCGTTTCGGTCATTGTGACCGCATACGACAAAATTGCGGCAAAATCAGGTGCCTGGCGGATACCCGAAAAGACACTTATGCTCCTCGGTTTTCTCGGCGGTGCCGCCGCAATGCTTGTGACTATGCTTATTATACACCATAAAACACGCCATGCCAAGTTTATGGTAGGTTTACCGCTTGAAATTGTTTTACATATTGCAATAATTATAGCCGTTGCTACTCTTTTGTGAGGGCAACGGCTATTAGTTTTATAAAGTTTTCAAAGCACCTGTCGGGCAGGCATTTACGCACTTCTGACAGGTTTTGCAGAATTCTGTTACAGAAGTATCTGCAAATTCGGGCTTGATTACGGTTGTGAAGCCTCTGCCAACAAGACCGATAAGGCTCTTGCCGACCTCTTCGTCACAGACACGCACGCAAAGATTACACAAAACACACTTGTTCTGGTCACGCTCGATGTAAACAAGCTTGCTTTCTTTTTTGCAGTTATGCTTGTCACCTGCAAAACGTTCAGGTTTTACATCGTAGTCGTTTGCGTAGCAAATGAGCTTACAGTCGTGATAATCGTGACAGCCGCATTCAAGACAGCGTTTAGCCTCGTTCATTGCGGTTTCAACGCTGAAGCCGAGGTTAACTTCATCGAAATCCTTTCGTCTCTCCTCGGGGCTTCTGTGGGGCATTTTTGCACGGATTATTTTCTGTCTGTCAGCCAAATCCTCAGCCGTTACAACACGCTCGGAAACAAACGGCTTTTTGTAGCCGACCATTTCACCATTAACATAGCTGTCTATAACGTTAGAAGCCTTCTGCGCTTCACCGATTGCTTCGATTGCGATTGAAGCACCTCGGTTTGTTGCATCACCGACAGCAAACACACCGTCAAGCGATGTTCTGAAGGTTTTTGTGTCTGCCGCAATATTGCCACGGTTTGTAAGTTCAAGTGACTCAAAACCGCTGATGTTTATCTTCTGACCGATTGCCATAATGACGTTATCAAGCTCGATTGTCTCAAATTTTCCTTCAACGGGAACAGGACTTCGTCTGCCGCCTTCATCGGGTTCACCGAGCTCCATAACCTGTAGTTTAACAGCCTTGACCTTGCCGTCCTTTCCGATGATTTCAACGGGATTGTTGAGGAACTTATAGATTACGCCCTCTTCCTCTGCTTCGTCGATTTCGACCTTTTCGGCTGGCATTTCCGCTCTGGTTCTGCGGTAGATTACATAAACTTCCTCTGCACCGAGTCTTACAGCCGAACGGCAGGCATCCATTGCGGTGTTACCGCCACCGATAACTGCAACCTTTTTGCCGAGCTTAACTGGATTTTTGAGAGCAACGGAACGAAGAAAATCAATTCCGCCGTAAACTCCGTTCAAATCCTCGCCCGGAATACGCATTGAACTGCTCTTCCAAGCACCGATTGCAACGAGTGTAGCATCGTGTGCTGATTTAATTTCGTCAAATGTGATATCTGTACCGATTTTGATATTATTCTTCATCTCAACGCCGAGCTCGGCAATTGAAGCGATTTCCATATCAAGAACTTCTTTAGGAAGTCTGTACTGCGGAATTCCGTAACGAAGCATACCGCCCATTTTAGGCATTGCATCATAAATAGTTACCTTGTGACCTTTAACAGTAAGGAAATATGCCGCCGTAAGTCCTGCAGGACCGCCACCGATAATTCCGACGGTTTTACCTGTGCTTTCAGCAATTTCGGGCATAAACTTATCGCCCGACTTCAAATCCTCGTCAGCGGCAAAGCTTTTGAGGAAAGCAATTGAAATCGGCTCTTCAACAAGCTTTCTTCTGCAGGCTGTTTCACACGGATGAGGACATACTCTGCCTATTGATGCAGGAAGCGGAACTCTGTCTTTTACAAGAGCCACAGCCTCCTTAAACTTACCCTCTGCAATGAGCTTGACATAGCCCTGACAGTCTGTGCCTGCGGGGCAATTGAGTGAGCAAGGCCCCTTGCAGTCGCCGGTGTGGTCGGACATAAGAAGCTCGAGAGCAATTTTGCGTGACTGTCTTATTCTGGGGGTATCGGTATTAATCACCATTCCGTCACTTGCAACGGCGGAGCAGGCACGAAGGAGTTTTGGCATACCCTCAACCTCAACGGTACAAAGACCGCAGGCACCGTAAGCCTTGACCTCGGCAATGTAGCAGAGTGTCGGTATTTCTATTCCGTTGGCTTCGGCAATCTGAAGGATAGTCTTGCCTTTTTCGGCTGTTATTTCTTTGCCGTTGATTGTTACTTTAATCATATCCATCAAATCACCTCATTCCATAATAATTGCATTGAATTTACATACATTGTAGCAAGCGCCACACTTAATACACTTCTCTGTGTCGATAACGTGCGGATTTTTAGGTGTGCCGCTGATTGCATCAACGGGACACTTTTTTGAACAGAGTGTACAACCCTTACATTTATCGGCAACGATTGTGTATGAAAGCAAATCAGAGCAAGCCTTTGCAGGACATTTCTTTTCGTTGATGTGTGCTTCATACTCGTTGCGAAAATACTTGATTGTGGTTAAAACAGGGTTGGGTGCAGTCTGACCGAGACCGCAGAGCGCACCGTCCTTGATGCTGTAGCAAAGCTCTTCGAGCAGTTCAATATCGCCGTCCTTACCCTCGCCTTTTACAATGCGGTTAAGGATTTCAAGCATTCTCTTTGTACCGATACGGCAATGAACGCATTTACCGCAGGATTCCTTTGCCGTAAAGTCAAGGAAGAACTGCGCCATACCTACCATACAGGTGGTTTCGTCCATAACAACCATACCGCCCGAGCCCATAATTGCGCCCGTTGCACCGAGAGCCTTATAGTCAATAACAGTATCAAGTAACTGAGACGGAATACATCCGCCCGAGGGACCGCCCATCTGTACTGCTTTGAACTCGGCATCGTTCTTTATACCGCCGCCGATGTCAAAAATAACATCACGGAGAGTTTTACCCATAGGGATTTCGACAAGACCGCCCTTTTTGATTTTACCCGTAAGAGCAAAAACCTTTGTACCCTTACTGTTTTCCGTACCCATTGCAGAGAAAGCCTCGCCGCCGTTAAGGATTATCCAAGAAACGTTTGCAAAGGTTTCAACATTGTTGATGTTTGAGGGCTTGTACCAGTAGCCCGACTGCGCCGGGAACGGAGGCTTAAGACGGGGCATACCTCTTTCGCCTTGGAGTGACTCAATAAGTGCAGTTTCCTCACCGCAGACAAATGCGCCTGCACCTGCTTTGATACGCATTTTGCAGGAGAAGGAAGTACCGAGGATATTTTCACCGAGATAACCTTTTTCTTCAGCTTCTGCGATAGCATTTGTAAGACGCTCAATAGCAAGCGGATACTCGGCTCTGACATAGACAACAGCTTCTTTTGCGCCGATTGCGTAAGCACCGATAAGCATACCCTCAATGAGATTGTGCGGGTCACTTTCGATAACCGCTCTGTCCATAAACGCACCCGGGTCACCCTCGTCTGCATTACAGATGAGATATTTATAATCGCCCTGCGACTGACGTGCAGCATTCCACTTAAACCAGGTCGGGAAGCCCGCGCCGCCACGACCTGCAAGACCTGATACCTTGATTTCTTCAATTACATCTTCAGGTGTCATTGTTGTGAGCACCTTTTCGAGTGCCTTATAGCCGTCATCAGCAACATATTCATCAATCTTTTCGGGATTGATGACACCGCAATGACGAAGTGCAATTCGTGTCTGCTTCAAAAGAAAATCCTTATCGTCAGCGGAGATTTCAATATCGTTTACGGCATCCGAATTGCCGTTTACAAAATCAATTATTTTCTGTGCATCGGAAGGCTGAACCTTGACAAGGCGCTTAACGAGATTTTCACCGTCGTAAATGTCGACAATAGGCTCAAGAAAGCACATACCGATACAGCCTGTTATTGTAAGCTCGGCAGAAGAACCGACCACAGCTTCAATAGCTGAATAAACCTTGGCGGCACCTGCGGCAATACCGCAACTGCCCTGACCGACAACTATACGCATTTTCAGTCCTCCTTTGCCTTAAGGTCTCTTAAAATTTCCTTTGTCTTATCGGGTGTGAGACTGCCGTAGGTTTCGTCGTTAATCATCATAACAGGAGAAAGACTGCAACAGCCCAGACAAGCAACATTTTTGAGAGTGAACAAGCCGTCAGCGGTGGTTTCACCGTCCGAAATGCCGAGCTCCTCTTTGATTGCTTTTTCAATTCTTTCAGAGCCGTTAACGTGGCACGCTGTACCCTGACAAAGCATTATGAGATATTTGCCGACAGGCTCAAGTCTGAACTGCGAGTAAAAGGTTGCAACACCCATTACCTTGGCAGGTGATACTCCTACCCTTTCGGCAATATGATATAAAACATCAGTGGGCAAATAACCGTAAATATCCTGTGTGTGCTGTAAAATCGTGATAAGACTGCCGTCAACATCGGCATACTTATCGAGTACATCTTTGATAAGTGATAAGTCACTTTTTTCACATTTGCAACAAGACATAATATGACCTCCTTATACATAAAAGGTATTTTATCAAATTCAGTTGAGAAAATCAATATTAAAGGTGCTGAAATATATTGACATTACAAAAATTTTTTGCTAAAATATACGAGCGTTTTGAGCGCAGAATATGTATGGAAGCGTATCGAAGTGGTCATAACGGGACTGACTCGAAATCAGTTGTACCTCACGGTACCGTGGGTTCGAATCCCACCGCTTCCGCCAAAATAAAAAGACTTGCTGCGGCAAGTCTTTTTATTTTAACGGAACTAAGTGTGCCTGACGGCACAATAAGCACACCTTCGGTGCGTGAAGCGATGTTACGCATCGTGAAGTGCCTGCAGGCGTGGATGGCACACTTAACTTCACTTTGTGCGAAGCACAATACTTCATTATGGCACAAGCCATAACTTCACATAAGCGTCAGCTTATACTTCACTAAAAAGCACAGAAGTAATATCAAAGAAGTTGCGATCATTTTCTTTTTATGGTACAATTATAAAAAGGCGGTGATTTTTTGGACGTCAATGAATTTTATTATCTCTTAAAAGAGCAAGCATTAGAGAACGAAAATTATAAGCAATGGAGAGTTATTCACGGCAGGGCTTTCGGGGACGTTTTTCTCTGCGCCTTCGAAGAAAATGATGAGGCACAGATTCACCTTACTGCGGCACTTATCAAGATTTCGCAACGCCGATTTAACGAGGCTTTGCCACAGCTTGAACTGCTTAAAAATTTTTGCTTTAACAATTTTGACACGGCGGCACTAAACTATTTCACCGGTCTTAATTACGAATTCCTCGGTAATGAAGAAAAAATGACAGAGTTCTATGAAAAGATGCAGGAGTGCGATGTTGATTTTTCATTCAATACGGCTTTTCATCCGTATTACCGCACAGCAAAGCTGGCACAAAAAGGCGGTGAATATTACAAAGCACTTTTTTACTATAACAAAGCATTAGCGATTATTGATGATACGGAACTTGACGACAAAAAATCAAAGGTTTTAACACAGATAAATCAAGATATTTTAAATGTTAATGAAATGATAAAATGAGGTTTCAGGAAATGAAAAAAATAAGTAAAACATCCGAATTATTGTGGGTTTTCGGTATTGTATTTGTTGCGTTGGGGGTTGCGATATGCAGTAAGGCAAACCTCGGTGTTTCAATGATTGCCGCTCCCGCATTTGTTGTTTATGAGGCGATTGCTCCTTTGAGTGAGATGCTCAGCGTCGGTGTTACTGAATACATAATTCAAGGTCTTATGCTCGTCTTAATGTGCATAATTGTCCGCCGTTTTAATTGGCGGTATCTGCTCGCCTTTGCCGTTGCGGTTATTTACGGCTACACACTCAATTTCTTTTTATGGCTTCTTGGCGGTATGGAGTTCAACACCGTTTTGGTTCGCTGGATAATGCTGATTGTAGGCGATATTATTACCGCATTCGGTGTTGCGTGCTTTTTCCGTACATATATGCCGTTGCAGGTTTACGAGCTTTTTGTTGCGGAGATTGCAGACCGCTTTCACTTTAACATCAACAAAACCAAGTGGGTGTTTGATTTAACCTTGCTTGTGATTTCCGTTATTCTTGCCGTTACCCTTTTCGGCGATGTCAAAAGCTTTGATTGGTCAACAATAGGTCACTCGTCCTTTCACAGTATAGGTCTCGGCACGCTCGTGACAACGGCGATAAACTCACCGATTATCGGCTTTATGGGCAAGTTGCTTGACAAAGTCTTTGACCCCTCTCCCCGTTTCAGCAAATTGGAAGAGGTTTTGAAAAGAGGTTAAAACTCTTAACAGCGGATATAATAACACCAACGAGGTGACGAATGTGACAGTTTTTGAAAAAATCTATGAGGTTGTCTGCAATATTCCTGAAGGCAAGGTTGCCACTTACGGTCAGGTTGCTTTACTTGCGGGCAATCCACGCTGGGCAAGAGTTGTCGGCTATGCTCTTCACAAAAACCCTGCTTTTGGCATTATTCCTTGCCACCGAGTTGTTAACCGAGACGGAAAAACTGCAGAAAGCTTCGCTTTCGGTGGCGGCGATATTCAACGTCAGATGCTCGAAAATGAAGGAATTGTTTTTGAGAAAGACGGACGAATTGATTTGAGCAAGTATATCTGGAAGCCGGAAATCTGAAAAAGGAAATTAGGTTAAAACTGCATATTTATATTGCTGTTAATAACTGATTTATTGGTCAACTTTTCTTCTCACTCAAGGTTGACAAAACAGCGAAAATGTTATAAAATATAAACACAAATTAAACCTTTGCATGACTGACGGATCAGCGGATAACCGCAAGGGAATGCAAAAGGCAAAACAGCCGACCGTCTGGGCAAGTCAGTTTACGCTGATTTGTCCTTTTTATTTTTTAGGAGTTGAAATTTTATGATGCACGAAAATTGGAACGGTTTTAAAGGTGGAGTATGGCAGGACGAGATAAATGTCCGCAACTTTATTCAGGAGAACTATAAAGAATATACCGGCGACGAGACTTTTCTTGCTAAGTCAACAGAGCGCACCGACAAGCTTATGGAAAAGGTGCAGGCACTTTTTAAAGAAGAACGTGCCAAGGGCGGTGTGCTCGACATTGACACCGAGCATGCATCATCGTTGACAAGCTATATACCCGGCTACATCGACGAGGAGAATGAAATCATTGTAGGTCTGCAGACAGACAAACCCCTCAAGCGAGGCGTCAACCCGTTCGGCGGTATCCGAATGGTGCGTCAGGCTTGCGCCGCATACGGCTACAAATTGAGCGACAAGGTTGAAGAAGGCTTCATGTTCCGCACAACACACAATGACGGTGTTTTCCGTGCGTACACAGACGAAATGAGAGCTGCACGACGTTCTCATGTTATCACAGGTCTGCCCGACGCTTACGGCAGAGGTCGAATCATCGGTGACTACAGACGAGTTGCGCTTTACGGTGTCAACCACCTGATCGCACAAAAAAAAGCCGATAAAGCTGCAATGGCAAGCGGTAATTTCAACACAGAAACTACACGCCAGACCGAGGAGCTTTTCCAGCAGATTACATTCCTCGGCTTTATGAAAGAAATGGCCGCAATGTACGGTTGCGATATTTCCGAGCCTGCAAAAAATGCACGTGAGGCAATTCAGTGGACTTATTTTGCCTATCTTGCTTCTATCAAGGAACAGAACGGTGCGGCTATGTCACTCGGCAGAGTGAGCACTTTCTTTGATATTTACATTGAGCGTGACATTGCAAACGGCGTGCTTACAGAAGAGGGCGCACAGGAGCTTATGGACGATTTTGTTATCAAGCTCCGTGTTGCACGTCACCTCAGAACACAGGAATACAATGAGCTTTTTGGCGGAGACCCGATGTGGATAACAGAGGCTGTCGGCGGTATGGGCGAAGACGGCAGAAGTCTTGTTACAAAAAACAGCTTCCGTCTTCTTAACACGCTTTACACCCTCGGTTCATCTCCCGAGCCGAATATTACAATCCTTTGGTCAACCGCTCTCCCCGAGAGCTTCAAGCGTTTCTGCGCTAAAGTGTCGGTTGACACAGACTCAATTCAGTATGAAAACGACGACCTTATGCGTCCGATTTACGGAGATGACTACGCAATTGCTTGCTGTGTATCAGCAATGAAAATCGGCAAGCAGATGCAGTTCTTCGGTGCACGTTGTAACCTTGCAAAGCTTTTGCTTATTGCTCTAAACGGCGGTTATGACACATCCAGCGAAATGCACATCGGACCGCAGATGAGCGTTATTGAAGGCAGAACTCTTAATTACGATACAGTTATGAAGCGTTTTGACAAGTACATTGAGTGGCTTATGCACCTTTATGTTAACACGATGAACGTTATTCATTATATGCACGACAAGTACGCTTACGAAAAGACTCAGATGGCTCTTCACGACACAGATGTTGAAAGATTTATGGCTTTTGGTATTGCAGGTCTTTCAGTTGTTGCCGACTCACTTTCAGCTATCAAGTACGCACAGGTACGTCCTATCCGAAACACTAACGGTTTTATTGAGGGCTTTGAAACTGTCGGTGATTTCCCGAAATTCGGTAACGATGATGACAGAGTTGACCTTATTGCAAAGGATATGACTCACAGAGTTATCACCGAGCTTCGCAAAACTCCGACATACAGAAATGCTATCCACACGCTTTCTGTTCTGACAATCACATCAAACGTTATGTACGGCAAAAACACAGCCGCTACACCCGACGGCAGAGGTGACGGTGAGCCGTTTGCACCCGGAGCAAACCCGATGCACAACCGTGAGGAAAACGGTGCGCTCGCTTCGCTCAACTCGGTTGCAAAGATTAGCTATGACGATTGCCGTGACGGTGTTTCAAATACTTTCTCAATCACCCCCGATACACTCGGTGCAAATGATGAGGAAAGATACGGAAATCTCGTTTCAATCCTTGACGGATATTTTGCTAAAATGGCACATCACATCAATGTAAATGTTATGAACCGTGAGACACTTCTCAAGGCTTATGAAAATCCTGAGGAATACCCCAACCTTACAATCCGTGTTTCAGGATATGCAGTTAACTTCAACAAGCTTTCCCGTGAGCAGCAGAGAGAGGTTATCAGCCGTACATTCCACGAGGCAATGTGATTATGAAAATTCATTCGATACAGTCACTCGGGACCCTTGACGGTCCCGGTGTACGTTTTGTGGTGTTTTTGCAGGGCTGTCATTTACGGTGCAAATGCTGTCACAACCCCGACACGTGGGATATAACAAAGGGCAAGGATATGACACCCGAAGAGCTTGCAAGCCGTGCGGCGAGATACAAAGAGTATTTCGGCAAGGAGGGCGGAATTACCGTTTCGGGCGGCGAACCGCTTTTGCAGGCAAAAGAAGTGTTTGAGCTGTTTTCGCTTTGTAAAAGTAACGGCATAAACACGTGTCTTGACACCTCGGGTTCGGTTATGAATGATGATGTCAGAAAGCTTTTGAGCGTTACTGACAGAGTTTTGCTTGATATCAAGTATACGAACGATGTGGATTACCGAGAAAATGTCGGCTGTTCCCTCTCACCTGTGCTTGAGTTTCTTAAAACACTTGATGAACGTTCAGTTCCTACGACATTGAGGCAGGTTATTATACCGACGCTCAACGACACGGAGGAAAACGTTAAGGCTCTTAAAGAAATCAGAAACACGCACAGTTGTGTTGATTCGGTTGAGCTGCTTGCCTTCCGTAAGCTGTGCGAAACGAAGTATCAGAGTCTCGGTATCCCCTTTCCACTTGCAGACACACCTGAGCCGACAAAAGAAAAGATGGCTGAATTGAAAAATATGTTGTAAGAGAGAGTTAACCCCACGACAGAAAATTGTCGTGGGGTTTGTTTGTTATACGTTAATTCCAACGTTTTAATATTACAATTTCGGGATCGGAGCCGTTTTCTCCGTACTCACATACCAGCAGATATTTTTCGTCGGCAGTCAGCCCGTAACATCTGTCACTGCCTTTTTTCTCAAGTTGGTTTATAAAATAAGTTTTATTGTTATCCCATAAATTTACAGTTGTTCCACAAGGTAACGGAAAATCAAGATTGACAAAATCCCCTTTTCCCTGATGAAGCTCCGTAACTTCTTCCATATCGGAGAGACCTAAATCATTAAACGCCTTAATTAACTGCTCTTTCATAAAACTTTCCTCCATAATTTAAAATATTATAAATTATTTAGAATAATGTTTCTCAATCCAACGCATGGGATTATCATTGATATATTGCACATGCTCATTATAATCCTGTTGGTTTCTGATAATATGATCTGAATAAAGCTTCTGCCAAACAGAAAAACCTATTTGCTTGGTAACATAACCTTTCATTTGACGTATTATCCTGTCAATAGTAGGGGCGACCATTTGTCGTCCGTGTTCGTCTGTATGAATTGTTAATAAAAGGTGTATGTGGTCGGGCATGATTACATAGCAATCAACAGTTACCGATGAATAAATTTTTGAAATATTCTTAATTGCTACATCAAATAATTCACCGTATTTAGATAGAGTTATATCTTGCGGACGACCAATGGTCGCCCCTACTCTATCCCAAAAATGATTGCATCTTTTTGAAGTACACAGTGTTATGAAATATGAACCTGGGCTACTGTAATCATAGTTCTCCAGACGGTTACTTTTACGTTCTGCAAATTCCGTTTTCATACTATTCAATTTTTATTTGGTTACCGTTTCACGTTCGGGGATTTGGGTGATTTGGACAGGGTTTTGAGCATCCATTTTCTTGAACAACTGCTCGTACGGCATAAGCATACCCTCGTTCATTTTGTTGCCCATTTTTGAGAGTATTTTCTCGCTGGAAAGGAGTGCGCCGACAGCATACATCAGCAATGCCTTACCCTTATTTTTCTGCGGAAAGTCGTAAATTCCCTGCTTTTTATAAAACTTGTGGTCAGCTTTCATCATTCCACGCATCTGATAGATGAGGTCACGGAAGATTTTCATACCGCCGACACCCCAGAAATTAGCGGGTGCTGTGTGCTTTGTTTCAAGCGCAAATGCAAGGCACTTTGCAAGTGTGTCAATGTCCTTATCGGGATTTACTTCATCTGTTGCGACACCCGAAAGGAAGTTGCCGCCCGTTTCACATCTTGCTTCAACGACTGAACGCAGGTTGTTTTCTTTTGAATAATTACCCGAAACAATGTATCCGACGGGCATACCCACAGTTACAGTTCTGTGACCGTTACAGAAGTTTCTGTCGTCATACATCTTAAAGCGTGAGCCCATTGAGTGGTCAGAAACAGTGAACGCATAGACAATTGCATCTGCCGTCTGAATATTCTCACGAAGGAAGGTATCAAAACCGTCCTTGTAGACACATTTTTCGCTGACAGCACAGCGGAAGCAACCGAGACAGCCGCCTGAAAGAGGATATTCGGAAATATTGACAACTCGTGTCTTGTAGCCGAAAACCGCACGGAATCGTTCAATCATAGCGCTTAAGTTCGAAGTCTGGTCGGTTTCGTCTGTAAGAATTAAAACATCCTTGTCGTCTTTTTGGTTTGCTGTTTGCGGTGCAACGGTAGCAGAAACGGGAGTGCATTCGCTGTTCTTAACGGTTGCGGAAGTATAAACCTCTTCTTTAACCGACCAAAGGAAGCGGTCAAAGAATTTTTCGGCATCCTCCCTGCCCTTTTCTTCAAGCAGGTCTTCCATATCTGCTGAAAGTCCACGGATGTAACGCATACCCAAATCGAGTGAATTTTCCTCGATATACTTGTGAGCGGTTATATCGTAAAAATGCTTTGATGTGGAAATTTGCGTTGCGTATTTATCCTTTACATTAACACCGTTTGACTTTGCAAGCTCAATGAAGCGGTGAAGCTGTGAGGGCGCAAAGAAGGTATAAACCGGATAGGAAAAGAGAATTGCGTCGGAGTTTTCAAGCAATTCTTTTGCTTTTGAAAAGTCTTTTTCAAGTGATTTGATTTTCTGTCCTGCATGAAGAACTGAAAACTCGTGCTCGGGGTATTTTCTTTGAAGATAGAGCACGGTTTGGAGAGTAATGCTGTATTTTCCTTTTGGACTGCCGTTGATGACTGCGATTTTCATTCTTAACATCCTTTTTTCACATTGTCGATTTATTGTAACATAATGCGACATATATTTCAATCGAAAATATTGCCGTTATGAGGTTAATATGATATAATTTTTGCGGAGTTGAGTATATGAGTGACAAAGATTACCGCAAAATGTATGATAAAATTTTTAAAATAATGGGAGATTACACTCCCTTGCGTGTTGACTGCGGTCAGCTTTGCGGCGGTGCGTGCTGTAAGGGTGACAGTGAGACGGGTATGCTTTTGTTTCCGCACGAGGAAAGCGAACTGCCAATAACAGTCGGTGCTTCGGGTGAACGGTTGGCCGTGTGTAACGGCACCTGTGACAGAGCAAAACGTCCTCTCGCCTGCAGGATTTTTCCGTTTTTTCCGACAGTTGACGAAAACGGAAAGGTTTTTGTTGAGCCTGACCTGAGAGCAGCAAGACTTTGCCCGCTGATTGAGCACAGCGAGGAAATTGAGTTTGACCCGAAGTTTTTTAAGGCGGTTAAAAAGGTAGGAAAGATACTTGCAAAAGATGATGCGTGCAAGGAATTTTTAGAAAAGATAACGAGTGAGATTGATATGTTCGGCGAGTTTTTGGGTGAATAAAAATAAGGGACTGCTTGCGCAGTCCCTTAAATTGTATTCAATTTTCAAAATCAAGGATAATGAGGTTATTACCGAGGTTTTCGATTATCTTAACAAGGTCGGTAAAGGAAAGGAAAACGGTTGAATCGTTTTGATTCGGGTGAACACCGAGACGGTTGTTGCCCTCGAGCTTTTTGTCAAGTACGACTGTGACTGCGTGGTCGGCATCGTTAAGTACACCGAGCGGCGAAACACAGCCTGCAGTTACGCCGAGATACTTTTCAAGTCTTTCGGCAGAGGCAAAGCTCACCTTGCCTGCTTCGAGCTTTGCACCGATTTCTTTAAGATTTATATGTGTGTCATTATCGGCTGTTATGAGAAAGTGCTTTTTACCCTTCTGGTCACGGATGAAAAGGTTTTTGCAGATAGTGCCTAGCTTATCAAGACCCTCTGCCTGCATTTCCTCCATTGTATATACGGGTGCGTGGTCGGTTACCTCGTATTTTATGTTTTGGTTATTTAAGAATTCGTATACTTTTTGCTTCATTTCAGAGTCCCCCAAAACAGAAATATAATTTTTATCATTATATCACACAACGATTCATTTTTCTACAGTAAAAAATATATTTAATAATGGAAAAATTAAAACAAAGTTCTTGACAAATGAAAAATCATTCGCTAAAATAAACCCATAAAGCGTTTGAGCGGAAACCAGTAACCATTTTTAAGCGTTGCAGAGAGCTGTTGGTTGGTGAAAAACAGTAACGTACAGATTTGGTGAATTCCTTCCGTGAGCTGTAGGCTGAAAGCTTGCGTGCTGTGTAGGCCTTACCGGGAGCAACCGTTATATTGCTGAGGTGTATTTGCACCCGAGGAGGCTCTGTTTGTGAGAACAGAGTGAAGCAGAGTGGTACCACGGTTTAATCCGTCCCTGTATTTTTCTTTTGAGAAATACAGGGACTTTTTGTTTGTTAATTTCACGGTTCAGCCGTGTGATTATAAATTTATTAAAAGGAGTTTTTGTTATGAAAAAAATCTTATCTATTGTTATGGCAGCCGTAATCTGCATCGGCGCATGCATTGCTCTTGCATCCTGCAACAACAACGATGATTCCGCTTTTGTTGTTGGTATCTGTCAGACGCAAAAGCATGAGTCTCTTGACAAAGCTACTCAGGGCTTTATCGACTCTTTGACAGAAGCACTCAAGGCTGAGGGCAAGACTGTTGAATTTGACACACAGGTTGCGAGTGACCCCAACCTTTGCTCAACAGTTATCAACACCTTTACTGCAAAGAACGTTGACCTTATTATGGCAAACGCAACACCTGCTCTCACAGCAGCTGCAAACGCAACAAGCACTATCCCCGTTCTTGGTACATCTATAACAGATTATAACGACACATTTAAAAACAACATCCCTGAAAATGTTTCAGGTACATCTGACGCAGTTCCGTTTGACAAGCAGGCAGAAATGATGATTGAAACTCTCAATCTCGTTGCAGGCGACAAGGTTGGCGTTCTTTATTGTGCAAACGAGCCCAACTCTCTTATTCAGTACAATGCTGTTAAGGCTTTGTTTGACGAAAAGGGCATCGTCGTTGAGGCTTACACTTTCTCTGAGGTAACAGAGCTTCAGGCACTTGTTACATCTGCCGCTAGCGAATGTAAAGCAATTTACGTTCCCTCTGACAACACAGTTGCAGAGAACGATTCAATCGTAGGCACAATCTGCACAGAGAAGAAGGTTCCTGTTTACACAAGCTACGGCGGAGCTGTTTGCTACGCAAGCCTTGCAATCGACTACTACGAGCTCGGCGTTGAAACAGGCAAGATGGCTGCTGAAATCCTTCTTGGTAACAAGACACCTGCCGATATCGAAATCAAGACACTTACTCCCTCTGTTTTTTACAACAAGGAGCTTTGTGCACAGCTCGGTATCGAGGTTCCCGCTGAATAATTATTTTTGAGGTGAATGATGGCTTTTTTAAATGCTTTGCCCGGTGCTGTTGCAGAGGGCCTTATCTGGGGATTGATGGCAATCGGCGTCTACATATCCTATAAAATTCTTGATATTGCCGACCTCACGGTTGACGGCTCTATATGTACCGGTGCATGTGTTTGTGCGGTTTTGATTACAAACGGTGTTCCTGCGTGGTTGAGCGTTATAATAGCTTTTATTGCCGGAGCACTTACGGGTGTATTGACCGGACTTTTCCACACAGCATTAGGAATACCCTCTATTCTGGCGGGTATTCTTACACAGCTCATCCTCTACTCCGTTAACCTTTCCATACTTGGCGGCAAGTCGTTGATTACTATCAATGCTCGCCAGTATGATCTCATATTACATATGAGCGATAATATAAGTGCAATTATTGCGGCGGCGATAATTATTACCGCTTTAATTATAGGGCTTTGGCTCTTCTTCTACACAGAAATCGGTCTTACACTTAAGTCAACGGGCGACAATCCCGATATGAGCCGTGCACAGGGCATCAACGTTAGCTTCAACAAGGTTCTCGGACTTGCGATTTCAAACGGAATTGTTGCTTTATCCGGTGCTTTGCTCGCCCAGTACAAGGGCTCGGCAAGCATTAACGACGGACGTGGCGCAATCGTTATCGGTCTTGCGGCTATCTTTATCGGACTTTCTGTTTCAATGAAAATCAAGCCGAATTTTGTTGTAAGCCTTATCGGTGTTATCTGCGGTGGTATTGTATATTACATTATCTACAACTTTGTTATTCTTCTCGGTCTTAAGACTGACTATCTGAAGATGCTTTCGGCAATTATTGTTGCAATCTTCCTTGCAGTGCCGTATCTTAAGGGCAAGTATTTCCAAAAGAAAAAAGCTGCAACCAGTTCTAACGAAGCAGGAGGTGCCGCAAATGCTTAAAATCACCGACTTGCATAAAACCTTTAATCCCGGTACTGTAAACGCCAAAAAGGCTCTTAACGGACTTAACCTCACCATTGAGGACGGCGATTTTGTTACTGTTATCGGCGGCAACGGCGCAGGTAAATCCACAATGCTTAATGCTATTTCGGGCGTGTGGAAGCCTGATTCGGGCACAATTGAAATTGATGGTGTTGACGTAACCAACATCCCCGAGCACAAACGTGCCGCATACCTCGGCAGAGTGTTCCAGGACCCGATGAAGGGTACGGCACCCGATATGGAGATTGCCGAAAACCTTGCCATTGCGGCAAGAAGAGGCACAAAGCGTAAGCTTAAATGGGGCGTTAAGAAAGCTGAACGGGAAAAGTACAAAGAACTTCTCGCAACACTTGAGCTTGGTCTTGAAACAAGACTTTCAAGCAAGGTTGGTTTGCTTTCAGGCGGTCAAAGACAGGCTGTTACGCTTCTTATGGCGACATTAAGACGACCTAAGCTTCTTTTGCTCGACGAGCATACGGCGGCTCTTGACCCCAAGACTGCGGCAAAGGTTTTGGAAATCACGGACAAGATTGTTACCGAAAACAAGTTAACAACCCTGATGATTACCCACAACATGCACGATGCGATAGCACACGGCAACCGCCTTATTATGATGCACGAAGGCAGAATTGTTGTTGATGTTTCGGGCGAAGAAAAGAAACAGCTTACAATCAGCCAATTGCTTGGACTTTTTGAAAAAGCAAGCGGAAGTGAATTTGCCAACGACAAGGTTATGCTTTCGAAATAATCCGTTTATAATTAAAAGCCCCGACAGATTTCATTGAAGTCTGTCGGGGTTGAATCTTATACATTTGTATTTGCAAAACAGCGTCTTGCTCTTTATCTTATGTAGTGTTATAATGATAAAGGTGATTGTATGAATCTTTGGCAAACCTTTGAAATAAAAAACAATTCTGACACTTGTAGTAAGGGAATCTCGCTACACTATCAAGAAGGCATTGAAGAAAATTTAAAAAGAAAATATATTTCCTTTGCAAAATGGTTAAGAAAAAACTATGTTTTTCCTGTGCACATAAATATCTATATTTTAAACTGTGAAAAAGTGCTTTTAAAAAACGGAATTTGGGCTTACGGAAGTTTTAAATGGTTTCCTAAACGTCCGCCATACATTCGAATTCCGTCAGCCATTGAAACCGAATTATTAAGTGAATACAGCAAAGAGGAAATATATGAGCAAATACTCTCCTCCCTTGTGCATGAACTTACACATTATTTTCAATGGGTACTTGATTTAGAACAAAGCAATGCCACAAGTGAACGACAGGCTCATTATTACAGATATAGAATAATAGATAAGTACAATGCTGATTTGAGTAACAAATCTAAATAATAAATCTACTAAAGGTATCAAAAAAAGCAGTCCGAAGACTGCTTTTTCTTTTATCAATCAGTTGTGTAGTTATCGAAATAGCCCTGGATGAAGACAATCGGTGTGCCCTTGTCGCCTGAGCCTGAAGTAAGGTCGCAGAGAGAGCCGATAAGGTCTGTAAGTCTTCTCGGAGTTGTACCCTCGGAAGCCATTTTACCGACGAGGTTATCATCCTTCTCCTGAATCTTGCCCTTGATTGCTTCTTTAAGCTCGTCGCCTGAAAGCTCTGCAAACTCGTTATCTGCAAGGTACTTGAGCTTGAGCTCGTTCGGTGTGCCCTCAAGACCGCTTGTATATGCGGGAGAAACAACGGGGTCAGCAAGCTCCCAGATTTTTCCTACGGGGTCTTTGAATGCACCGTCGCCGTAGACCATAACCTCAATTTTCTTGCCTGTTGCATCGTAGAGCTTCTTCTGAATTGCATCTACAACGGGCTGGCAGTCACGAGGGAAGAGCTTAACCTTGTCCTCTGTTGCCTTGTTTGAGCCGAGGAGGCCGTAGTCTGCGTTGAAGCCGCTACCGTTTACGGGTGCATTAAGGATTTCGTCAAGGCCGTAGACAATCTCTGCACCTGCAGCCTTAAGAATTCTCTTTGTGCGTGCTCTTGTGTGAATGTCACAGCAGAGAACGTTCTTTGTATAATCAAGAATAGCCTTTGCGTTGTTTGCAAAAATAATTTCACACTCTGCACCGCATTCACGGACAAGATTTTCGTAATATTCAACATAATCAACGCCTGTGAAGGTGTGCTTCTCGTAGCCGAAGAGTTCACGGTACTTTGCAGTTGAAAGAACATCCTTGAACGGGTCAACGCCCTTGTCGTCAATAGCATCCATTGAAATAAGATGGTTACCTACTTCATCAGAGGGGTATGAAAGCATAATAACAACTTTCTTTGCTCCCTTTGCAATACCACGAAGGCAGATTGCAAAACGGTTACGGCTGAGAATCGGGAAAATGACACCGACTGTTTCGCCGCCGAATTTTGCCTTTACATCGGCTGCAATATCATCAACAGTTGCATAGTTACCCTGTGCTCTTGCAACGATAGCCTCGGTCATTGCAACGATGTCACGGTCATTAAACTTAAAACCGGCGTCCTCTGAAGCTTCAAGAACTGAAGATGTTACGATTTCAACAATGTCGTCGCCCTCTTTGATAATCGGTGCTCTGACACCACGTGAAACTGTACCTATCATACGACTCATAATGAACAACTCCTTTGTATACATAAATACGTACACATACAATTTTTACAACGATAAATTATATCACTATATAGTATAGTTTTCAATATTTTTTTCAAAAAAATTCAAGATTTTTGATTTTTTAAATTTCATAGCACAAAGAGAACTGCCGCATAATGACAGTTCTCTTTGTGTTTTATTTATTTTTCTTTGCAGCTTTTGCTGCGGCTTTTTCAGCAAGACGTCTTGCTTTGTCTGCCTGCTTTTCCGCTTCTTCTCTCTTCTGCTCTTCGGCTTTCGCCTTATCCTCTGCTTCGATTCTTGCCTTTGCTTCGTCATACTTTGCGGCAAGCTCTTCAAGGTGAGTATAATTCTCTTTTTCTTTCATCATCTTTTCTGCATCGAGATACGGCTTTGCAGCACGTGCAAACACAGCGTGAAGCTCCATTTCTGCCTTTGACTGCTTCTGAAGCTTTGCTTTTTCTGCCTTTGTTGCCTTAATCTGCGCTTCAAGCTCCTTAACCTTTGCAGACTCCTTGCGCTTCTTTGCTTCTGCCTGCTCGGCATAGAGAACTCTCAACTTCTCGTCGCAAGCATCCTCTGCATCGTAGAGTGATTCGAGAATTGCAAAATCGGGTTGAACAAAATCTGAAAGTGACGGATAGTGTGCGTCAATAGCTGTGCGTGATGCGAGCTTCTGATTTGCAACCTCGAGAGAGAACTTGCGAAGCTCTTTTTCTTCTGCTGTTGTTTTTGGCATTGCCTTGGCAACTGCAAGCTCCTGCTTAATTGCGTTTTTGTCCGCATAGAAGAGTCCCGGCAATCCTGCATTGAAAGTAGCTTCGTTTGCACGGAGTTTAATTCTGTACTCTTCGCTTTCAAATTTATTAAGCTCGGCACAAACCTGCTTTGAAATCTCGATTTCTTCGTTATGCTTGCGAGCCTCTTTATAAGCCTTTTTGCCATCTTTTTTAGAAGCAGAAACAAGTTCCTCGTTTGCAAGCTCCTTTGCTTCACGGATGATGTCGATTGCTTCAACGAGTGTGCGGTCGTTGGTGACACCGTTACCGTAATCCTCAAACATTGCACGGATTTTAAGAATACGAACGATACCCTTCTGCTGTTTTTCAGTAAGGTCGTAGAAGAAGAACGGAACAAGATTCATAAAGGCACCAACTGCCGCCATTATGATAAGCGCACCGATAACATCTTCAAGAAGTCCCGGCTTACCCGTATTGATGTCAAGAATGTCATAAGGCGTTTCGTAGCCGTTACCCTCATAAATTCCGTAGCTTTCGTAAACAAACGGAAGAATGGAAGAAGTGACAAGGGTTACAACATTACCTATAGTCTGAACGGTTGCAAACATTCCGTCAACACGCTCACCCGTTTTGTATTGGTGATAATCTCGTATATCCGCCTGAATTGCGGGAGTTGTAATCTGTTCAAAGGCTGTGAACAGCCAGTTGAGATAAACGCAAACAGCAAGCCATATAATACTTGTTTTGTTAATACCCATTGCAAGAATACAAAGGATATTCATTGTATTGATACCGATAAGTACCTTTTTCTTACCAAATGCACGAATGCAGAACGGAGCAAGAATCATACCCCACATTGATGCATTACCGACAATTGTTTGAATAAGTCCCATCGTCCTGCCCGAGCAAGCGTGACCGTAGTTATATGTCCACGAAAGGATATTGCCGTAGGAGGACTCAAGGAAGCCGAGCCAACCTGCAAGTGCAATAATCCAGAAATACTTATTTTTCGCAACTGAACGGAAAGAATCGATAAAACGAACCTGAATAACTCTTGTCTTCGCCTGAACGATTTTTTCCTTTGTGTTGGCAAAAACAATTGCCGTAAGAGCAACACCGATAATTGAGAATACAGGATAACAAACTCTGTAAACACGAATATCATAAAGGTCATTATCTGTAAGGAACTCGGCAACGACAGGAAGAACAATATTTACAATTGAGGGAGCAAGTGAGTAAACAACGCTCTTGATTGCGAGAACATCGGTTCTTTCCTGCGTATTGGGTGAAAGAACATGGATAAGATTAGTATACGCATCGTTAAAGAAATTGAAGAAAAACTGGAGTAACAGGTTAAACACCAAAACAACCGCCAGCTTCGCAACATAGCCTCCGTCAAAACCGAATGCCTGCATCGGGAACAAGTCATAGAGGAATTTATACGGAAAATAAACATAACCAAGACATATAAGCACCGTAGGAATACCCATGGAAATAAGGTACGGTCTGTACTTACCTGCTTTGTTTCTTGTGTTGTCAATCATATTCGCTCTGACGGCTGTCAAAGGAATATTTGCAAGAGTGGCAATTATGTAAAGAACATACATATGAGTCGGAGAAACGCCGATCGCACCGCCAACTATCATATTGTTTATGTTGACAACAAGTGCGTTACCCATACTGATAATGAAATAGGCACCTATACCGCCGCCTGCGTAAGCCGCAATTTCCTTAAAGGACATATAACGACCCGGCATAGGATTTTTCCAATAAACTCTGAAATCCGAAAGTAAACTTTGAAGCTTGCCTGCCAAAATTTCAACCCCTTTTTGATTTTGCACCGCATAACTCCAGTGCATATTAATATACCATAGAATTATATCACAAATCGGATTTCTTTGCCATAGTTAAATGATAAATGGGATAAAATTATGAATATTGAACAAACAAGCATATATAATTTTGACAAATAAGACAATTTGTAAAATTAAATCATATACACTCACTTACCTTTTGTTGCAAAAAATCGGTTGGTGTGATAGTATATCTGCGTTATTGTTTAAATGATTGGTGGATGTTTATGCAAGGGATTATAAACTTCATAAAAAAAGAAGCGGTGCTGTGTATTTCGCTTGTGTGTGCGGTGGTTACAATGTTTTTTGTGCCGCCTGACATGGAGTACATAGGTTATATTGACCTGCACGTGTTAAGCCTTCTTTTGTGCCTTATGGCTGTTGTTGCGGGCTTTCAGGCATGCGGAATTTTCCGCTGTCTTACATACGAAATTTTAAGAAATACAAAAAGCGGACGGTTGCTTGGTCTTATCCTTGTACTACTCCCCTTTTTCAGCTCGATGCTTGTTACAAATGATGTTGCGCTTCTGGTATTTGTACCGTTCACAATCGGTCTTCTCGTACAGATGAAGTGTGAAAAGTCGATTATACCCGTCCTCGTTCTGCAGACGGTAGCGGCTAACCTTGGCAGTATGGCAACACCCGTGGGAAATCCGCAGAATTTGTTTTTGTATTCTGAATTCAGCCTTTCTGCAGGTGAATTTTTCGGTGCTATGTTACCGTTGACTGCTGTAAGCCTTGTTGTGTTAAGTCTTGCGTCTCTGCCTGTTCTGCCGCAAAGTCTGCCGACGATTTCGCTTACACAGGAGAAGATAAATGAGCCGAAAAAGCTGATAATTTACGCTGTGCTTTTTATAATTTGCCTACTGACTGTTTTCAGAGTACTGCACTTCGGAATTATGCTCGGGGTTGTTGTGGTAGCCCTTGCAGTAATTGACCGAAAAATCCTTTTGAAGCCCGATTACGCCCTGCTTGCGACCTTTGTGTGTTTCTTTATCGTTTCGGGTAATCTTGGCAGAGTTGAGGCTGTGAACACGTTTTTGCAGTCACTCCTCCAAAAGAACACCTTATTAACTGCGGCGGGTGCGAGCCAGATAATCAGTAACGTGCCTGCAGCGGTGCTTCTTTCGGGATTTACAAGCGAGTGGAAGCCGCTGCTTGAAGGAGTAAACATCGGCGGTCTCGGTACACCGATTGCTTCGCTGGCGAGCCTTATCACTCTAAAGCTTTATCTTCGTTCACAGAACGCAAACGCAGGAAAATTTATGCTTGTTTTTCTTGCGGCAAATGTTGTGGGACTTGCGGTGTTGCTTGGTGTGGCGATTGTATTTTGAAAAAATTTCCCTCTGATTTGAAGCTTCAAATCAGAGGGCTTTGTTATTTAATGTATTCGATGTCGTATTCGTCGATAATCATAAGATTTTCTTCAAAATCATAACACAAATATAAAAACTTGTAAGTACCTTCTTCTTCAGGAATTGAGTTAAATTCATTTGTATCTACATTATAAATCAACCTGTAATCTCCCATATAAATGCTCGAAAACGGGGAAATTATTCCGGCAAAATTATTCGGCATCTGATTCATCCATAAACCATTATCCGCAATCTCTTTTTCAAAATCATTTGATTGTCTATCTTCAAAAGTAATTCTGCTTGTGTAGTAAATATAGCCTTTTGTCGGTGAAGTTGTTTCGGTGTTCATTTCTACTGTCTGAACAGACTCACATTCCGGCAAATCAACTCCTATTGTTTCTTCCGCTCTTAATACCGCCCACTCGGAATTATCGATTGTGTCATCAGCCACACTTGCACTTATACCTAACATAATCAACATCAGTGAAAAAATTATTCCTACAACAATATTTTTGGTACATTTGAAACCTTTACGTTTAAATATTATACCTAACACAAGTGAGGCAATAGGAATTGGCAGAGCTGTTAGAAACAGCCATTGATTTTCTTGCATAAATTCTTCGTTCAGAGAAAAACAACCCATAATCAGCATAGGAATAAACTCTGAAAACAAAGTTGCAACAAAGAGAATGTTGAGAAAAACTTTAGTTGCGGTCATTCCCTTTTTGTTGACGATAGTTTTTTCGGGATTGCTTTTTGCAAGCAGGGTAAAAATACTGTTAGGCGCAAGTGAGTTTTTCCTCAATATAAAACCATTTCCGTTAACTACGATATATAAAAAATCACCGTAATCCAAAAACTGCTCAATATCGTTAAAATCAAATTTAAAGCTTGATTTAATTTCGTTATCTCTTGTAACTGTTGCTGTAAAATAATTGTCATAGACCTTGATATCGTAAGAACATTTCGGCAATCTTTCAACTGTCTTTTTGGAATTTTTATTATTAACTGAAATAGTTTTAATCAGCATTATTACCGTCATAAGCATAAAACCAGTTGCAACACCTAAAAAGCCGATTGCTTCATCTTCAAAAAACATCCAGACCAAGAACACAACAGCAAAGACTGCGAATACGATTATTCGTGAAAGCAGTTGCTTGTTACTTTGCTTAAATATACTGTTGATCTCTTCTTGTGTATATCGGAAATTGTAGCTTTCTTTTGCAATGGGTACATCTTGCCGGGTTTCTTTCTCTTCCTCGCAACCGAGAATTTCATCAACGGAAACGCCGAAGATTTCTTTTAGTCTTATTAAATTATCTATCGTCGGGACGGTTTGTCCTTTTTCCCACAGGCTGACGGTTTGCCGGCTGACAAGAAGCTTTTGTCCTAGCTCCTCCTGCGAGAGTCCGAGTTGTTTTCTGTAATAATTTATTTTCTCTCCAGATGTCATAGTTTTCTCCTTTGTTTTTAGCGTTATTTATTTGTAAACAATTTGTATAAACATAAAAGGACGTCGAGGGCGCCGTCCCCTACCGATTGGATAAAGATTATAATTATATCGGCAAAATGGGGTTTGTAGGGCAAAGTCCTTGACTTTGCAATGAAATCCGACCAACGGTCGGGTGAAATCTGCTTACGCAGATGAAATATTGGCTTCGCCAATATGAAATTTTTGCTTTGCAAAAGTTGTGGGTCTGCGACGCTGTTTTTAAAAGCACG
>JAFUPA010000068.1 GCA_017481575.1 Clostridia bacterium | reverse complement strand
TTTCTTTGTGCATTGTTTCTACTACTTTTTGCTTGAATTCACCTGTGTATTTTTTATTTGGTATTCCTTTTGGCATAAAAAATCACCCCTCCTGTTAAACATTATATCACAATGTCTAACATTTGGGGTGCATTTCATTTTTGTGGAGTGCGGTGATTTGTTTTTATTTATTTGTCGATTTTCTTGTTATCGGAATCGGGGTCTGCTCCGTAGCCATAGCCGCCATAACCGTAGCCGTAGCCGCCATAACCGTAACCATTGCCGTAACCGTAACCGCCGTATCCGTAGCCATTGCCGTATCCATAACCGTTACCGTAGCCATAGCCGCTACCGTATCCGTAGCCACTCTTTCTTCCACGTCTGCCGTAATAGCCGTAGCGAAGATATCCTTTACGCTTGTAGTATCTGCTGTGCTCTTCGTTACCGCTCATCGTAAAGATTGCGCCAATAACCTCAATGTCCGCACTGCGGATTTCTTCAAGCGTTCTGTTGATATCCGTAACCTTTGCATAGTCACGTCTGATATTGTAGATAATACCGTCGGCAAGAGGTGCAATAACAAGGCTGTCTGTAACAACGTTTGACGGCGGTGAGTCGATGATGATGTAATCGAACTCTCGTCTTGCCTGTTCAATAACGTTTCGCACCTTTTCGGTATCAAGAACCTCTGTAGATTTAAGCGAGATACCGCCTGTCGGTAAAACGAAAATACCCAGAGACTTTATAAACTTGATTGAATCAACATAGGTTGATGTTCCCTTGATAATCGGGATAAGACCGTAGTTAGTGTCTGACTTGACACCGACTGCGTGCAAAACAGCAGGCTTTCTCAAGTCACTGTCGATAAGCAAAACGGACTTACCCTTTTGCGCAAGCGAGCAGGCAATGTTAACCGCAACAGTTGTTTTTCCCTCGTCCTCATAGGTACTTGTAACAACAAATGCCTTGTAGCCCTTTTCTGCCTTAACGTTTTCAATCTTTGTGCGGATTGACTTGAAGCTTTCAACAAAAGCAAAGCTGACCTTTGAAGAGTCCGTAATAAGAAGTGAGCCTTGCGGAGTTTTGCTCTTTTTACCGAAAAGACCGACCTGTTTTTCAAGAAGCGGCACAGAGCCAAGCACCTTAACATTAACCTCACGGCGTAAGCTTTCGAGGCTTGTTACCGTATTAGTTGTGATTGTGATAAAGAATATAATTGCCGCAACAAGTAAAGCACCGATTATAAAGCCGTAAATTGCATTTGTAGAAGCGCCGTCGCTGTTGGTAACAGCGGGAGCATTTGCGCTCTTAATAACCTTAATCGACAGCGTACTATCAAAGCCCTGAACAAACTCGGGGAATTCCTCGAGAACAACCTCAATGGCACGCTCGCAATATGCTTTATCTGTGCTGGTAACGCTTATTTTGAAAAAGCCGCTGATACCCTCTTCAATGGTTTCGATGCCCAGACTGTTTTCAATAAAAGAATGACTGTAATCGCTGTTCGGGTCAATTTCCTTGAGTTTGGTCTGAATTTTATTTACCATTTCATCGCTCTTTAAAAGATATTGATATCTTTTAGCATCTGAATCACCATAGAAAGTGGTTTCCTCCTCATATTCAGTCGGAGCATCCTTACGTCCTGAGTAATCCTTTACAATGACCATCTTGGTTTCCATAAAGCTCAGAGTCATATTCGAGGAATAAACCTCAACATAAGTTGCCTTTGCAATTGCAAGGCCCGCAACTGCAAAAATTGCACCCACAAGCAATATTGCCCAAATCTTATTAAGAAGATTTTTTGCAAGACGACCCATATCAAGCACAGAGCCCTCTTCGTTATAATATATATTTTTATTGGTATCAAGATCCTGCATATTTTACCATCCTTCCCGACGAAATACCGTCGAAGCCTATCGATAGGGTATAATTATAAAATATCCGAAGTTTTAAGTCAACTGTCAAAAGCCGCCACGCTTGCGGATTTCCTTGCGTTCCGTCTGCGGAAGCGGACTGTCTGTCAAAACAGCCTTCGGCGCATCGTGCACCATAACCTGCATATTATACTGGCTGATGTCGGGCGGAAAATACCGCATCATTTCCGAAAGATTATTTGCACGGTGGACAGGTGAGTGTGCATCCGTACCGATGAAAGACGCCACACCGTTATACGCCATAGAGTATGCAAGCTCAAATTCCTGCAAACCGTCAAAGCTGGCAAGACTGGAAGCGTTAATCTGAAAAATTACTCCGTTTCTGATAAGTGAGTTAACTGCATCATAGTCAAATTGGAAGAATTCATACCTTTCGGGATGTGCAATTATCGGCACAAGACCTGCATTAATAATTTCGTTTAAATAGTCATAAATCTTTCTTATCTTGACATTTCTGAAAGCGAACTCAATTAGGATATATCGGCTACCGTTTATTGTCAAGCGTTTCAAATCGTTTGAAAAGAAAATATCATCATCAACAAAAACCTCTGCACCGGGGTAAATTTTAACATCAATACCCCTCTCCTCAAGCACTTGACGGAGAATTCGGATTTTGTTGTCTCTTGTTTCTAAAAAGTGTCCGATATTGTCAACAGTTGTTGTGTGCGGAGTTGCAACGATATGCTTTATACCGTTCATCTCAGCAATCCGACACATTTGCACGGCTGTTTCAAGATCACGTGCACCGTCGTCAATCCCGTTTAAAATGTGACAATGGATATCAATCATATCCCGCTTACCCCCTTTCGGTAATTCTGTCACTTAAAAATCTATTTTCTTTGCCGCCGCAACAGCAAAGCCCTGCGCCGCAGGAACAACACGCAAACTGTCAGAATAAAAGCCTATTCCCATCGTGTCTCCCTGTGCGTAATCTATAACGCCGTTACGACGTGTACAGGTCATCAGGTGTTCAAGAACTCTTTTGCAAAAAGTTTTGTATTCATCATTTTCCGTTAAATCATACAGTTCTGCAAAACAGTAAGCGAGCATTGCACCTGCAGAGCTGTCCTCAAGTGAGGACGTAAACAGCATACGGGTAAATGCACCGTCACTGCGCTGATAAGTCTTTACCGTCGTCATAAATTCAATTAAGTATTTTAAAAGCAAAACCTTCTCAATGTTATAAGTCTTGCTCGTCATGAGCGTTTTAAGACTGTCGGTTATTCCGATTGCCCACCAGGCACAGCCTCTGCCCCAACCGTAAATTCCGAGCGGAGCATTTGTCTTGACATTAAAACAATGGCACGGCATACGTGTATCTTTGTCAAATCCGAATTTTTTGTACTCTTTAATCTGTGCCAGAGCAACATCGACATACCTCGGCTCGTTATACACAACAGCGTATTTCATAAGAAACGGACAAATCATACCGACCGTGTCAACAAAGCGGATATTTTTAACCTCTGTATTATAAGGTACGGTGCCGTATTCCTCATAGAGTTTGTAAAGATAGTCAGCAACATAATCCATTGCCGGACGGATGGTTGAATTGTCAATAAACTCACAGCAAAGGAACTCATAAGCGAGCATTGCACAGTCAACTTTCCTTGGCGGATTTCTCCACTTGCCGCTGTCTGTGTCAATATATCTGTCAAGAAGAGCAAAAATCCCCTCTTCACAACCTTCAATTCCATCAGCCGCCTTCAGAACCGATGCATCCTGCCAATAGGCTGTTGATTCAATTTTTTTGTAATTTTTAATCGTGGATATAAGCTTGAACTTTTTGTTTTCGTTTGTGGGAAGCTTTGGTGTTCCCGATTCAAGCCACTTGAGGACAACATCACTTGTTGCTTTTTGCCACTCTTTTTTATCACTTATTGTGCCGATTTTAATTCTTCCCAGCCAATTTAAGAAAATGTCGAGATAATCAAAACCGAGAAGCACAAGCACGGCTAAAAGAAAAATTATAATTAAAATAGCCATTGTGGTTTTCCTTTCAGTTAATCAGTCCGTAAAATTTCTCCAACTCTTCTTCGTTTCCGAGATTTTCTTTTGCAAGATTTTCGGAAAGCTTTTGTCTCAAATCTGCATTATCGATAAGCCTTTCCAGCTTATCTGCAATATCCTTTTCGTTCATTTCACAAACAAGTCCGTTGACTCCGTCAGTAATCTGGTCTTTGACTGTTGTGAAGTTCGTTGTAACAATAGGCTTCAAAAGACATTTCGCCTCGTCAATTGCAATCGATTTACCCTCATAACGTGACGGCTGAACATAAATATCACAGCCGGCAATATACGGGTAAGGGTTTGACCGCTCACCAAGGAGAATGAAATCAGTCTCCACACCGAGCTCACGCATAAGAGTCTCGATTTCTTCCTTAAGCTCTCCTGTGCCGATATGGTACCATTTTATGTTTTTGCCACGACGTTTCAACTCTGCACAGGTTTTAACAGCAAGGTCGATTGCTTTTTGCGGAGCAAGTCTTCCAACCGTGTTAAGAATTACTGTATTTTCATCTTTCTTGTAAGGTGTGTTTTCTAAAGAATAAATTTTAATTATTTTAGGACTTGTAATATTTTCTACTACAATAAATTTTTCCTGAAAATCAGGGAATTCATCAATCAAACTGTCAAGACAAACTTGTGAAACCGTAACAACTTTATCACACTTTTTAAACAAATTCCTATTTCGATTTACATCCAAACCTAATTTTTTGAAATCATTATGAACATAGCAAATTTTTTTATCTGCGACCACATTGTCCGCAACAAAATAGCTTGCATTGCCCTCTAGATAACCGACTGCACAGTCGTATTTCCTGTTTAAATGCGGCAACTGCTTTTTCAGCAAATCCCATTTTTTCTTTTCCCGTAAACTTGAGTCTGCTTCGTTGAAACTTTTAATATATTTAATTCTGTCAATCACAGAAGAAAGCTTACCTTTTTTTATGAAGTATTTTATTGCCTTTTTTGCATCGCCGTCAAAAGCTTCATAATCTTCCGTTCCTTTTATAACATTAACCTCTGCGGGAATTTTGTCAAAAAACAGGCCCTCCCGCCTGAAAGACAGTAAATCAACCTCATATTTTTCATAATCAAAAAGCGACAGCAAGGTGATAAGACTTTTTTCCGCACCCCCGCTTTTAAGCGACGGAATTACAAATAAAATTTTCTTTTTCATGCTGTCACCCCTTTTTTACAGTTTAATAAGTTTTTCACCCATCTGCATCGCATCACGCAAATAAACAGGAATTTTTCTCATAAGAATTTCTTTGATTTCCTGTTCTTTTTCAACGAGCGTATTGAACGCTTCAATAACAGGCTCGGAATTTTCAAGTGTACGTGAATTCACTACACAAAGCTCTTCGCCGAAAATGTCTTTTGCAATTCCTCTTGACTTTACACTATAGCCAAGCACAGCTGTGGGTACACCGCTCGAATACGCCCCTATAGTTGCGTGCGTTCTTGCACCGATAAAAAATCTTGTGTGTGCAATATAGCCCTTATACTGCTTTGCATTAAGGTCAGGCGCTAAAAGCTGAATTCTGCCACTATTTTTATGCTCGTTATAAAACTCAAGCATATATTCATAATCGTTATTGCCGGGTTCGATAACGTGCGGAACGAGCAGTATATTGAGCGTTGTATTATCTAAAATGTATTTTATAAAATCTCTTGTAATCTGCGTTATCTGAGGGTTGTAGCTTTCAACAAGGGGACTTATGTTAAGCCCCAGAGTATTTTCCTTTGTAAATCCTGAAATCGGTGTTACCTCGTCCCTTTCCATACAAAATGCGGGATCAGGGTTAATAAAAATATTTTTATTTGCAGACTTGCTTTTTAAAAGCTCATAGGTTAACGATTCTCTTGTAAAAATTGCATCAAAATCTGCAAGAGATTGAAGCTTTTGCTCCGTCAAATCCTCTTCACCAAGAGATGCACCCCAGAGCACAACCTTTTTACCTGACTTTTTAAGTTCCTTTGTGAGCACCTGGATTCCGTGATTGTCGCCATAGCAATAAGTGTCTCCGCCAATCGAAAGACAGATGTCGCAATCCTGCGCCTGTAAAACAACTTCAGAATACATTTTTTTGAGCGCATATTCTTCTGAATGAAGCAATTTCACATTAACAGCAGAAACAAGCTTTTCAAACGAGGTAAGCCCTCTCGTTACGAACAATTTCTTTTCTACGTCTGAAATCGCAGCATCCGTGTCAGGTGCGAAAGAAGATAATACAAACTCGGCATTATTGTCCGAATTGCTTATGATATTAACTGTTCCTCTGACAATGGCCTCACAGCCGTGATTGAAACTGCCGACATGATTAAACAAAAAGTATTTCATAATTCACTCCAACTTAACCGAAAAGTGTTCTTCCAGGGAAGAAATAATCTGAAATATACGCCGAAATCATAAAAGAGTCCATTCTGGAATACACAAAATAAACTAAAACTGTCATAGTAACATAAAGGGTTCTGTCTCTCGGTTTTACTCCGTAATTTACAAGCCAAATTACAAAAATCATAAAATAAACAGACATATATGCAGCAAGACGGGAGAAAATCCAGTTATACATAGAAATCATATAAATTGCAGCTACTATAAATGCGATATTTATAAGTATATCTCCGATATGCCCAAACATTTTCAGACGTTCTTTATTAAAAAAAGCAATAACAATGGGATACAGAATGAAACATGCTCTGATAAGACTGCTTCCGCCTTCAACACCGCTTGTAAACCATCCGTTTTCGGAATAGTTTGAATAACTGGTTTGTTCAAGTGCTGATAAAAATGATGGCAGAATTGCATCAAAAATTATAACTCCTATCACACTGCCCAGCATAATCAGATAAGAGCTTAACTGCCATGCCCGCCTACGTACAACAAAATAAATAGGTATCATTATAATGGCACTGTTATGCATACAGTAAGCTAACAGTATTATCACAGCATATTTGATAAAATCACCTTTTTTCATAGAAAAAAGATACTTTGTTCCCAACAAAACAATTGCTGCCGCCATATACTGTCTCATGGCATTCATAGATCCGCCAAGATAGCTGAAAGCTACAAACATATAAATTGCCATTTCAAACCGAGGACAGTATTTATACAGAATGATAAGGGGTATCGGCAAAGAAAACACCGCAGAAAACATAATAAGCCATTGAGGGTCATCAGTAAGATTTCTTATTATATTCTGAAAGAAGGAAAACATCGAACTAACAAAAATTGACAGATTAACCGGATTACTGTCGCCCATCAACTCAAAAGAGTGCATATAAAAATACGTATCTCCGATTGTTCTTCTGAGTCCTGCAAAAATAGTAAAAAATATAATGGGCAGAATTACAGCAATGGGATTCGGCAACGGTTGCCCGAGTGCTCCCGGACGTCGTAGAGGAGCTTTTCGGCAAGCCGCTGCTATCATACACATTATTATCGTTGCGACCCAGACAACTATTTCGTAAAAGTCGAACTTAAAAAAACTCATAAATTCCTCAATCTATGTATTGATTATAAACCTGCGTTAATTCTGCAAGCACACTTTCTTTTGAAAATGGTTTTACGAGCTCGACGGCATTTCGTGAAAGTCTGCCGTAAAGAGCTTCATCATCTAAAATCATAATTATTTTTTCAGCCATTGTCTCGCAGTCGTTAACCTTGACCACATATCCGTTTTCACCGTTTATACCGAGAACTCTGTGTCCTCTGTTATCCGAAAGTACAACAGGCAAACCGCAGGCAAGCGCTTCCATAACATTAACCGGCAAACCCTCACGATAGCTTGACGCTACGGCTATATCGCTGATATGTAAAAGATCGTCAACATCCTCACGGTGACCGAGGAAATCAACTTTTTTATCAACACCAAGCTCTTTTGCCAAGCGGATATATTCACCGTTATAATTATCGGCTCCTGCGATAAGAAGCCTCACATCGTCACGCTTTTCATTAACAAGCTTTAATGCTTTTATAAGCATTGCCTGATTTTTATTTGCGTTCATTTCCGCAACATAAATCAAAAGCTTCTCATCGTTTGAATAACCAAGCTTTTCTCTTAATCTTAACTTTTCCTCTGACGAAACGGGAAAATATTTATCGCTGTTATAGCCGACACCGTTCACCTTTTTAATTGCTTTTACTTTCAGGTGTTTTTTTGCGCAGTTATAATCCTCTTCATTTATCGTTATAAGACAATCTGTCAGAAAGGACATTGTATATTCTATCGGGAAGTAGACCATCCAGTTAAGTTTAGGTGCGCCCTCATAAAAATGGAAACCGTGGGCGGTATACAAAACCTTTGTGCCGTGCTTTCTTTGTGAAGCGGCGGCAAGGCGTGCAAGAATACCACCCATGGGCGTATGACAATGAACCAAGTCGTAACGGTTGTCTTTTATTATCTTTTTAAGCATTTTATATGCCTGCAGATTATCCTTGTCTGCAGGTGAACGCTTTATGGGAATTTCGTATCTGTTATCGCAGTACGGGAGCTCAACATCACCGTGGCTTGCAACATCAACCTGCCAGCCGAGGTCGTGGAACATTTTGAGATACGGCAAGTGGAAATAATAAAAATGCTCGGTAATTGTAGCAACGTACAATATTTTTTTCATCAATGCACTTCCTCTTTTGTACCCGTAAATTTTTCCATTGTGTTGTCGTCGGTACTATTTATGCCTTCTTGAGTTAAAACGTTTGTTATAGTTTTAAAGAAAATATGTACATCCGTCTTAAGGCTTATGCTTTTGACATATTCAACATCAAGACGGAATTTTTCCTCCCAGGAAATTGCGTTTCTGCCGTTGACCTGTGCAAGTCCGGAAATTCCCGGTCTTACCTCGTGACGGCGCATCTGTTCGGGAGTGTAGAGTTCAAGATACTCTGTAAGAAGCGGTCTCGGGCCGATAAAGCTCATATCTCCTTTAAGGATGTTTATAAGCTGCGGCAACTCGTCAATGCTGGTCTTTCTTAAGAAACTGCCGACCTTCGTCATTCTTTCAAAATCTGCAAGCTCTCTGCCCGACTTGTCGTGAGTTCTGACAGACATTGTCCTGAACTTATAAACCGTAAATATTTTTCCGTCCAGACCCGGTCTTTCCTGTTTAAAAAGAACGGGTCCGTCACGATTAATTTTAATGAGTATTGCCGCCGCAACCATAAGCGGAGAAAGAACTGTAAGCATCGCAAGGGCAAGGACGAAATCCGTTACCCTTTTGAATATTTTATACATCCGTATCCCTCTCGATCAATAAATCAGTGAACAATACCGTGAGACTGCTGTTCAACATAATTCGGAACAATCTCTTTAAGAATTCTTCTTATGTCGCCCTCTTCAGCAGTTTTCAATTCCTCAAGCTTTTTCTCAAAAAGTCCGTCATCCATCTGAAGCGGCTTTGTAACAAAAATTTTGTTATTAGCCGTCATTCTGCGCTCGTTGCTTTCCTCTTCAAGAACAAGCTCTTCATAGAGCTTTTCACCCGGGCGGAGACCCGAGAATTTAATATCAATTTCAGAATAAGGCTTGTATCCTGAAAGTCTGATAAGATTTTCCGCAAGAGAAAGAATTTTGACAGGCTCACCCATATCAAGAACAAAAACCTCGCCGCCGTTTGCAAGACCACCTGCCTGTGCAACAAGCTGTGATGCTTCGGGAATTGTCATAAAGTAGCGTGTGATGTCGGGGTGGGTAACCGTAACAGGGCCGCCCTCTTTAATCTGCTCGGTAAAGATCGGAATAACACTGCCGTTTGAACCGAGAACGTTTCCGAAACGAACTGCCGCAAACATTGTGCTACCGCCGCACTTGCGCTGAAAATACTGAACAACCATTTCCGTAACACGCTTGGTTGCACCCATAACGTTGGCCGGGTTAACAGCCTTGTCGGTAGAAATGCTTACAAAACGCTTTACACCGAAATCGATTGCAGTTTTGGCAACATTGTATGTGCCGAAGATATTGTTTTTAACAGCTTCTTTCGGACTGTCCTCCATAAGGGGAACGTGCTTGTGTGCCGCCGCATGGAAAACAACTGTCGGCTTGAACTCTTCAAAAACCTCTCTCAACCTGTTCTCGTCACGGATTGAGCCGATGCGAATGTGCATCTCGGGTTTGCCCTTGTTATAAGAATCAAGCTGATATTTAAGCATATAAGCATTGTTTTCATAAATGTCGAAAACAACAATTCTTTCGGGATCATATTTTGAAATCTGACGGCAAAGCTCACTGCCGATTGATCCGCCGCCACCCGTTACGAGAACGGTCTGACCCGTGATGTAATTACAAACCTTTGGGTCAAGCTTTACCTCGGGACGTGCAAGAAGGTCGGAGATATTAACATCACGGATTCGGTTGACTTCAACACCCTCGGACATTTCAAGAATGCTCGGCGAGGTCTTGAGCTTACAGCCTGTTTCAACTGCAAGTCTCATAATTTCTGTCTGACGCTCTGTTCCTGCTGAGGGAAGACACATTATAATCGTATCAATCTTATACCTTTTTGCAAGCTCGGGAATTTCGGAACAATTGCCTCTTACGGGCACACCACGGAGTCTCTTTCCGATTTTTGCGGGGTTGTCGTCAACGGCAACAACAGGCTTGCCTCTTTTGTAGTTACCTGCGCCGAGTTCGCTGATGATAATCATACCCATATCACCTGCACCGACAATCATAACTCGGTCAATTTTACTCTGCTTCTGAAGCTGTCTTGACCAAAGATAACGTCTTAAAAGCCTGTACGCAAGTCGCATACCTCCGACAAAAGCCATTGCAAGCACGGTACCTAAAACGTACACATAAGCACTGAGACAGCCTCTGTCGATAACAGCCATTGCAAAGCCGAAACGTGCCATTGAAATATCAATTGCAACGCTGGAAAGACCGCCGATAAAAACAGCGGCAACTATATTTGAAAGCTCACGAATTCCGGCATACTCCCACATACTTGAATAAACTCTGAAAGCATTGAGAAGCATAAAGAACACAATGGTTACAGGTAAAAATCTTTCCCCAAAAATTGTAAGCCAAGTTTCTATACTTGCCTCTTCATAAACAGCATGAATTGAAAGCTGGGCAATAACATATGCAAGATTCACGGCAATAATATCATAAGTTGCCATAAGCACCTGTTTGGTGAACATATCCTTCCAGTTTATACGTCTCATATTTAACCCTCCGTAGCGAGAAAAAAATAATTTAACAACACTAAAATATCTCTAAAGGTCCTACTACCCCAATTAAACATAATTATATGAGTATATTCTAATACACCACCGCATAAAAGTCAAGTAAACAAGGACTTTTAGCCCTTTTAAAATATTGACATAAAAGTTAAAATATGGTAGTGTAAAGAAAATTTTAGAAACGAACAAGGAGTTTTTGATATGATAGGTCTCGGCACATGGGAAGCCCCGATTAACACAATGATTTTCAGAGGCACAGGCAGAGTTAAAATAAGCGATGTTAACGGTGAGTATGATTTTCAGTTTGAACTCGTTGGTGAAAATCTGCCGAAGATAACAGTTAAGGATGTTGAGGAAGACGGCAACACACTCACAGCTGTTGGCGAATGTGAAGCATTCCCTGGCAAAGAAATTCCCGTTACGGTGGACTTTGACGGCGACACCTTTGTCTGTGTTGTCAAGCTCCCCTTTGTAGGCAAAATCAAGTTAAGCGGAAACAAAATTGCAGACTGACTTGTATAAAAATACGGCTCACTTCAAAATGAAGTGAGCCGTATTTTTATTCGTTTTCTTTTTTCAGAACATCTATCTCTCTTTTGATGATGTTTACTAACTGGCGGAAAAATCTTATTATTTTTTCAACGAGCCATTCTCTGTCATACTCAGCATCCTCACCGTCACCTGCATAACAACCGATGTTGTTGCTTGTGATTTCGTTGCCGAAGAAGTCTGTTGTCAGATCGTCCTCAATTACCTTTCCCGCACCGATGAGCGGAGAATCAGCAGAGAGCTTGTATGCCTCATAGCCTGTACCGCCGACAAAGCCGGGAATGGTATTCTTTGATGAAATAACATCATAAATCGGGCTTGGACAGTTGTAGTAGCAGTTGTTTGAAAAATCTGTTCCCGAGCCGATTATATTATCAAGCTCAAAATAAATCTTGTTGCCGTCCTTGGGGATTATAATATTGTTTGCAAACACGCCGTCATAAATGTGAGTTACCTGGAACTCCCCGCAACCGATGATGGTATTGTTGTAAAACTTGAAGCCGTATTCACCTGCAGGAGGACTTGTCTTGCTTCTGCCCTGACCGTCGTTAACGGAAAGGCAATATCTTACAGTGTTGTTGTGCTGACCGCTGTAATTTGCGTTGTTGCACATAAAGCGCATATTGTCGTGCGAGTAGATGTACTGATATGTGCAGTTATTTGTATGTGAGTCAAAATCAATAGACATTCCGTCGCCGAAATTCTTTTGTCCTGCAATTTCGCAATACTGAATAATGCTGTTTTCACTACCCCAGAACCACATTGCGGCTGTGAAATATGTCGGCTCGCCGTTTTCGTCAACTCCACTGCCCTGACAGCAATCAATTGCACGGCAATGAGTTACAAGTGCGCCGTCGCACATTCCGACAACAACAGCTTCGCTGTCCATATCGTGGAAATAGCAACCCTTAACGAGCACGCCTGTATTGTAAACGGGATCAATTTCATCCTCTTCGCACCACGGCTTCTGCTCCTCGTTCCACGAGCCCCAGATATTGATGCCGTTACCGCAATCATACATCTCACAATTTGAAATCGTGAGGTCATTTACCGCATAGCGTGAACGTGCAGGCAAGCCTTTTACCATAACACAAGCTCTTGCCGCTGCCGCACCTGCAGATGCGTTATCACGGGAAGGCAGATGATAATTCTGAATGTCGTGGAACTCAACGTTATCAATCGTAATACCGTATGATGTTTGGTTGAGTGTATCAATCCAGATGCCGCCGCCGTTGGGTGCAGTTATTTCAAGATTTGAAATTGTTATGTAGCTGCAATCAAAAAGTCTTAAAACTTCTGTTTTTTCATTTGTTGTAAGAAGAGGCTTTTCACCCTCGCCGTAAGAGGAAATTACAATCGGATTTTCCTTTGTACCCGAGGTAGTAAGCGTTGCGGCACACTCATATACACCGCCGCATTTGAAAAGGATATTCACACCCGCAACAATAGGAACATTGCCGAGATTGTTAATAGTCTTCCACGGCTTGGCAAGAGTACCTTCACCCGTGACATCGTCACCCGAAACCGAGTCGATATAATATGCTACAACTTCTGCGGCAAAAACGTGCGGCAGGCTGAAAGCAAATGCCGAAAACATAATTACTGCTGACATTAAAATAGAAAGAAGCTTTTTCATAGTAACCCTCCTGTAAAGTTCTGAAATTACAATATCACAACTGTAAAATGATGTCAAATAAAAACTTGAAATACGTACAATAATTCAGGTGGATTGTTGAGTTGTATTGTGGTATAATTTGAATAAACAAACGATTTATCAACTCTACCGGCAGTTGATATCCCCACTCAACCGTTGGTATGTAGATTTTCAATACAAAAACAGCTAAACTGAATTTGAAAGGAGGAAACCGGATGAATCAGTCGAAAATCGGAAGATTTATTGCTGAACGCAGAAAAAATGCAAATTTAACACAAATGCAGTTGGCAGAAAAACTGAACATTACCGACAGAGCAGTTTCAAAGTGGGAAACAGGCAAGTCTATGCCTGACGCTTCCATAATGCTTGAGTTGTGCGATGTTCTTAAAATTACCGTAAATGATTTATTATGTGGGGAGGTAGTTACAATGGATAATTACAACAAAGAATTAGAAAATAACCTGCTTGAAATGGCAAAGCAAAAGGAAGAAGCAGACAAAAGGCTGCTGTCTCTTGAAATCCTCATCGGAGTGTTGAGCATCGCCGCTATGTTCGCTTTAACAGCGGTTGCTTCATTGATACAAATGGAGGACCGGTTAAGAATTCTGCTTATCGTAATCGGAACTGTTCCTATTCTGCTTGCTTGTCCGTTTATGTTAAAAATTGAGCAGACAGCAGGATATTATGAATGTAAAAAATGCGGTCACAGATATGTGCCTGCTTACAAAAGTGTTTTCTTTGCAACTCATGTAGGCAGAACAAGACATATGCGTTGCCCTGAATGTCACAAAAAGTCCTGGCATAAAAAAGTTATAAGTAAGAATTAAAACAAAAGTGCAGTAAGATTTTTACATCCTACTGCACTATTTTTATTCATTGTTTTTGCGTGAAAATCTGAAGGTTGACTCGTCGTCATCCTCATCGTCTTCCTCTTCTGTCTCCTCTACAGGCAGGATTTCGACACGCACCTTTTCAATTCTTCTGTTGTCAACCGCAAGAACGGTGAACTTGATGTTTTCAAACATAACCTCGTTCATCTCGCCGTCCTTTGGCAGGTAACCAAGCTCGCTGATTATGAAGCCTGCAACGGTGTCATAATCACCCTCGGGAAGCTTTTTACCCGTAAGCTCGTCAACCTCGTCAATATCCATAATACCTTCAATGGTAAAGGTTGTTTCATCAATCTGTGAAAACTCCTCGTCCTCGTTGTCGTATTCGTCCTGAATATTGCCGACGATAGCTTCAACTATATCTTCAAGAGTTACAATACCCGCTGTACCGCCGTACTCGTCAACAACAACCGCCATCTGTGTTCTTGTCGCAGTCATTTCTTTGAACAAATCTCCGCAGATTTTTGACTCGGGCACAAACATCGGAGCACGCATAACGTCCTTAAGCGATGTTTCGGGCATATCTTTGCCTACGAACTTGAGCAAATCCTTGATGTAAACGATACCTACAATATTGTCGGGGTCGTCATCAAACACGGGAATTCGTGAATATCCGTGCTCAATGCTCAGGTTAACTGCCTCCATAATCGGGTCATTAAGTTCAACGGCAGTCATATCTGTTCTGTGGGTCATAATGTCGCCTGCGTCAAGGTCGTCAAACTCGAAGATGTTGTTAATCATCTCTTTCTGAACGTCCTCAATAACGCCCTTTTCACCGCCGACATCAACCATCATTCGGATTTCTTCCTCCGTAACGGTTTCCTCATCAGCGTGAGGATTGAAGCCGAAAAGTCTTACAACACCGTTTGTTGAAAGTGAAAGAATCTTAACAACGGGGCTGAAAATCTTTGAAATGAAAAGCAGAATGCCGACAACCTTAAAGGAAATCTTTTCAGGTATCTGCATACCGATTTTCTTCGGCACAAGCTCACCGAAAACAAGTGAAAAGTACGACATAATGAGAGTGATAACAACAACGGAAATGCCGTTGATTACACTCGCACCGAGTACCCTTTCAACCGCTGTACCTGCAAGCGCATCTGCAAGCATATCGGCAAAGGTCTGTGAAGCACTGGCAGAAGTAAGGAAGCCTGCAAGAGTAACACCTATCTGTATAGTTGACAGGAATCTGCTTGAGTTTGAGGTAAGCTTTGCCACCATCTTTGCCTTTTTGTGGCCTTCCTCTGCCATTTTGTCTATTTTGTTGTCGTTAAGGGATATAATCGCAATCTCGCTCATTGAGAAAAATGCGTTCACCAAAATCAGCACTAAAAGTAAAACCAGTTTCAGTATAATCCCAGCCGGGTCATCCATTATGGATTAACTCCTTTCGTTTTTTAAAGTGTACTTTTAATAAAAGTCCATAGTATTGTAGCACATTATTTTATAATAGTCAATCATTAGAGATTTATTCATTTATTACCTATTTATAAATTTTGTTGTTTTGTCAATTGACTTGTGATTTTTTAAATAGCAAAACACAATTTATTGTGGATTTAAAATCGTTGTGTAGAAAGTGATTTTTTGTATTTTCTTTTGACCTTTAAATGTGTATAATGATAGGTGGTATTTTAGCGTCAATAAATCAAAAAAATCAAGGATAGTGAAAAAATGGCTTATACAATTAACCCTGCCGTGTTCGGCTCAATGTTTGCCGTGCCGTCGCAGGTTGTTGACAACAACATAAAGCTCGCAAGTGCCTCACAGCTTAAAACTTTGCTGTGGGTGTTCCGCCATACAAGCGAGCCGATTGACCCTGCTGTTATCAGCAAGGAGATAAACTATGCAGAAAGTGACGTTTGCGATGCGCTCACCGTGCTTTGCGAATGGGGCGTGCTTTCGTCTGACGGCAAGGTTATTCCGCAGATGCCCGCACCCCAGGCTCCTGCCGCAACAAGTGTTACAGAAACACTCAAAGAGCTGCCCGAGCTCTCCCCCGTCAAGCCGACTTATGAGCAGGTTGTCGCACGCTGCAAGGAATCACCCGAAATTGCGCATATGTTCACAGACATTGAGGGACTTCTCGGCAGAACAATCGGCTACGACAGCGAGTGTATACTTCTTATGATGCACGACCAGTACGGTCTGCCCGTTGAGGTTATATATATGCTCGTAAGCTATTGCGTTTCTGTCGGCAAGGGTAATTTTGCATACATTGCAAAGGTTGGCAGAACGTGGGGCGAAAAGGAAATTGACACAATCGAAAAAGCGGACGAACAGATTAAGGTGCTCAACTCCTGCATGAGCTTGTGGAAAGAATTTGCACAGTTGGCAGGTATTCAGAATCCCCGCCCGACCTCGTCGCAGGCGGCTTACCTTAAAACGTGGTCGACTGAAATGAAGTTCGGTGTGGATATGATTTACCTCGCTTATGAAGAAATGCTTGACCATTCGAGCAAAATCAGCTTTGCATATATGAACAAGGTGCTTGCAAACTGGCATCAGAAGGGACTTAAAACTCCCGAAGATGTCGAAAAAGACAAGCAGGCTTTCCGTGAACAAAATCAGAAAAAATCAGATGTCAACACATCCTACGATATGAACGAATTTAACCGCAGAGCAAATCAGTTGCCTGTTTACAAAAAGGGGGAATAAACCGTGGCATTCAGCAGAGATACTTATGAAAAAGCAGAGCGTGAGCTTAAAAAGCGCCGCAATGAAGCACTTATGCAGCGTGAGAAAAGACACGACGAGGCTTTGAAGAACATTCCCGAAATTCTTGAAATTGAAGAAACAATGGCACGTGCAGGTCTTGCGACAATCAAAGCGGTCGGTATGGGCAACGGCGGTGAGGATTACATAAAAACTCTTGCCGAGGTCAACCTTGACGCACAGGCAAAGCGACGTTCATTGCTTATCAAAAACGGTTACCCCGAGGATTGGCTTGACGTCAAATACACCTGCCCGAAGTGCGAGGACAAAGGCTCTGTGGGCGGTTACGTCTGCGACTGTTTCAAGCTTTTACTTCGTTCGATTGAATACGAAAAGCTTTGCTCCAAGCTCCCCGTGGACAAGTGCAGGTTTGACAACTTCAAGCTCGACTATTATCCCGACGGTGCAGGCATAAGCCCCCGTCAGCGAATGGAGAGCGTTCTCGGCTATTGCAAGGCTTACGCTGACGATTTCAGTCTAAAATCCCCCAGCCTTTTGCTTTACGGCAAAACAGGGCTCGGCAAAACTCACCTTTCACTTGCAATTGCCGGCAAGGCTGTTGAGGCAGGCTACGGTGTGATTTACACAACCGCACAAAATCTCTTTAACCGCCTTGAGCGTGAAAAATTCGGCAGAGGAGACGGCGAAAACACCGAGCAGGCAATTCTAGACTGCGATTTACTTATCATCGACGACCTCGGTGCTGAATTCAGCACACAGCTTACTGTTTCGGCTCTTTATAACATCGTAAATTGCCGTGGACTTGAAGAAAAGCCGACTGTAATCAGTACAAATCTCACACCCGAGGCAATCAAAAACACATACAGCGATCGTATCGCTTCAAGAATTTTAAGCACATATACAATTCTGCAGTTTGACGGTGCAGACATCAGACAGTTAAAGACCATTTAAGGAGACACTATGGATATCATTTCAGCACTCACCAATGAATTCAAACTCAAAACGTGGCAGGTGGAAAACGTCGTCGGGCTTATTGACGACGGCAACACAATCCCCTTCATTGCCCGTTACCGTAAAGAGGCTCACGGTACGCTCGATGACCAGACTCTGCGTGAGATTTCGGAAAGACTTGAATACCTCCGCAACCTCGACAAGCGCCGTGAAGAGGTGCGTTCATCAATCGAAGCACAGGAAAAGCTCACCGATGAAATCGCCGCCGCTCTCGACAAGGCCGCAACTCTTGCGGAGATTGAGGACATCTACCGTCCCTTTAAGCCAAAGAGAAAGACCCGTGCATCCGTTGCCCGTGAAAGAGGTCTTGAGACTCTCGCCGCCGCAATTTATGCACAGTTAAAGGACAGTCCCGCCGCAATTGAATTGGCACAGGATTATATAAATGAAGAAAACGGAGTGCCTACCGCAGAGGATGCTTTGCAGGGTGCTATGGATATTATTGCAGAGGATATTTCCGACAATGCGGATATCCGCCGCAGACTTCGCAACCTCTTTACCGTACTCGGTGTGGTCAATGTTAAAGCCGCAGACGAAACGGCACAGAGCGTTTATGAGCAGTATTACGATTTTTCACAGCCTGTTAACAAAATTGCCGGTCACAGAGTGCTTGCGATTGACCGTGGCGAGCGTGAAGGCTTCCTTAAGGTAAGTGTTGAGCTTGACAAGATAAAGGCTTCTAACGTTATTACATCAGTTACACTTTCGGACAGCGGTTCGCTTTGCACGGATACAGTCCGTGATGCGGGTGCAGATGCTTATGACAGACTTATTTACCCGTCAATTGAGCGTGAGATCCGTTCAATGCTGACGGAGAATGCCGCATCAGCCGCAATAAAGGTTTTCTCTTCCAACCTTAAAGAGCTTTTGCTTCAGCCGCCCGTAAAGGGTAAGGTCGCACTCGGTCTTGACCCGGGTTACAGGACGGGCTGTAAGGTTGCTGTTGTTGACGAAACGGGACGTGTGCTTGACACGGGTGTTGCTTACATTACCCACTCCGCCGCACAGCAGGAAAGTGCAAAGGTGCTTATCAAAAATATGATTAAACGCTACGGCGTTAAGATTATCGCAATCGGTAACGGCACAGCTTCAAAAGAAACAGAAATCTTCACCGCAAATCTTCTTAAAGAAATCGACAGTGACACTGCATATATGGTTGTAAGTGAAGCAGGTGCTTCTGTTTACTCCGCTTCAAAGCTTGCGGCAGAGGAATTTCCGCAGTTTGACGTTTCACTCCGTAGTGCTGTTTCAATTGCACGCCGCTTGCAGGACCCCTTAGCAGAGCTTGTTAAGATTGACCCGAAGGCAATCGGTGTCGGTCAGTATCAGCACGATATGCCCAAAAAGGAGCTTGACAATGCGCTTAACGGTGTTGTAGAGGATGCTGTTAACAACGTTGGTGTTGATGTGAACACCGCCTCCCCTTCTCTTCTTACAAGAGTTTCGGGCATCAACAGCACGGTAGCAAAGAATATCGTTGCTTTCCGTGAGGAAAACGGAGCTTTCACAAGCCGTGCACAGCTCAAAAAAGTTCCAAAGCTCGGTGCAAAGGCTTATGAACAGTGTGCAGGCTTTATGCGTGTTGCAGAGAGTAAAAATCTGCTTGACAACACAGGTGTTCACCCCGAAAGCTACGATGCCGCAAAGGCACTTCTTGAATTGTGCGGTTACACCGTTAAGGATGCCGCAAACGGCAAGCTTGACGACCTGACAGAAAAGGTTGAAGCAATCGGCAAGGATGCCACCGCCGAGAAAATCGGTGTAGGTGTGCCGACAATGCTTGACATTATAAAAGAATTAAAGCAGCCCGGACGTGACCCCCGTGACGAGTTACCGCCGCCGATGCTTCGTACCGATGTTATGGATATGAACGACCTCAAGGCAGGTATGGAGCTTCAGGGTACGGTGCGTAATGTTATCGATTTCGGTGCATTCGTTGACATCGGCGTGCATCAGGACGGACTTGTTCACATTTCGCAGATTACGGACAGATACATCAAGCACCCGTCCGAGGTGCTCAAGGTTGGTCAGATTGTAACCGTATGGGTTACTGCGGTTGACGTTAACAAAAAGCGAATTTCACTTACAATGAAAAAACCGAAGGAATCATAAAATGGCAAGAAAAAACACAACAGCACAAAAAAAGACTGACTTCTGCCCCGTTGCAAAAAAGTGCGGCGGCTGTCAGCTTCAGAATATGAGCTATCCCGAGCAGTTGAGCTACAAGCAGGCAAAGGTTATCCGCCTCTTGGGCAAGTTCTGCCGTGTCGGTGAAATCATCGGTATGGAAAACCCGTACAACTACCGCAACAAGGTGCAGGCGGCTTTCGGTATGACGAGGGGCGGCAAGATTATTTCGGGAGTTTACCAGTCCAAGTCACACAGAATTGTATGTATTGATGAGTGCAGACTTGAGGACAAAAAGGCTGACGAGATAATCGTTACAATCCGTAATATGATGAAGCATTACCGAATGATTCCGTATAACGAGGACACAGGTGTGGGATTTTTGCGTCACGTTCTTGTCAAGCGTGGCTTTACAAGCGGTGAAATTATGGTCGTTCTTGTTACGGGAACACCGATGTTCCCCGGCAAGAATGCGTTTGTAAAGGAGCTTCTCAAAAAGCATCCTGAAATCACAACAATCATACAGAACATCAACCGTGAGCATACAAGCCTTGTGCTCGGCAACACCGAAAAAGTGCTTTACGGCAAGGGCACAATTGAGGACACGCTTTGCGGCTGTGTGTTCAGAATTTCGGCTAAATCCTTTTACCAGATTAACCCCGTGCAGACAGAAAAGCTCTACGGCAAGGCTATTGAGTTTGCCGAGCTTACGGGCAACGAAACAGTTATTGACGCTTATTGCGGAATAGGCACAATCGGCATAATCGCCGCTAAAAAAGCAAAGGAAGTTATAGCGGTTGAAGTAAACAAGGATGCCGTGTTTGACGCCAAAAATAACGCAAGACGAAACGATACTCAAAATATAAAATTCTACTGTGCAGATGCAGGTGAATTTATGACAAAAATGGCGGCAAACGGTGAAAAAGCCGATGTTGTTTTTATGGACCCGCCACGTGCAGGCAGTGATGAGGCTTTCCTCTCTTCGGTTGTAACACTTAATCCGAAAAAAGTTGTCTACATCTCCTGCAACCCCGAAACACAGGCAAGAGACTTGAAATACCTTATTCAACACGGATATAAGGTTAAAAAGATACAGCCCGTTGATATGTTCCCGCACACAAATCATGTCGAGACGGTTGTTCAACTGGTCAAACAAAAATAAGAAGGAATACCAAAACAAAGGAGAAGCAAAATGGATAAATTTTTTAAACTCAAGGAACGTGGCACAACGGTAAAAACCGAATTCATAGCAGGAATGACAACTTTCTTTGCTATGGTATACATTCTTATGGTTAACGCCAATATGTTTGCCGACCCGTTCGGTGACGGCTCAAATCCGCTCGGTGTTTCTTACGGAGCAATTTATATTGCAACGGCGATTGCCGCTGTTATCGGAACTGTTCTGGCAGGCTTGCTTTCCAATTTGCCTTTGGCACAGGCAAGCGGTATGGGACTTAACGCTTTCTTCGTTTATACTGTGTGCATCGGTTTCGGCTTGTCTTATGCCAACGCCCTTGTGCTTATCCTCATTGAAGGTGTTGTCTTTATTCTGCTTACCGTAACAGGCTTACGTAAAAAGATTTTTGATGCTCTTCCCGATTCAGTCCGTTCCGCTATCCCTGCAGGAATTGGCTTATTTATCGCTTTGCTCGGTCTTCAGAATGCAGGCATTGTTGTTCCCAGCGAGTCAACCTGTGTTGACCTTGCTTCGTTTAACCTTTTAAGCCAGCATTGGGGCGACATTATGCCGATGCTCGTTACACTTTGCACATTCCTTGCCATTGTTATTATGAGCCACAAAAAATTCAAGGGTGCTGTGCTTATCGGTATCATCGGCGGTATGGCTCTATATTACCTTCTCGGTCTTACCGTTGACGGCTTTTACGACAATTTTAATATTCACGTTATTAGTCCTGCACAGGCTTTCAGCGAATTCAGCTCACAGTCCTTGTTCAAGGTTTTTACTGAAGGTTTTGATTTTTCCGCCTTTGCTGCAAAGCACGGTAACGCTAACCTTATTCTTACCATTGTAACAACTGCTCTGGCATTTTGTATGGTTGATATGTTCGACACCCTCGGCACACTTTATGCCGCTTGCGAGCGAGCAAATCTGCTTGACGAACACGGCGAGCCTCTTAATATGAACAAAGGCATGCTTTCCGACGCAATTGCAACCACCTTGGGTGCTGTTTGCGGAACCTCAACCGTTACAACCTTTAGCGAAGTGAACGCAGGTGTTGCCGCCGGCGGCCGTACAGGTCTTACATCTGTTTTCTGCGGTATATTCTTCTTTATCGCAATGTTTTTGAGCCCGATTGCACAGCTCGTTCCCGGTTGCGCTACAGCGGCGGCTCTTATTTACGTCGGTGTTCTTATGCTCGGCTCGGTCAAAAACATTGACTGGAGCGATTTCAAGAAATCCGTCCCCGCTTTTCTTACCCTTGCAATAATGCCGTTTACATACAACATCTCCTACGGCATTGCTTTCGGTCTTATTTCTTACATTGTAATCAGCGTTTTCTGCGGAGATTTCAAAAAGATTAAGGGCAGCTCGTGGGTAATTGCATTCTTGTTTGTGGCAATGTTACTTCTGACACATTGATGTTTTTATAAAAAAGAAATTTTTGTGGATAAATTTTAAAAAAATCATCTCGCCTGCATTGCATATGAGATGATTTTTTTAGTACAATTAAATATATAATTTACCCCTACTAATATCAATGATATCATCAACTATAATCCATTAGTTTTTGGGAATTCTTTCTAATAGAATCGTTTGTGATAGCAAAAATTTCCACACACTTAGTATAAATTTATATTAAGTGTGTGGAAATTTCACGGTCAATATGTTATATTATCATAAACACTACTTTTATACACAATATAATACTTCAGTGAAGAGGATTTTTATGGATAATTCAAAAAAGATTTCAGTTATTGTCCCCTGCTACAAAGTTGAAAAATTTTTACCGATTTGTGTGAATAGTATCATCAATCAAACATATAAAAACCTTGAAATTATTCTCGTTGACGATGGTTCTCCTGATCTAACGGGCACACTGTGCGATAAACTAGCACTCACAGACACCAGAATTCGTGTAATCCATAAGCAAAATGGTGGTTTATCATCCGCAAGAAACGCTGGACTTGATATTTGTACGGGTGACTATATTAGTTTTATTGATAGTGATGATTATATCAAACCAGAAACTTTTGAAGAAATGCTTCAGTTTGCTTTAAATTATAATTTAGATCTTGTTAAATGTAATTTTGTTAGATGTGACGAAAAGAATAATGAAGATTTTTACAACGATGATACTGGGGAAAAAAACATTTATAATAAAGAAGAAGCCATCACCAACTTCATATCCTCTCCATATAACAGAAGAAAACATTTTAAAGTAATAGTTTGTGATGCACTATATAAAAAAGAAAAAGTAATTTCCATCCGCTTTCCCGAAGGACTTCTCTATGAAGATGGCTATTATACTCCATTAGCTATATTAAATTGCGATAAACTTGGACATATTGATAAAACTCTTTATGTATATAGAGTCACCTCAAACTCCATTATGTCTTCCGGATTTACTGAAAGAAGTCTTAAAAGTTTGGACGACTGGGAGTTTATTTATAACAATGTAAAAGATAAAGTTCCAAACTGTGCTGATTTAGCCGGTCAACGTTGGCTCAACAAACTTATAATAACGTATGAACAACTTTTGATTACTCCAAATATTGATATTGAAGATAGCTACAAAAAACATATTATCCATAAAATCCAAATTAACAGTGACTATTTCCTTTCCATTACCACTGATAGTATTGTTAAAGAAAAAGTTTTCGTCCTAAATAAATGTCATAAAAAGTATTATAAAAAATTTATAAAAAAAAGATTTATTAAAAAACTTAAAACCTTTATTCTGTCTAAAATAAACTAGCAACATATTTTATACCAAAATACTGTCAAAACAATCACAACATATTTCCATCGGGAGGTATTAAAATGAGTAATGAATTAAAGCGTACCTATGTCCCCTTTAAGGAATGGAAGAGACCGTCAAAGCAGATTGAATATATAAAAGAAACTCCGCTTCTTTCTCCCGACGGCAAGCTGCTTGCAAAGGGTTGGGCAAGGCACAACTATTTTACATACAACCGTGACTATGTCAAAACGGGAATTATGAGCCGTAAGGAGTGGGATTTTTATACCATGTCGGACGGCAAAATGCAGATTCTCGTCAGCTTTGCAAACATCAATGTCGGTGGCTACGTCAGCGCAAAGCTCACTGACCTTACGACAGGAGAAGTAATTGTTGATGCAATTCAGTATTTTATCGGTGCAAACAAGCACGTTCCGCCCGTAAAGGGTGATGTGCCGAACCGCTACAAAGACAAAATCGGCAAGGCTGAATTTGATTTCAATACCAAAGAAACAGAAAGAACCCTGTGGTACAAAAAGATGCACAAGGGCAAGCTCTGTGAAGTGAATGTCAGTATGGACATTTTGCCCGGCTCGGAAACAATCACAACCGTACTCCCCTTTGATGAGGACAAAACAAAATACTTTATGACCACAAAACAGATGTGTATGCCCTGCGACGTTACCTTTAAATACGGCGATTATGTTTACACAATGTCAAAGGAAAACTCATTCTGCGCCATGGACTGGGGACGTGTTAACACCGTTCACAAAATGGTCTGGTACTGGGGTTGCGGCTCGACCTACCACTACGACGGTGACGGAACAAAGCACAGCCTCGGCTTTGAAATTACGTGGGCAATCGGCAACGAAGGCTATGCTACGGAAACAGCAATTTTTTATGACGGAAAGGCACACAAATTCGGTGCGGTTGACGTTGAAAAGTTCCCGAAAGGCAGATTTATGGAGGAATGGAAATTCATCTCCGAGGACGGAAGATTTAATATGACAATGAAGCCGACGCTTGACAACCACAGCGACGTTGACTTCAAGGTCGGCAGAATGAATTGCCACCAGGTCTACGGAATCTGGAACGGCGATGTTACACTCGACGACGGCACAAAAATTGAAATCAAAGACCTTTTCGCTTTTTGTGAGTATGTTGAAAACAGGTGGTAAAACCAAGACATAGTCTAAAAAGTTTTATATAAAACTGATTATAGCACAGCCTCCCTTGCCTAAAGGGAGGTGGATTTTGCGAAGCAAAAGACGGAGGGATACAGTGGATAGAAAACACAACTCTTCACTTACCAAAAATGCACAAGAACTAAGAAAAAATATGACCAAAGAAGAGAAACATCTTTGGTACGACTTTTTAAGAACTTATCCCGTCCGATTTCTTCGTCAAAAAGTAATTGATAATTATATTGTGGATTTCTATTGTCATCAAGCAAGAATTATAATAGAACTTGACGGTTCACAGCACTATGAAGAAACTGGAATAGAAAAAGATAAAATACGAACAGAAAAAATCGAAGACCGAAATCTAACGGTTATCCGAATACCGAACAATGAAATTAACAAAAACTTCGATGGTGTTTGTGAATATATCGATATGTTAATAAAACAATCCCTCCACCGCTAACGCGGTTCCCCTCCCTTTAGGGCAAGGGAGGCTTGGTTTTTTGAAACATAAATAAAAGGAGAATCAAAATGAAACTCAAATTAAATTTAGATGTAAAGAAAGGCTCTGAAGCAGTTTCCGACGCATTGCACAAAACATCCGAATTTGGCAAAAAAGTTTCTTCGGAAGTTCAAAAAACCGCCAAAGAGATAACAGAAAAAACAAAAAACGAAAACTATTTGAGGAAATTAAAGAAGTACAATCCCCTCTTTCCTGATAAATATTTTGGAAATGATTTTAACATTCCAAATATGATCGTTATTGTTGACGATGCCGAAAGACGAGATATTGATGTTTGTGATGGTGCAATAGGTTGGACAAGTAACCAAAACGGCATGGAAGTTTTGCATCTTTATGATGAATTCATAAATGATTGCGGAATTCAATTCATTCCTGCTCCAATTTGTGATTCGATTTATTATGTTGACCGCTTTGACAGAACACGTTTCATCCAAACGGATTGTATTTTCAGCAAAGCTCACGAAGAAAGATTAGCTGAATTACAAAATATTGCTTACTCTTTAGGAGCAAAAAGTTGTTCAATAGAAATTATTGAGTCAATCATTGAAAAAACAAGTAATAAGACGACCTCTGCAATAGGAGGAAATGGCATTATCAACGGTTTTAATGCAAATTCTTCTGCTAAAAGTGAACAAAAATCTTCTTACAAAGGTCAGTCTCAACGAATGGGTAAGCTTGATGTTCAATTTGTCGGAAGTGAAGACGTGAAAATCCCGGAATTAAAATGGTTTGCTTATGATAACAATATAAAAAACTTAATAGAAATGCGTTGCAACAGTACTAATTCAATTAAAAACCAAACTTTGATTTTAGAGGGTGCGGTTTCTGCAACGATGTCTAAAAAAACTGCAACTAATATAGATAGTGCTATCAACAAAATGGGTATCAAAGGCAAATGCGACATGGAAGGTCAGGCAATAACTGAAAACCATAGTAAATTGATTTTTGATATCATTTTTTAGTGCTAAAAGGAATGTGTATTTTATGAAAATATCTACCGAAATATGTTCTGCCGCAAGGAAAATCGGTGAAGAGAAAACTATAGAATATTTAGCAAAAGCAGGCTTTGATGCGTGGGATTTTTCAATGTTTGATATGTGCAAATACGACTGGGGCAAAAAGATGCTTCTTGAAAACTCTCATCCGCTCGCAGGCAACAACTACCTTGCTTTTGCACGCAGGTTAAAGCAGATTGGACTTGATAACGGTATCGTCTGCAACCAGTCACACGCTCCGTTTCCAACAGCTTGTGATGCTATCCGCTCATATTTCAAGCGTGCCATCGAATGTACGGCAGAGGCGGGCGGCGAAATCTGCGTAATCCACCCCGACAATAACAAATCGGCACAGGAAAACGCAGAAATGTATCTTGAACTGTTGCCTTTTGCAAAAGAACACGGTGTCAAAATTGCAACCGAAAATATGTGGAACTGGGACGACGAAAAAGACGAAAGCTCCTTCGCCGCTTGTGCAACTGCCGAGGACTTTGTTGAGCACATAGATGTTGTGAACGATGATTTTCTGGTTGCCTGCCTTGACTTGGGTCATGCCGAAATGCGTGGCTCGGGCACGGGTGCTGTTAATATGATTCACGCTCTCGGTCACAGATTACAGGCTCTTCACATTCACGACAACGACAAATGGCACGACTCGCATCAGATTCCGTTTTCAATGAATATTGATTTTGAGGCGATTGCCAAGGCTCTTAAAGATATAAACTATCAAGGCTACTTCACTCTTGAGGCAGATAATTACCTTAAAAATCACACAACCGAAAATGTTTTTGACGGCATAAAAGACCTTGCGCAGAGTGCAAAAAGACTTGCGGATATGTTTGAAAAATATTGATTAAAAAATTAACGGAGTGCCGAAGCACTCCGTTGTTTTGCTTTAATACTTAAAATTCAGTTCTAAAACATATTCTCCGTCTTCAATAAGAACAAAAACTCTCTCATCTGTTTGAGTTGAAGCAAGATACATTTCTCCGTTGAAATAAACTTTACAAACTAATTTTTCAACATAACCATCATGATTGACTTGTGCAGTAATTGATGCCCACGAAGTCAGCATTCCGTTTTCTCCCCATACTTCACCGTTTTCATCAAAAGTGAAATCAAAATAAAAACCTGTGTGGGGTGTAATATATTCTGCAAAAGGCTCTTCAGAAGTTGTACGCTCTTCTTTTATCTGTACCATAACCTCGTAACCTGTTTCATTTTCGGTTATTTGAGTTTCCCATAATCCGTCTTCATAAATCCAAGGATCAATAAAATAATCATACGGTGTATAACCATCTGCATCATAGCCATTTTCAAAATAAGCCTTGTCAGAATAATTGCTTCCAAAAGGATAACTTTCAACAGTTCCCTCTTGATCTATGCCTTCTCCAACTAAACGAGTTAATCTGCCGTTCATACTGACAGAATAGTCCACTTCTGTTGTTTCAAAATATGAAGTCCAAAGAGCATCTGAATAATATTTTGCAATTTCTTTGTACATATATGTACAAGGGTCGTCATTGCCGACTGACAGCATAAGCACTCTCAAAGCGTCGGTTGAGTTAACCGTATAGTCACCGTTGACATCAAAAAGATAATCGTCGTAATTTTCAACCTCTTGACCGACAGTATACTTCAAAATCAAAAGTGCATCTATTGAGTTGGTTTTACCGTCAAGGTTAGCGTCACCACGGATTGATGCGGCAAATGCAAACGGCATCACCGACACGCAGATTACCAATGCAAGCATTGCAGATAAAATTCTTTTTGTTGTTTTTTTCATTTTCTATTCCTCCTTTTTTCTTCATTATATCACCTATTATAAAAATTTCAAGGAGAAAAAACTTTTTGCAATGTTTTTCCGATTTTTTCATTATCATTATTTATGTTTGTAATTTTGTCAAGCTCGCTGTCACAAAATTCAACAATTTCAAGTGACGAAAAAACCTCTTGCATAAGTCGTTTGTATGCTTTAAAGCTGAAGTCCATTCGATTTTTGTTTTCTGCACCCCCTACCATCATAAAGCGACCCGTAAAAACCTTGCGGCAATTATGAAAATCTGCCTTATGAAAATGCTTGTTGACAAAAATCCCATATTTCAGCTCGGGGATTATAATATGTTCTGCACCCGAATCAACATTCAAGGGGCAAAGGCAGGATATTACATCATAGCCTGCACTCAAGGCATAACGGCGCACTCTGTCCACAATCCGTCCGGCGCAGGCCCCCGTTTTGTCACACAGGACTGTCACATTGTCGCAGTAAATATCAAAGGCTTCCATATTAAGCTCGACACCGTCTGAGGTAAAGCAGGTTACAAAACGCTTGTGCTCTGTTCCGACTGCACCCGTAAGACTTCCACCCGTTGACGACCATAATCGGCTTGAAAATCGGTTAATTTTCGCAAGGTCGATATTAGCCGCCTCAAGTCTTAACATATCATTACTGATACACCTGCACGCCGACAGAAATCTTTTAGTCCTCTGCACAGCCTCGTCCCTTACTTTAAGGCAGGGTTCGGCTTCGGCAATTTCGTCATCATCAAGACAAATCACAGAAAAGTCAGTTTCATCAAAGGTACAATAAGTGCCGTCGATAACACGCAGGTCAGCATCCTTGCTGAAAACACCGTCGCTTTTACCGTCTGCACGAAAATCTATGTAGCTGTGTCCCCTTTTATCAAGCTCTGCTTTTATTTTGTCAAAAAACTTCTGCTTCACCGACGGACGGTAACTCTTTACAACAAAATTTCTCCCTGCCGAAAAGGTCGGTCTTGAAGCAAGGGAATAGTAACCCTTTGGCGAGTATACTCCGTAATAAAAGCAGTTGCTTGTCATCATTCTAACCTCCGAAAACAATATAATATATTCTATTCGGAAAGTTTAAATCTTGTGCTTGTATTTCACCATTCTTTATGATATTATATTTTGAGGTGAGGAAATGCTTGACAGAGAAAGGATAAATGCAAAACTTTCCGACGAAAATACAGAAGTTCTGGTTTTTGACACCGTCGGCTCAACAAACGATGTTGCAAAAGAGCTTTGTAAAAGCGACAGCAAGCAATATCTCGTCCTTGCAAACTCACAGACCTGCGGCAGAGGCAGGCAAGGCAAGACGTTCTTTTCCCCCGAGGGAAGCGGACTTTATTTTTCGCTGACAGTTAATACTGCCTCACCCGATTTTGATTTTACGGGTGTTACCTGTGCGGTATCGGTCGCAGTTACAAGAGCAATTGAAAAGTTGACCGACCTGAAACCGCAAATCAAGTGGGTTAACGACATTTATATCGGTGGCAAAAAGGTCTGCGGAATTCTTGTGCAGGCTGTGAACGACGGCAGCAGAATAACGAAGCTCGTTATCGGAGTAGGTATGAACATTACGACTGCCGAATTTCCCGATGAGCTTCAAGGAATTGCGGGCTCGCTTAACAAAAAAATTGACCGCAGTATTTTAGCGGCTGAAATTGTCAACAATATTTTTGAACTGTTACAGCAAAAACCCGACGAATATCTTGACGAGTATAAGCAGAAGTCCAACGTCCTCGGCAACGAAATTATATATTACCAAAACAATACCTCCCACCCTGCCACGGCAGTTGACATTGACGGCACAGGCGGACTTGTGGTTGAAGAAAACGGCAAAATAATTACGCTTACAAGCGGAGAAATTTCTTTAAAAATTCCGCTTAAATAAAATATAAAGGAGTTTTTACGATGTACAAAGGAACAAAAACAGAGAAAAACCTGATGGAAGCTTTCGCAGGCGAGTCACAGGCAAGAAATAAGTACACATACTTTGCAAGCGTTGCAAAGAAGGAAGGCTACCAGCAAATTGCCGCTATATTTGAGCAGACAGCAAACAACGAGAAAGAGCACGCAAAGCTCTGGTTCAAGGCTCTCGGTGAGCTTGGCAACACAGCAGAAAACCTTGCAGCCGCTGCCGCAGGCGAAAACTATGAGTGGACAGATATGTATGACCGCTTTGCAAAGGACGCAGAAGAGGAAGGCTTCACAGAGCTTGCCGCACAGTTCAGAGCAGTAGCAGCTATTGAAAAGTCTCACGAAGAGCGTTACCGTGCACTTCTTAACAATGTTGAGATGAAGGCTGTCTTTGAGAAGAGCGAAGAGACAATGTGGGAATGCCGCAACTGCGGTCACCTCGTAATGGGCAAGAAAGCTCCCGAGGTTTGCCCCGTATGTAAGCACCCGCAGAGTTATTTTGAGGTCAGAAAAGAGAACTATTAAGATAAATCAAAAAATTAAGCGACTCGAAATCGAGTCGCTTTTTTGTTATGCTTTTTTAGCCTTTACTTTCTTTTCCTTCTTCACTTTCGCTTCTGTCGGAAGAGTGATAAAGTAGGCAAATGTCCAGAGAGCTACACCAATGAAAATAATTGCCATTGTTATGATTGCGTTGCCGAGCTGGAAAACATCCACACTTATGGCACCGGATATAACTGACGTTCCGAGCGTTGCTATCAAACCGTCACCGCCAAGCAGGCTCTGACCGAGGAAGCGGGCAATATCAATTTCTCCGCTTACAAACGGAGCCGCAAACTTTGTGAAGCACGAAATTGCCGCAAAGCAACACGCCGCACCGCCTGCACCGAAGCACATTACAGTTTTGTGTGCCTGTGCAAAAAGTGCGCAACCCATAATTATGATTGCAATAATGAGTGCCAGCACAATGAACACAGCAGAAGCTATAAGCCAGTTTTTGGTTACAAGCATTTCTGCAGGGATTTTATCAAAGCTGAAGTTCATTCCCGAGAAAGAAAATGTACCGTTCTGAATGTAATCAACAATCTCTTTAAAGCTTACGGTAATTTCCATGGCACTGTTGACAGTATCCTCCATAATTGATGAAAGAAGAGTATAAGCAGTTGAGCCTTCAGCAATAGAAACAACTACTCTTAAAATTATCCTCGTTGCAATTGCAGGAAAAACTGCAAGTGCTAAAATAAAAGTAACAATTCGGTTCAGGATTTTCATATCAAAACTCCTTTACTTACCCCATGATGAGTTAAGAGCAACTGTGCGGTTAAAGACAAGCTTGTCGTCTGTGCTGTCCTTATCAACGCAGAAATAGCCGTTACGCATAAACTGGAACACATCGCCCGGCTTAACATTAGCAAATCCGCTTTCAAGCAAGCAGTTATCAATAACCGTGAGTGAATTCGGGTTAAGGTCTTCCTCATAGTCGTGCTCCTTGCCCGGCTCCTCGGCGCTGAAAAGTCTGTCATAAAGGCGAGCCTCGCACTTGATACAATCGTCAGCATTAACCCAATGAATTGTACCCTTAACCTTTCTGCCGTCGGGTGAATTGCCGCCACGGCTTTCGGGGTCGTAAGTACAATGAAGACAAGTAACGTTACCGTCTTCGTCGGTTTCGTATGAATTACACTTTACAAAATATGCACTCTTGAAGCGTACCTCGTTGCCGGGGAAGAGACGGAAATACTTCTTGACAGGCTCTGCCATAAAGTCGTCCTGCTCAACATAAAGCTCACGAGAAAAAGTAACCTTGCGTGTACCCATTTCGGGGTGGTCGGGGTGAAGCTCAACTTCAAGCTCCTCGCTCTGTCCCTCGGGGTAGTTATCGATAATAACCTTAAGGGGCTTGAGAACAGCCATTGCACGGGGTGCGTTGAGGTTAAGATTATCTCTTACGCAAGCCTCGATAAGACCGTAATCAACGGTGCTGTCTGCCTTTGAAACACCGATTCTGTTTATAAAGTCACGGACTGCGGCTGCAGGATAACCACGGCGACGCATACCGCAGAGTGTAATCATTCTCGGGTCATCCCAGCCTGCAACAATGCCCTTGTTAACCATTTCAAGAAGCTTACGCTTACTTGTTACGCAGTAGTTGATGTTAAGACGTGCAAACTCAATCTGACGGGGCGGCTCGTCAAAACCAATCTGCTCAAGGAACCAGTTGTAGAGCGGACGGTGGTTTTCAAACTCCAATGAGCAGAGCGAATATGTTACACGCTCCTTTGCGTCTGAAAGAGGATGAGCAAAGTCATACATCGGATAAACGCACCACTTGTCACCTGTCTGGTGGTGGGAAACGTGAGAAATTCTGTAGATAACGGGGTCACGCATATTAAGGTTGGGTGACGCCATATCAATCTTTGCACGAAGCACCTTTTCGCCGTTGCCGAATTCGCCGTCTGTCATACGCTTGAAGAGGTCCATATTCTCCTCAACAGAGCGGTTTCTGTACGGGCTTTCCTTACCCGGCTCGGTGAGTGTACCTCTGTATTCACGGATTTCGTCTGCGGTGAGGTCGTCAACATAAGCCTTGCCATCCTGAATGAGCTTGAGAGCACATTCATAAACAAAATCGAAATAACCCGAAGCATAGAAGATATTTTCCCACTTGAAGCCAAGCCACTGAATATCCTCTTTGATAGCCTCGATGTATTCAACGTCTTCTCTTGACGGGTTTGTGTCGTCAAAACGAAGATTACAGATGCCGTTATACTTTTCGGCTGTGCTGAAGTCGATGCACAAAGCCTTTGCGTGACCGATGTGGAGATATCCGTTCGGTTCAGGCGGGAAACGGGTCTGAACACGGGTGTTGACACCGTTCTCCAAATCTTCATCTATAAAGTCGTGAATAAAATTGGAAACCTTGATTTCTTCTTCCATTTTAATTCCTCCTTATCTGTATTCATTTAGTGTGCTTTCAAGTCTTGCCTTGATTTCGTCATTGCCGAGAAGAGCAATGATTGAATGAAGGTCGGGTGTGTTACGGCGTGATGTGATAGCAATACGGATAACCGTTGAAACATCGCCGACATGACCCTTGAAAGCCTCGGGATTTTTCTTGAATTCTTTTACATTCGGAGTGAAGCCGAGAGGCTCGCAAAGCTCCTTGATTTTATTAAACCAAGTGTCTTTGTCGTCGTCTGCGTCAAACACCTTGAGATAAGCCTCAAGAATTGCCGCCGCATCTTCCTTTGAAATATTTTCGGGAAGAGTGTGGTCGGGGGTGTAAATCGAGTTGTAGAAATAAGAAATGAAGTCCTTAATCTCGTCCCACTTTGCAATGTCCTTACGTGGCTTTGCAGTACCTCTGTCGATTGAGAAGATACCCTTTGCAAAAGCCTCGTCAGCTGACATAAAGCTGTAAAGCTCCTCGTCATAAGCCTTTGCCCATGCAAGTGACTTCTCGTAAACCTCGTCTGCGGTCATTACAGAAATTACATTTTTGCTGACGTCGTTGAGCTTGTTAAGGTCAAACAATGCACCGCTGGCACTCATCTTTTTAAGATTGAACGGGAAAGCTGACTGCGGAGCATCCTTATTTGTCTTTCTCCAATCCTCAAAGTTTGAGTTTGCGATTGTGAGAAGGTACTCGATAACACTCTCCTTGGGGTAACCGCTCTCTGTGTAGAACGAAACAGAAGCCTCGGGGTCCTTACGCTTTGAAAGCTTACGCTTGCCGCCGTTGTCCTCTTTCATAATCGGTGAAATGTGAGCAAACTTCGGCACTCTGTAACCGCAAGCCTTAAAAAGCTGAATGTGAAGCGGAACGGAAGAAATCCACTCGTCACCTCTTACAACGTGAGTTGTTCTCATAAAGTGGTCGTCAACTGCGTGTGCGAAATGGTATGTAGGAATACCGTCTGTTTTAAGAAGAACGACATCCTGAATATTCTCGGGCATTTCAATCTTACCCTTGATAAGGTCTTCAAACTTAATTCTGTTGTCGGGATTGCCGGGTGAACGAAGGCGGAGTGTGAAAGGCATACCTGCCTCGATATTCGCCTTTTGCTGTTCAAATGTAAGCTCACGGCACTTTGCCCATTCGCCGAAATAACCCTGAATGAGTGTACCTGCCTTTTCCTGCTCGGCACGCAAAGCTGTGAGTTCATCCTCGGAGCAGAAGCACGGGTAAGCAAGACCCTGCTTGACAAGAGACTTTGCAATCGTCTGATAAATCTCTTTTCTGTGACTCTGCTGGTAGGGACCGTAGCTGCCGCTTTCCTCGTTAAAGCCCATAACACCCTCGTCGGGCTGCATACCGAAATCGGTAAGACCTGTGATGATTGCGGAAACACCGTCCTCAATCTCACGCTTTTTGTCGGTGTCCTCAATACGCAGGAAGAAAACACCGTCATCGGTAGCCCTTGTTGTGAGACGAGCAATCATAGCGGCAAAAAGTCCGCCAAGGTGAAGAAAACCTGTCGGGCTGGGGGCAAAACGGGAAACCCGTGCGCCCTCGGACAAGCCTCTGTCGGGATATATCTCTTCATAGTCCTCGGGAGTTTTTGTTATCTCGGGATAGAGCAACTCCGCAAGTTTTTCGTAATCTGTCATACTTAATGCTCCTTAAGGTAAATATAAATATACATTTTATATTATCGCAGAAAATGTCGCAAGTATCAAGAGTTTATTGTGAAAAAATATATAAAAATCCCTTAATTACAACAATTAAGGGATTTAAAATCACTGTATGAAAGGATATATCCAAAGAATAAGTGTAAGCAAAGCTCCGAGTACAATACTTGCAGCCGAATTGACACCTTTTTTATGTAGCACAAGTCCAACAATAAATGTTATCGCCGGAAAAATTGAACAGATAAAAAATGGCAACAACGCTCCCGTATTCATATAGTCTGTGGAATATCCGGTAGACATAAAACTTAAAAACAATAATATGCCCTTTACCAAAGATTCAAAACCTTTCAACGGTTTCGGTGTATCCTTCTTTTGTCTTGTTACCGTGATATTTTCTGTGTCGTTTGAATTGATTTTTTTATGATTAGATTTTCGTGCAAGCGGAGGAGCATTCAATGCTTCTGTAATTTTCGTGCTAACTTCTTCCATATCAACTTTATTTACGTTCCAAAATTCAACTATTGTAATGCCCGCTTCCTCACAAATCTTTTTTATCTTACTATCACGATTTTTCCTTTCGGCATTCAAATGTGTCTTATCTTGAATTTCAATTAAAAACACTGGAGCAAAATCTTTATCAAAAACACCAAAATCTATATTTCTGAAAAGTTCATTTTGAAAAGAGTGGATATCTGTTCTATTTATAATGCTCGCAAGGTTTATCTGTGGATATACCGAATAACCTTCAGGTAAGGCAGACTTGATACATCTGAAGTATTCTTTTTCAATCGGTGAAAGTAATGAACTTTTTAATTCGTATATCAAATCTGTTTCCGGATTAGATATACAGTTTATACACGGCTTGTTTGTAAAATGCCAATTTCCACATCTTGAACATTTTACAACATCACCTTTTTGCCTTCGTGCGTTACAATCAGAGCAAAGCACAAAGTTTCCACTTTCATTTCCACAAACTTGGCATTTCAAAACTATCACCTCTAAAAATTTATTTCACAACCGGCATCTGTGTCATACGCAGGTTTGTGCAACCGTAGGGCACCATTTCAAGCTCAACCGCCTCACCAGTCGGTACTCTGCCGTCGGGAACTGCGGTACATCTGCCGTCAAGCTTTTTCCAGTCAATCGGAACAAATTTTGACTTAATTCTCACAGGTGCGCCGTCGGGTGAAAACGGCACGTTGCCGACATTACCGAAGGTCACTTGGAATTCGTCCGATGCAAAAGCATAATTCCACGCTGTTGTGGGGTAAATTTCGTAGTCACAGTACGGGAACTTGCGTTGGGCACCGTTTCTTGTGAACTCGAGCTTCTCCCATCTTTCTCCAATCGGAAGAGAGAAAACAAGATTGCCACGCTTTACGCAATACATTTCGTCATCACGCTCTTCAAGTTCGACATCGAAAGTGAACTGAACATTCACAGTCTTTTCTCCGTCAATATTGAGTGTGATTTTGTTGTAACCCGTCTGTGCCTTTTCGCCGTCAATCACGGCATTTTTTGCACCCTCGGGAACACGCAGATAAAGTGAAATTTCGCAAGGCTTTTCTGCCTTTATTTTTACCGCATAACCGTCCTCAAAGGGATAATTTGTCACGATTTCTGCGGTGATGTCCTCTGTTTTAAGGACTGATGGTGCGATTGCCGTAACAGCAATACCGTCCTTCGCCGCCATAAATGTGCTCATTGCAAACTTCGGCCAACCCTGGTTAAAGTTTGCCGTACAGCAACCGAAATTAGGCTCAAGACCGAAGAGGTGCGACTCCTCGGAATTTGTGTTAAAGGGTTGCTTGCCCTCGGGGAAGCGTGAACACTCCACCTGATTTGTCATCTGGTCGTACTGGTGTGTCCACATATCAGGGCTGATTGTTGCAGGCAGAGCATTAAAGGTTGTCTTTTCAAGTCTGTCTGCCCAATACGGGTCACCCGTGATTGCCGTCAGCCATTCGTAGGAGTACATAGCCTCGGCAACAGAACAGCACTCCGCACCGTGAATGGGACTTCTTCCGCTCAAACACTCGTCACCTGTAAAATGACCGCAAGCCATTCCGTGGTCACGCAGTAAAATCTCCATTGATTTCTTTGCAAAAGCATTGGAATCCTCACCCGTGAAGAGTGAACGAAGAGCAGACGATTTAATCATCATACCCATATTAACAACGTGATTAAGCATAGACCAGCGTTCACGCCTTTGAGAATAACGCCAATTTGAAAACATTTTTTCATAATCTATGCCCTGAACCTCCAATTTCTGCACAAGGTCAAGCATCCAGTCCTCAGGCTGTCTTTCATAAAGCCACACAAGCGGAACAAGACATTCAAACCACCTTGCAGATGCCCAGTCAAAAAGAATGCTTCCTTCTATATGTCGGTCAAGGTTTTTGAGTGCCGCATAAACGGCAGGCTTAATTCTTGCTTCTTCCTTTGCGCAGTCGGCATAAAGCACAAGCACCTTGCAGAGAAGGAAAACCGCCCACACATCGTATTCATTACGCTTATCTTTCTCGCACGGAGCAATCCAGCCGTCCTCCTGCTGACGGTCAAGAATTGCGTTTATGTACTTCTCTGCACGGGCAATCATATCATCGTTTTCAAGCTGATAAGCAAGAGGAATGAAGCCGTCAAGCCAATAAGGAACACGCTCCCAGCCGTCGTCATTGCCGCCGACCCAACTGCTGTCCCTTACACTCGGCCAGATTTTGTCGAGGTTGCCCGAAAGTCCGTTCGCCTGAATTTCGAGCTGGTTTTTAAGCCAGCCCGTCGGCTTGAGTTCATTGGTTGTGTATTGTTTAAACTTCAAAGGTTTTAGCATTTAAATCATCCTTAAGTAATACCCAATTTCTTTGCCATTTCTGCCGTCTGGAGCTCGAGCATCTTTGAAACGCCCTCCTCCTGCATTGTGATACCGTAGAGCACATCAGCCTCTTCCATTGTACCACGTCTGTGGGTGATGAGAATGAACTGCGTGTTCTGTGTCATACGGCGGACATACTGTGCGTAGCGTGTAACGTTAACGTCGTCAAGCGCCGCCTCAACCTCGTCAAAGATACAGAACGGTGACGGTGAAACCTTAAGGATTGAGAAGAGAAGTGCAATAGCCGCAAGTCCCTTTTCACCGCCCGAAAGAAGGTCAATATTCTGAACATTTTTGCCCGGGGGCTGTACCTTGATTTCAATGTTACATTCAAGCACATCGTGCTGATTTTCGAGTATAAGCTCGGCTTTACCACCGCCGAAGAGTTCAACAAAGGTTTCGCCGAAGTAAGAGTTGATTCTTACAAACTGCTCCTTGAACTGCTCCGCCATTTTGCCCGTAAGGTCACCGATAAGGCGGGTAAGCTCCTCACGTGAACGCTCAATGTCATCAAGCTGTTCTTTCATAAAAGCATAACGCTCGGAAACCTCGGCATACTCCTCAATAGCACCGACATTGACACTGCCGAGTGCACGGATTTTGCCCTTAACCTCCTGCAAGGTGCGGTGAGCCTTCTGATAATCGTCAATGACGATGTTCATTGCCTCAGCCTCACTCTTTGTGAGCTGATACTCGTCAAAGAGCTTGTTAACGGCATCCTCGAGCTGTTTGTTCATTGTGTCCTTACGCTCTTCAAGACGTGCAAGCTCGCCGCTGATTTTCTCACGCTCGTCCATTCTTGCACGCTCTTCGGAACGGAGCTTTGCACTCTTTGCGTCACATTCGGTACGCTCTTTGATAAGTGCCTCAACATCGCCCTTGGACTGTGCACCCATTGAGCGAAGCTCTGCCGCTTTCTTTTCGAGCTCGGTAATTTTATTTTCAATTTCTTTATTTGCGTTTTCGATTACTGCAATTTCATCGTTAAGGTCATCCAGCTTGCCCTCGTGGCTTGCCATACGTCTGTTGAGCAAATCAACAGCCTCTCGGCGAGCCTGAATATCCTTTTCAAAAGCAAGGATTTCAAGGTTGATTTTAGCTTCGAGCTGTGCAAGGCTTTCTCGCTTTTCTTCAAGCTGTTCTCTACCGTGTGTAACAACATCAAGGTCAGCCTGAAGAACACCCATTTCCTTGTTGAAGCCGTCAATCTCTGCCTGTGCTTTGGCTTTGAGTTCTTCAAGGTCGCTGATACGAAGCGAAGCGTTGTGCTTTTCACGGCGCAAATCCTCGAGTGCGGCATTTGCTGTGTCGAGCTTACCGTCGATGAGTGCGAGCTCACTTTCCTTGCGGATAACATCCTCTTGTGTACGCTTAAGGTCAGCCTGCGAAGCATCAAGGTCAGCCTTGACAAGAGCCAGTTCCTCGCCCAGCTTCTTGTATTCCTCCTGGCTTACCTGCTGTTGAGCGGCAAGCTCCTGCACCTGTGCCTTGAGCTTGTCCATCTCGTTACCACGGCTGAGGATACCTGCGTTGTGACCACGTGAGCCACCCGTCATTGAGCCGCCTGCGTTAACAACCTGACCGTCAAGAGTAACTATTTTAAAGCGGTAATCGTATTTCTTGGCAATTACGATTGCGCTGTCAAGGTCCTCTGCAACCGCTGTTCTGCCGAGAAGTGACTTGATAATCTCCACATACTGCGGTTCATAGTCAAGAAGTCGGTCTGCCATATCGATAAAGCCGTAGCTGTCATCAAGTCCTTTTTCGGTAAAAGGCTTTGACTTGACAGATGTGAGCGGCAAGAACGTTGCACGACCGCTCTTTTTCTCTTTAAGGAAGTTAATAGCACGCTTTGCATCGTTTTCATTGTCAGTTACAATGTTCTGAATTGCGGCACCGAGAGCGGTTTCAACCGCAACAGCGTATCTGTCGCTAACATTAATAAGCTGTGAAAGCGGGCCGTGAATACCACGGAGCATTCCGCCCTTTGCCTCACGGACAATCGCCTTAACTGCGCCCGAATAGCCCTCCATATTCTTTTCCATATCGTCAAGAATACGGATTTTATCCTTCTTCTGTAAAATATCAAGACCACGTGCATCGATTTCGCCTTTAAGCTTTTCAGCCTTTTCCTCACGGTTTTGAGCACGAAGGCTGTAGCCCGAAACGGCATTCATAATCTCGGTTGCCTCGTCGTTGAGCTTATCAAGCTCTGCCTGACACTCGTTTTTCTTGTCCTCAAGCTCGGTGATGTAACCGTTTCTTGTGGAAAGAACACCGTCAATGTTGCTGACACGTCCCATAATCTCTTCAATTGAAGAGTTTGCGGTTGTTTCCTCGATACGTTTGTCTGCAATTTTTGTTGTGATTGCCGCAATCTTTTGTGAAAGGTCTGCAATTTTGTCGGAAAATTCGCTGTTTTCCGTCCTTGCCTGTGCAATATCGGTTGCGGCAAGGTCGAGCTCACGCTTTTTGGAATTGATTTCCTCGAGCAACTCGTCGATTTCCTTTTTTGATTCGGCAATTTCTTCACTAAGACCCTTTTCGCTGTCGGCGGCATCGCTCATATCACGGCGGATACGCTCGATTGTCTGGTTGTTGTGAAGAATTGTATTTTTCTCAACAGAAATTTCACCGTCAATATGTACCGCCTGCTCCTCGTAAGAGGTTGCATTCTGACGGAGATTGTCAATGCGAACGGTGATTTCCTGACTTTTTGTGAAGATTTCCTCTGTTTCCTGCTCAATCACATTGAGTGCGGCTTCAATGCCGTCGTACTGTGCCTGTGCGATTGAGAGCTTGTCCTCCTGCTCACGAAGCTTCGTCTTTGAAGTTTCGATTGTGTGAAGCCAAAGACCGATTTCAAGCTCCTTTTTCTCGGCGGCAAGCACAAGGAATTTCTGTGCCTTTTCGCTCTGTATTTTTAAGGGGCCGACACGACCTTCAAGCTCTGCAAGAATGTCTCTTAAACGGACAAGATTTTCCTCCGCCTGTGCAAGCTTTCGGTTGGCATCGTTACGGCGGTAACGGAAATGTGAAATTCCTGCCGCCTCTTCGAGCATCTCACGGCGCTGACCCGACTTTGAAGAAATAAGGTCGGCAATACGACCCTGGCTGACAAGTGAATAACCGTCACGACCAAGACCTGTATCCATAAACAGCTCGTGAATGTCACGAAGTCGCACAACCGCACCGTTGAGCATATAGTCACTTTCGCCCGAGCGGTAGTAACGTCGGGTAACCGAAACCTCGTCCTTGTCGCAGTTGTTGAGTGTTCTGTCGGAATTATCAAGCTTGAGAGTAACCTCCGCAAAGCCGAGAGCCTTACGGATTTTTGTACCGCCAAAGATAACGTCCTCCATTTTGGAGCCACGCAAATTCTTTGTTGACTGCTCACCGAGTACCCAACGGACAGCATCGGCAATATTACTCTTACCTGAGCCGTTAGGACCGACAACCGCTGTCATTCCGTGATTAAAATTAAAAACTGTCTTGTCAGGGAAGGATTTGAAGCCCTGCATTTCGAGTGCTTTTAATCTCATAATGTTTCATTCCTTAATATGTAAACTTTGTATTTTTCAATACTTTCATCCGCTGTGATTTTCGCCTGATATCCAAGCTCCCTGAGCTTTTGGATATTCGCTTTTTTCTGTCCCGTCATCTGTGAAACAGATTTCGGGTTAACACGTATTTCGATTGTTCCTTTGGGAATACCGTTTGCTTTTATAAAATCAAGAGCCTTTTTGAAATAAATCTTACTCTCACAGATTTCTTTGAATGCAGGGTGATACGCTCCTGCGACAAATTCACCTTCAACGTCGCCGCCCGAATGAAGTCCCGTGCGGATAACCCTTATCCCTGCTTTGTCAAACATTTCAAGAAGCGTTGCACAAAGCTCTGCGGCACTTTCGACCGTCTGCGGCTGATACTCACCGCTTTTGTAAAGGTCACAAAGGTGTGTGTTTTCAAGCACAACCGTCGGGTAAATTCTGACAGTATCGGGCTCTAGTTCAATTGTTTTTTCGGCTGTTTTAATGCTGTCCGCATCCGTCGAGCCGTAAAGACCCGTCATCATCTGCAAGCCTGTTTCAAATCCCTCTTTTTTTAAAAGAAGTGTCGCATTGACAACATCCTGTACCGTGTGACCTCTTCGATTTAACAGCAAAACCTTATCGTCGAGGCTCTGTGCACCGAGTTCAACAGCCGTGACACCGTATTTTTTAAGGATTTTGCAAATCTCTTCGTCCACAGCATCGGGTCGGGTTGAAATTCTTATGCCCTTGAAGCTCCCGTCAGCAACATATTTGTGCGCCGCCGACAAAAAAGAAACCATCGTTTCACGTTCAATCGCTGTAAAGCTGCCTCCGAAAAAAGCAATTTCGCCGCCTTTGCTGTCAGGGTTTTTGAGTGCAATTGAAGCTGCACCGTCAACGTCTTCAGGCTTCACCTGTGTTCGTTTACCCGAAATTGCACGCTGATTGCAAAATGAGCATTGGTTCGGGCAACCCTCGTGCGGAACAAAGAGGGCAACATTTACGTGCTTCACAGACCCATAAGCTCCAAGGCTTCCCTTGCAGCCTCCTGCTCGGCACGCTTTTTGCTCTTGCCGACACCTCTGCCGATAACGTTTGAGTTAAGATGCACCTCAACCGCAAAACGCTTGTCGTGGTCGGGGCCTGTTTCACCTGTGAGAACATACTCGACAAGCTCACCCGGATTACGCTGAACAACCTCCTGAAGCATTGTCTTATAGTCCTTGAACGACTGAAGCTGTTTGATAGCCTCATCGATATATTTTAAAACAAAATTTCTTGCGCTTTCCATACCGCCATCAAGATAAATTGCGGCAATGATTGCTTCAAAAGCATCTGCCTGAATTGAGGGGCGGTTTCTGCCTCCGGTAAGATTTTCGCCCTTACCGAGCAAAAGATATTTGCCGAGCTCAAGCTCTTTTGCAAAGCCTGCAAGCGACTTTTCACAAACCGTAGCGGCACGGAGCTTTGTAAGCTCACCCTCGGGTAGTTTTTGGTAGTTTTTAAAGAAATTTTCAGCGGTGATAAGACCTAAAACCGAATCTCCGAGGAATTCGAGACGCTCATTTGACTCGCCTGCGGAATGGTTTTCGTTCACATAAGACGAATGTGACAAGGCACGCACCAGCAGCTTTTCGTCATTGAACGTGTAGCCGAGCTTTTCCTGCAGCTCTTTAATATCGCTTTTCATTCTCACCAATCCTTTCTCTGAAAATAGTCGAGGCTCCTTTGTGCAAGGGCTTCATAACGAAGTTTTTTATCTTTTATAATCTCGCCGAGCGGTGGCAGAATTCCGAAATTAGCACCCATCGGCTGGAAATTCGTAACTGTTTCGTTGCTGATATAATTTGAAAGTGCGCCGAGCATTGTTATGTCGGGCAATTTAATCGGTTCTTCACCTTTGAGACGTCGTGCCATATTGAGTCCTGCAAGGATACCTGCCGCCGCAGACTCCATATAACCCTCAACACCCGTAATCTGACCTGCAAAGTAAAGTCCGTCCCTGCCACGGAACGAGAAATCGCTGTTGAGATGACGGGGCGAGTCGATAAAGGTGTTGCGGTGCATAACACCGTAACGGATGAACTCTGCATTCTTAAGTGCAGGGATGAGGGAGAAAACCCGCTTCTGCTCGCTGAACTTAAGGTTTGTCTGGAAGCCTACAAGATTGTACATTGTGCCGCTTGCATCCTCACGTCTTAACTGGAGAACTGCCCACGGTCTGTGTCCCGTTCTCGGGTCACGCAAGCCGACGGGTTTAAGGGGTCCGAAGCGCATTGTGTCTGCTCCTCGGGAAGCCATAACCTCAATCGGCATACAACCCTCATAGACACCCTTTCGCTTGTCAAATGAATGAAGCTCTGCCGACTCGGCATTGATAAGCTCGTTATAAAACAGCTCGTACTCCTCTTTATTCATCGGGCAGTTGAGGTAGTCGTCCTCACCGCCACGGTCGTAACGTGACTGTGTAAAAGCACAGGTTTTGTCGATGCTTTCGTCAGTAACAATCGGTGCCGCCGCATCAAAAAAGCTCAAAGAGCCGCCGCAAAGGGCTTTGATATCCTCGGCAAGTGCATCCGAAGCAAGAGGACCTGCCGCAACAATAACGTTGCCGTCGGGGATTTTTGTAACCTCTCGGCACTCAATTTTTATAAGCGGATGCGACTTGATTTTCTCCGTAACCATTGCAGAGAATTTATCTCTGTCAACAGCCAATGCACCTCCAGCAGGAACACTGCACTTTTTGGCACATTCGACACAGACAGAACCGAGAAGCTCCATCTCTGCCTTAAGAAGTCCTGCCGCAGAGCCGATGCGCTGTGCCTTGAGTGAGTTTGAGCATACAAGCTCTGCAAGCATATCACTCTTGTGTGCAGGTGAACGCTTAACGGGCTTCATCTCCGCTATTGTAACCGATATTCCGTTGTTTGCCAGCGCCCAGGCGGCTTCAACGCCTGCCAGACCGCCGCCTATTACAAGAACGTCGTTCATTATTATTCCTCTGCTTTTTTTCTTGATTTTCTTTCTGTCTTCTTTTCATAACCGCAGTTTTCGTCAAGGCAGACTGTAAGACCGCCCTTACGCTTGAAGAGTGACTTGCCGCACTGCGGACACTTGTCGTCTGTGGGCTTATCCCATGTCATAAAATCACAGTTCGGCCAGCTTCCGCAACCGTAGAAGGTGTAGCCCCTCTTCGACTTTTTCTCGATAACATCGCCGCCGCACTTCGGACATTTTGCATTCGTCTGCATAACAAGCGGCTTTGCGTTTTTACACTCGGGGTAGCCGGGGCAAGCAAGGAACTTGCCGTATCTGCCCGTTTTTATAACCATCATTCTGCCGCACTTGTCGCACGGGATATCTGTCTGGTCCTCTTCGAGCTGAATTTTGACGTCCTTCATATCGTCCTTTGCTTTCTGCAAGGTCTTGTCAAAATCATCGTAGAACTCGTGAAGCATTGCGATGTAATCTGTGTTGCCCTCGCCAACCTCGTCGAGCTTTGTTTCCATACCCGCAGTAAATTTTGTATTTACAATTTTGGGGAATTTATCGTTAAGCAGGCTTGTGATTGCCTCACCAAGCTCTGTGGGGTGAAGAAGCTTCTGCTGACGCTTGACGTATTCACGCTTGACGATTGTTGTGATAATCGTTGCATAGGTGCTCGGTCTGCCGATGCCGTTTTCTTCAAGAGCCTTGATAAGTGAAGCCTCGGTGTATCTTGCAGGAGGCTGTGTGAAGTGCTGATTGCCTGCAAGCTCCTTGAGCTTTAACTTGTCTCCCTCGCTCAATTCAGGAAGCTTTGAGTTATCCTCTGCCTCGTCGTCCGTACCCTCTTCGTAAAGAACGGTATAACCGTCAAACTTTACGCTGTAGCCTGCGGCTGTGAATGCGCAGTAGCCGTCCTTGCCCTCTGTAACAGCCTGAATTTCTGCTTTGACAGTATTCTGCACACAGCTTGCCATAAGACTTGCGAGAAAACGCTTCCAGATAAGTGTATAGAGCTTATACTGGTCAGAAGTGAGACTTCCTCTTACCTTGTCAGGAGTGAGCATCGGGTTGGTCGGGCGGATTGCCTCGTGACCGTCCTGAGCGTTGTTTCGTGATTTATAATATCTCGGCTTTTCGGGAAGATACTTACTGCCGTATGTTTCACCGATAAACTGATTTGCGGCAGCTCTTGCCTCCTCAGAAATTCTCAAGGAGTCGGTTCTCATATAAGTGATAAGACCCGTTGTGCCGATGCCTGCGATATCAACTCCTTCGTAAAGCTCCTGTGCCGTGCGCATTGTACGCTGTGCCTGAAAGCCCATTCGGCGTGAAGCCTCCTGCTGGAGAGTTGATGTGATAAACGGCGGTGCGGGATTTTTCTTTCTTGTACCCTTTTTGAGCGAAGTTACGCTGTATTTAGCACCGTCAAGACGTGCGAGGTAAGCGTCTGCCTGCTCCTTGCTTGTAATCTTCACCTTGCCTGTTTCGTCGCCGTAAAATGCGGCTGAAAAGCTCTTGCGGCACGGTGCAATAAGCTTTGCATCAAGTGACCAATATTCCTCGGGCACAAATGCACGGATTTCGTTCTCTCTGTCCACGATAAGCTTAACCGCAACAGACTGAACACGACCTGCGGAAAGACCACGGCGGATTTTCTGTGAAATGAAGGGACTTAACTTGTAACCGACAAGGCGGTCAAGAATTCGTCTTGCCTGCTGTGCGTTTACAAGGTCCATATCTATTGAACGGGGTGATTTCATTCCGTTTTCAACACCCGTTTTTGTAATCTCGTTAAAGGTTATTCTGTTTGCCTTGCTCATATCAAGCTCAAGAAGTGTTGCAAGGTGCCACGAAATTGCCTCTCCCTCACGGTCGGGGTCGGTTGCGAGGAAGACTTCGTCGCTCTCCGCAACCTTGCTTTTAAGCTCCTTGACGAGCTTTTCCTTGCCCTTGATTACGGCATATTTAGGCATAAAGTCCTTTTTGATATCAACGCTGAGCTTTGCCGCAGGGAGGTCACGGACGTGACCCATTGATGCGGTTACATCATAGCCTTTGCCGAGATATTTTTTGATTGTCTTAACCTTTGTGGGTGACTCCACGATTATAAGCTTTGACATATTGTTCAATCATCCTATTTCAGTTTGTAATTTTTGCCTGCCTGAAGCTCAACGAGGTCGAAGAGTTCAAGCTCAGTCATGGCACTTGTGAATTCGCTTGCGCCAAGACCTGTTTTTAAAATCAGCTCATCCGCCTGCATTTCCACCTTGTAAAAAGCACGGTAAATCTTCCTTGCGTTTTCACTCAGAAGAGGAGGCTCCGACTGTTTAATAAACTTGACCTCGCCTTTCTCTTTTCTGGGCGGATTGTCGTCCACCTTTGCGGTAGACGGCGGATCGCTGTAAGTTTTCAAAGTTAGTGTGGTTTCGATTTTTTCAATATCGATTAACTCGGGGTAACGCATTGCGTACTCCTCAAGAACATCCATTGCATTAAATACGGGCTTTGCGCCGTCGTGAATAAGTCTGTTGGTTCCCGTAAATCCGCTTGAAATTATGTCTCCCGGAACAGCAAAAATATCCCTGCCCTGGTCAAGAGCGTAATTCGCTGTAATTAGCGAGCCGCTCCTTTCACCTGCTTCAATTACAAGCGTGCCGTAAGAAAGACCCGAGATAATTCGGTTTCTTATCGGGAAATTTGCAGGCAGAGCCTTTGTTTCGGGCGGATATTCCGTAATTACTGCACCGTTTTGAGAAATTTCACGGCGAAGTGCCTCGTTTGCAACGGGATAGTTGCAATTAAGTCCGCAACCGAGCACAGCAACGGTTTTGCCCTTTGCATCAAGTGCGCCCCAATGAGATGCGGCATCAATTCCCAACGCACCGCCGCTTATGACCACACCGCCCGAACGGGTTACGGATGCCGCCATAGCACGTGCGATGCTTGCGCTGTTCCTTGACGGCTCTCTTGTGCCGACCATTGCAACGGTTATCTTGTTTTTCAAACAGTCCAAGTTTCCCTTGACATAGAGAACTAACGGAAAGTTAGGCAGTTTGAAAAGCATAGACGGGTAATTTTCGTCGTCGGGTGTAACCGTTTGCCAATTATTTTTAACGCAAGATGCAAGTATATTCTTTGCTTTTGTTAAATCCTGATTTTCGAGCTTTGTAAGCTGACGGGGTGTAAAAACTCCCGACAACCGCCACTCACGTTCACCTGCAAAATACACGGCACGGGCATTGCCGAAATAAGCCGTGATTTCGTCGGACTTTATGCTCGCACTTATTCCGAGCACCTGCTGAAGCCATATCCAGTAAACCTTGTCGCTCATTTTCTCACCATCTCCCAGATAAGAATTGCCGCCGCTGTTGACGCATTGAGCGACTCTGCTCTGCCGTCCATCGGTATTGTAACCTTCACTTTGCAGGCAGACATTGTGTCACGTGTGACACCGTTGCCCTCGTTACCGACAACGCATACGACACCGCCGACCATATCGACATCTGTTACCTTTACTGCCGAGCTGTCGGGTGTTGAAGCAAGGGTGAGCATACCCTTTTTGCCAAGCTCCTTTAAAGTCTCGGGCGCATTGTCGCAGGTAAAAATAGGCAGTCTTAACGCAGAGCCCATTGAGGCACGCAAAGCCTTGGGATTGTAAATATCACAACCGCCGCAGACAATCATACCGTCAACGCCGAGTGCCTCTGCTGTACGGCTGACCGCACCGAGATTTGACGGGTCCTGCACGTTTTCAAGAAATATGTACTTGCCGTCCGGTCGGATATCGGCACCGAGTGCGTTTTTTTCCTGTGCTTTACAAAGACAGAATATGCCCTGAGGGCTTTGAGTGTCCGAAAGTCTTGACGAAATCTCTTCCGAAATCTCGTAACATTCCTGCGCCGAAGCAAGGATTTTTTTGGAATAATCGCTGTATTTTTCGAGCGCTTTTCCTGTGAAAAAGGCTCTGTAAATTTCAATTTCATTCTCCGCCGCATCCGCACAAAGTCTTGCCCCCTCGAGGAAGAAAAGACCTGTTTCACGGCGTGCCTTTGCGCTGTCACGGATACTGACAGCGGCTTTGATTTTTTCATTTTGTTTTGCTGTCAGGCGTTCCACAACAAGCACTCCTTTGCAAAAAAATACCTTATAAGTGTTACTTATAAAAAGACAAATTCACGCCCCCACCTGTATAGGGGCGTGATATAAGCTTATTATTTAAGAGCTGCCTTAGCCTTCTCTGTGAGTGCTGTGAATGCAGCGGGGTCAGCGATTGCAATCTCTGAAAGCATCTTACGGTTAAGTGTGATGCCGGCCTTGTTGAGACCGTTCATGAATGTTGAGTAGTTCATACCGTTCATCTTGCAAGCTGCTGAAATTCTTGTGATCCAGAGACGACGGAAATCACGCTTCTTCTGCTTACGTCCAACGTATGCATACTGACCTGATTTCATAACTGCCTGCTTAGCAGTTTTGAAAAGACTTGACTTTGAGCCATAGTAGCCCTTAGCCATTTTTAATACTTTATTTCTTCTCTTACGAGTCATGGTAGCGCCTTTAATACGAGCCATGGTAAGTTACCTCCAATTTTAAAATTTAGTAGTGGTTGCTGCCGTAGACAGCGTGTTCTTATTTGTAAGGAATCAAACGCTTAATCTGCTTAACGTTTGTTGTGTCAGCAACAACTGTCTGACGGAGACCTCTCTTACGCTTTGTTGTCTTCTTGTTAAGGATGTGAGACTTGTTAGCGTGACCGCGGATGGGCTTACCGTTCTTAGAGAGCTTAAAGCGCTTTTTTGCACCGCTGTGAGTTTTAATTTTAGGCATGGTTTTTTCCTCCTTGTTAATTCTTGGATGATTTGGCTGCTAAAAACATCAGCATCGAACGACCTTCAAGCTTTGCGGGTTTTTCGACCGTACCGAACTCGCTGCAGGCATCTGCAAACTTGCTCATTGTGACCAGACCGTTTTCCGGGTGAGCCATTTCACGGCCGCGGAATCTGATTGAAACCTTAACTCTGTTGCCGCTCTTCAAAAACTTGATGGCATGACCAACCTTTGTTTCAAAGTCGTGTGTATCAATATTGAGTGACAGACGAACTTCCTTGATTTCAATAACTCTTTGGTTTTTCTTGGCTTCTTTTTCACGCTTTGCCTGTTCAAAGCGATACTTGCCGTAATCCATGATTTTGCAAACAGGCGGTTTTGCCTGAGGCGCAATCTTAACCAAGTCAGTATTCTTTTCTTCTGCAAGACGCAGAGCCTCTTCAATCGGCATAACACCGAGCTGGTTACCGTCTGAATCGATTACTCTGACTTCCTTATCACGGATTTCTTCGTTGATCTGAGTTTCTTTAGTACTGATGTTCAAGCACCTCCAAATGCTTAATAATAAAAATCAAAGCACGGATGGAACAGACCCCACCCGTGCAAAAATCACATAATACAAGACACAAAAACGTCGTTGAATATTGACCGCACGGACGTGACCGTTAAGGTGGGAACGAACCATTCCACTTTGTTGTGCAGATATTCTAACACCATATCCGTACTTTGTCAATACCTTTTTCAAATTTTATTTTGAACAGCTGAGCCTTGCCACTCCCGTGAACACCGCCGCCGTCAGAACCTGCAGGAGAATCACAAAAATCTCCGGCAAATCAACAACAACATTGAGAATCGAAAGGATAAGCACAACTGCAAAGCTCATCAATATTCCGACAAGCATCATCGTGTTGGAAATCTTGAAAACGTGACGGAGCATTGCCGCCGTACAAAGGCTTCTTGTAAAAGTATATGTTGTGCCGTCGTGGATTGCCACGGCTCTTGAATTGAGCTTCGGACGTGACTTGTACTTTTTGAAGACTCTGCCCGAGGCTGAATTGAGGATTTTTATGTTATCAAGGCGCATATCGTAGCACTCGGAAATCATCCTGTCCGTAACATTCGGGTCGCAGTTTCGCACAAGAACGGTAACACCGCTGTCACGCAGTTTTTTAAGGTACGGCGCAAGCTTCTTGTTCGGTGCATAGTCAACAACCATCATCGCCGCAAGCTTGTGAGCAATCGCAAGGTAAATTACCTCGTGACCTGCGATAAGATACTTGTCCTCGTCAAGAGCTTCGGGCACGTCGATGTTGTGGTTTATCATCATACGTCTGTTGCCGAGAATAACCTTCTGATTATAAATCCAGCCCGAAACACCGAGCTTTTCTTCATAGCTGAAGGACTTGACCGTCGGCAGAATATCACGGCGGTTGACAACCATCTGGTCAAAAACACCCGTCAGCGGTCCGCCCGAACGGATAACCATTGCCGCAGCATAGAGCATTGCATCGTCAACACGGACATTTTTGAAATCCTTAAAGCCGTGCATTGCGCACATATTCTGGTCAAACAAATCCTTGCTGTCAAGCACAATTGCATTTGTTCGGCAAAGCTCGTTAACGGCATCCTGGCAGGAAATCATACCGCCGACCTTGTTGAATTTCTTGTTAACCCAACGAAGCGGAAGCTGAATGAGCAACGCCGCATAAGCAGGAACGCACATTGCAAAGGTTATGGTAAATGCCGCAAAACCGACAGCCACGTGACGATTTACAACACCTGCAACAATGAAGTTTATAACGCTCATCACCAAAATTATAAGGAAGATGAAACGCATATTTTTGTCCGCATGGGTTTCGCTTGTACAAAGCTCAATAAGATGAGACGGGAAGCGTGTCTTGCCCGAATAGCGGATTCTCGGGCTCGAGGACTTGACATTTTTGCCAAGCTCCGTTGCGTCCTTATCGTCCGTAATTCCCTCGATGCTGTAAAGCTTGTCTTTATTTACACCCGTGCAAAGCTCAAGTGCATCCGAGGTACGGCAAAGTGTTATGTATGCCGTAAGCTCACTCATAAGAAGAAGTGAAACACCTGCACCTGCAAAAACGCTGACAATATTTTTGCCGAAGAAATAAAGCACAAACATAAGAAGTGTCTGAGCAAAGCTTAAAATTGCCGCAAACGACACCGCTGTATTCAAATCAAAAATCTTCTTTTTAAGTCGGTCAACCGTGTTAGCAATCATCTGATTGCTTGTTACAAGCGATGCCATTATAATGAAAAGATTTGAAAAAATCGTCAGAATTTTATCGCCTGCTATTGTTGTTTCCGAAGCAGAAATTATGCTTACCAAAATCGCAAATACAAGAAGTACGGACTGAATAACAACCCTGTGGAAGCCTTTTTTCTTTTGCAAATTAAGGTATCTGCGAACTCTGCGTGCATCCTTTATCTGCGAATATTCAACACCGACAAACTCCGGCTCTTCCTTACGACGGGGACGCTCCTCGTGAGTGTCGAACAAATCGCCGAGACGCTCTTTTTCGCTGTCCGTTCCGTAGGGGTCGTTTTCGTTCTCGTCACCGAAGAGAACGAAGTTGTCAATCTTTGCTTTTCTGCGTTTAAAAAGCTCCTTTTCGGCTTCGCTTTCCTCGACTTTTTCTGGTTCGTCCTCGTGATCATTTTCTGCAAAGCCGGGCATTGTTATCTGTCCGCTTTCCTCCGCCTCACGAAGCATATTTTTAAACTCATCACCGTCCGCCTTGTCAACAACGTCGTCAACGGAAATAATCGTCGGTGCACCCTCAAGGTCGGGGTCATCGTTATTAGTGCCCTTTTTGAACATCATACCGGGCTTTTCAATCTGAACGTGCTTTGTTTTGCCTGCTTCCTCTTCTGCAAGGAAATCCCCGTCAGACTCGTCGTTTTTCTCGCCGAAGTCGGCAATTTTTACGTCCTCTTCGTCTTCCTCTGCGGCATCTTCTGCAAGGTCAAACTCGTCCTCGTCAAATTCATCTTCCTCGTCCTTAAGGAAAAATCTTTCCTCTTTGTCTTCATTGGAGGCTTTCAAAGACTCAATCAAGCCCTTGCCTTTGGACAAGAGTCCCTGTGCAAAACCCGAAGCTTTGCCCGAAAACGACTTGACAGTAGCCGAAAAATCAAAGCTTTTCTTCGGTTTAGCCTCGTCGTTCATAATTGATTTTATGCGCTCGTCGGCAGGACGGACGTTATCCTCGACAATGTCCACAGTCTCGACCGCTGTTGCAATCGAGGCATAAGTCGGCTCGGCAGACTCTTCCTCATACTTAGTGAAAGAATCCTCTGCCGTATATATACTGCCCTCTGCCTGTTTTGCCTGATTTATTTTTTCCTCCGCAATGCCGAGAAGCCTGTCGATATCCTCGTTTGTCCAGATTTTTGCAGGCTCACCGTTTTCGTTAAGACCTTCCTGACGGCGTTTTTCTCTTATACCTTCAAGCAAATCACGAAGTTCGTCTCTGTTAATTTCAGACAAGGTTTTCACCCCTTTGCTTTAATTCCTGCTCTCTGCCTTGCGACCTCGTACATAAGCACACCTGCCGCAACCGAAGCGTTGAGCGAGTTTATCTTGCCCTTCATAGGCATTGAAACAATAAAGTCACATTTTTCTTTAACAAGACGGCTGACACCTCTGCCCTCCGAGCCGATAACAAGACCGACTGCGCCGTCGTAATCCACACTGCACCAGTTTTCGCCGTCCATATCTGCGGCATAGAACCACACACCACGCTCTTTGAGCTCATCAATCGTCTGTGCAATGTTTGCAACACGTGCAACAGGTACATATTCAACCGCACCTGCACTAGCCTTGCCGACAACATAGCTCAAGGATGCGTTGCGACGCTTCGGAATAATGACACCGTGAGCACCTGTTGCCTCCGCAGTACGAAGCACAGCACCAAGATTGTGCGGGTCTTCAAGCTCGTCACATATAATAATGAAAGGCTTTTCGCCACGCTCTTCGGCAAGGTTGAAGATGTCCTCCACGCTCGAATATTCGTGAGAAGCCGCATAAGCCGCAACACCCTGATGCACCGCACCGCCGCACATAAGGTCAAGCTTTTTGCGGTCAACCTCTTTGACAACAACGCCCTTGTCACGGCACTCGGCAATTATTCTGCCGATTGAGCCGTTGCGTTCGCCACGGGACACAAGCAAGGTGTCGATTGCCCTCCCGCTTCGGAGTGCCTCGCTGACTGCGTTTCTGCCGATTATTAAATCCTCTCTGGGAGAAGTCATTTCTTTTTCCATAAAACTCACCGTTTCAATATATATTAAATCAATATATTATATCACGATAGTACAGTAAATTACAATATGTTTTTTATGACAAGTATTTTTGATAAATTATCCTTTTTGTCGGCAAGGAGTTGTGACAGAATTTTTTGAAAAACGGTTATAGAATAAATAAAAACCGTTTGAAAGGAACTGTCCCTATGGAAAGCACAAAAATAAAGGAACGTATCACGCAAAAAAGTGCCGAGGTTGTGAAAAAGTTTGAATTCACTCCCGTTGTAAAAAGTCTTGTCACGTTTATCGGCTCGTTTCTGTTGATGAATCCGTTTGTTGCGGGCATTTTTTCACCCTTTGCCGTGTCCCTTACCGCCGCTTCTGGCATTGTAAACTCCTTCTGGTCGGGAGCAGGCGCAATTATCGGCTCGTTTTTCTTTTTTGACGGGACAGACTGTGTCAAATACTGCGCCGCCGTGCTTCTTTGCCTTCTGACAAAGGGGCTTTACCTCAGATACATAACACCCGACCTATTTGAAACAGCGATGTACCTTAACTCATTTTCAAGTCTGTTTCTGACAGGCACGGCAATAATCCTTGCGACGGGCTTTGATTTTGAGGCTGTGCTGTCTGTTTTTTACGAGTCCGTTTTATGCTGTGCAGGAGCGTATCTTTTTTACCGCTCGTTTAACCTGATATGGGGCAAAAAGGATTTTTCACGCTTCACAACCTCGGATATAATCACGGTGCTTGTCACCGCAGGAATTATCCTTATGCCGTTTTACAAATACAAGCTTTTCGGCTTTTCGCCCGTTACAATGCTTTTTGCCGCCTGTATTCTGCTTTTCGCAAGGCTTCGCAGCTCGAGCGGAGGTGCTCTGTGCGGAATTTGTATGGGAGTTGCGGCAGGCTTAAGCTCTGAAATCGGTTTTATAAGCATCGGCTACGCACTCGGCGGTCTGCTCGGCGGCGAATTTTCAAGAAAGGGCAAAGCGTGGTGCGTTGCAGGCTACCTTGTTCCGATAACAATATGTGCATTTGCTGACGGGACGCTGAACTCATATATGGCAATTTTTGAGGGCATTGTTGCGTGTGCGGTTTTCATGGCAATTCCCGACACTTTTTTCGACAGCCTTTCTTCAAAAATCAATACCCCTGTCCCTACTTACATAAAAAGCGACAACAGCCGACTTCTTACAAAAAGACTTTACGAAGCATCAAGTGCGATAACCGATGTTTCAACCTGTGTTGACACAGTGCAGAACACACTCAATCCCCTGACACAAACAGGGCTTAACGAGGTACTGAAAAATGCGTGGGGAAAGGTGTGTAGTGAATGTGACCTTAAGGAAAGCTGTCGTAGTGAAGTCAAAAAGCCGACGGACGAGGACATAGAAAAAATCGCACAAACCCTGCTGAACCATGCCGAGCTTGACGAAACACGCTTTCCGAAAGGCTTTTACACCGCCTGCTACAGTTTTACACAGATGCGTACAGAGCTTTACAACCGCTATCTTTCCTTTACCGCTTCGCTCGGTGCGCAAGGCAAGGTAAGCCAGATGCAAGGACTGATGTGTGACCAATTCAAAAGTATGGCAGACATTCTTCACGACCTCGCCTGTGACTTTGACGAGGAAATAAACATCAACACAGACATCGCTGACTGCTGTACACTCGAGGCGCAGGAATCAGGACTTAACGTAATTAACACGGACTGTTACCTTGACAAATTCGGCAGGGTGACTGTGACACTTAATATCACCGAGCCTCGCCCCGATTTCAACATCACGCAATTCACAAAAAATCTTTCAACCGCAATCGGAACAAAGCTCGACATACCCGAGCTTGAAGAAAACTCAGAAGAATGCACGCTGACATTTAAACAGACGATAGATTTCGATATTGCAATCGGTGCAGTCAGCCGTGCAACGGACGAGGAGGATGTGTGCGGAGATTACTACCGCAGTTTCCGTGACCCCGACGGCAGATACATAATTATTTTGAGTGACGGAATGGGTACGGGAAGCCGTGCGGCGGTTGATTCAGCCATGGCGGCAGAGCTTTTTTCAAAGCTTGTGAAATCGGGCTTGAGCTTCGACTCTGCCCTGCCGATTGCAAACTCTGCCCTGCTTGTGAAAAGCTCCGACGAGTCACTCGCCACACTTGACGTTGTGTGTATTGACCTTTACACAGGCAAAACCGACTTTATGAAAGCGGGTGCGGCGGCAACATTTATACGCCACAAGGACAGCGTTGCACAGCTTGAACAGGCATCCTTGCCGATAGGAATTCTGCGTGACATCAGCTTTTCAAAGGCAACCGCCGCCCTGCAGAAGGGCGATATAATTCTTATGGTTTCCGACGGTATACTCGGAGACTGCAACAATTGGATTCAGCACGAATTAAAGCTCTGGGACACACAGAAATCACCCGACGAGCTAGCAAAATTCATTCTGAACTCTGCCTGCGAAAGAAAAATCGGCAAGCACCTTGATGATATGACCGTAATTGCGGTGTATGTAGAATAGAAAAATCCCACGCAACCGAAGCTGCGTGGGAAGCTTTATCATCTGTTCGGAGTTTCTGCAAACTCACCTTTTAAGTCAAAGGCATGGTTCATCGGACCCGATCCTTTTCCGAGATTAAGCATATCGGCAAGTGTAGCCGAAATATATTTTTTAGCTCTTTTAACTGACTCATTCAAATCAAAGCCTTTTGCAAGGTTTGCGGCAATCGCACTGGACAGAGTGCACCCCGTTCCGTGAGTATTAGGGTTATCAATTCTTTCACCCTTAAAAAGGTAAAACTCACCATCAGAAAACAAAAGGTCGTTTGCGTCATTGACACTGTGTCCGCCCTTGAGCAATACTGCACAGCCGTACATATTGCCGATTTTCTCGGCAGCAATGCGCATATCTTTTTCGCTCCTGATTTCCATACCGCTCAAAACCTCAGCTTCGGGAATGTTCGGTGTAACAAGGCAAGCGAGAGGAAGAAGCCTGCCCGTTAAAACCGTTAAAGCATCCGTTCTCATAAGTCTTGAGCCGCTTGTTGCGACCATTACGGGGTCGATAACAACGTTTTTCGCACGGTAAAATTGCAGCCTGTCGGCTACCACTTCAACAAGCTCTGCCGACGGAAGCATTCCGATTTTGACTGCATCGGGACGAATATCCTCAAAAACCGCATCGATTTGCTGTTTCAAAAAATCGGGAGTTGCCTCCAGAATTGCTTTAACTCCGCAGGTGTTCTGCGCAGTAAGCGCCGTAATCGCACTCATGGCATAAACACCGTTCATTGTCATTGTTTTAATATCTGCTTGAATACCGGCGCCTCCGCTGCTGTCACTTCCTGCAACGGTCAATGCTGTTTTCATAATCATTTTCATTACTCCTTTTCAACATCGTTTTGTTAAGCGACATAAGGTGGTGCCCCCAATCTGCCGCTTTTTTGATTAAAACTCTTCTGTAAAATCTTTAATATAATAGTCTGCCGTTGCGATGATTTTTTCACGGTCTTTGATGCTTGACATATCCTCAACGCCTACACAGACAAATCCCGCTTTTTTTGCTGTTTCCAATGCAAAAAGAACATCCTCAAAAACTGCCGTTTCATTCGTCCCGGTGCCGAGAATTCTTGCTCCCTCAAGGTAAATGAACGGCTCTTTTTTACTTGTGTTCAGCTCCGAGCAAGTGAGAATTGCCTTAAAATATTTTTCTGCTCCCAAGCGCTTCAACGCACCGAGCAAAAGCTTTCTGTCTGACGAGGTTGCAATAACCATAGGTATATTCTTCTTCGAAAGTTTTTCAAGAAACTGTGCGACACCGTCTTTAAACTCAACCTCATTCAAATAAAAATCTTCAACGATTTCTAAAATTCCCTCTTCAATTTCAAACGGAGTTTTTGAAAGTGAGTATTCGTTTTTGAGATAAATACTGCTCTCTTTGAGAGTCATAGAAAACAGAATTTCACCAAGTCCGTTCTTTGCCTTAATACCAAGCGAGGAAAGATAACGTTCGCCCAATTCATCCCAAATAAACATTGAGTCGAGTAAAGTCCCGTCCGCATCAAAAACTATTCCTTTAATCATCGTTTACCACCTTTTCGGTAAGTTCTTTAAGCTCGGCTGTTGCCAAACGAATGTTGTCAGCCGCAAAAATCGCACTGATAACCGCAATTCCGCAGATGCCGCTACCCTTAAGCTCTGTGACATTATGTTTACCTATACCACCAATTGCCACAACGGGAATTTTAACTGCATTGCAGATTTCCTTCAGCGTTTCGTGACTCACATCATCGGCATCTGCCTTTGAGCCCGTAGCAAAAACCGCACCTACTCCGAGATAGTCGGCACCCTGACTTTCAGCAAGGAGAGCCTGTTCAACCGTTTGTGCAGAAACGCCGAGAATTTTATCCTTGCCAAGGATTATCCGTACATCGTTTGCCTGCATATCACTCTGACCGACATGAACACCGTCAGCATTTATTCTGTGTGCAATTTCGACATTATCGTTGATAACAAACGGCACATTGTAGCGACGGCAAAGCTCTTTGATTTCAAGTGCTTCTTTTAAAAACAGTTCGTCTTCAAGCTCTTTTTCACGAAGCTGAATAAAAGTTGCTCCGCCTTTGAGTGCTTCCTCAACCTGCTCAAAAAGCGTCTGCCCGTTGAGCCATGAGCGGTCGGTCACGGCATACAGCAAGAGGTCTTTTTTATCGCACTTCATATTTTGCACCCTCGCTCAAGGTTTCAGCATCCATATTGTAAATCGCATCAATAATACGGTTGCGGTAAGTTGAGTTGCCCTCACCCTTCTGCATATAAGAATAACCGATTTCACCCGCCAGTCCCATAAGACACACAGAAGCAGCCACAGCCTCAGTCTTGTTTTCGGGGTTGGCTACAGCATAAGCGGTTGCGATTGAAGAAAGCTGACAGCCTGTACCTGTGATACGACTCATTTCGGGTCTGCCGTTGCGGATAACAAAGCATTTTTCACCGTCCGCAACAAGGTCGATTGCACCTGTGATTGCAATAACCGCACCCGTCTTTTTTGCAAAAGCCTTTGCAAAATCAACCATCAAGTCAAGATTTTCTTCAGTTACTGTGTCTGCGGCATCGGCATCAACACCCTTTGTTGTTCCGCTTCCGAGAGCGAGAGTTTTAATCTCGGAAACATTACCTCGAATAACATCAAGTCTTACCTTTTGCATAAGCTCAAGCGCCGTGTTTGTTCTGAGCGCACTTGCACCTGCGCCCACGGGGTCGAGCAAAACGGTATGGCCGAGCTCGTTTGCTTTTTTACCTGCAACAAACATAGCTTCGATACTTCGCTTGTTAAGTGTACCGATATTGATGTTGAGTCCGCCGCAGATTGATGTGATATCTGCCACGTCATCAGGCTCGTCAGACATTATCGGACTGCCGCCGCAGGCAAGTAAAGCGTTTGCAACATCATTTACTGTTACATAATTGGTAATGTTGTGAACGAGCGGTGTTTTACTCCTTACTTCATTAAGATATTTTCCTAACATAAATCCTCTTTTCCTCCGAATAATCGGAATTTTATTCAATTATTCAGCGGAACCGTCGAACCAAAAACGAAAAGGAAGCTACCGATTTGGTAACTTCCTTGAAATACACTATTGTTCAGGCATCCCTACGTTGGCATTATCCAAATCAGGTTAATGGGTCGAAGGTCATACCTTCCTCTCAGCCTGTCATACAAGCTCCCCGCTGTTTAATTGTAAGGTGATTATAAACCTATAATATTATAAATGCAAGAGTTTTTGTTTGAATTTTTTGTCTTGCTTTAACCGTCCGTCCCTTGTATAATATTACAAGTATATAAAACGGATGTGATTTTTTGGCACAGGTACTTGCAACAATAATGGCGGTGTTTGCCGTAATCGGTGCGCTGGACAAGGTTTTCGGCAACCGGTTAAAGCTCGGTGACGAATTTGAAAAGGGCATAATGACGTTCGGGCCGCTTTCGCTTTCAATGATTGGTATGATGACCATTGCGCCTGCACTTGCCGACCTGCTTGTGCCCGTAATAACTCCCGTTGCAAACCTTTTCGGCTTTGACCCGTCCGCACTCGCAGGAATTCTGATTGCCAACGATATGGGCGGTGCGTCGCTTGCAAAATCTATTGCAGAGAGTGAGCTTCTCGGCTCATTCCACGGACTTTGTGTTGCTTCAATGCTCGGTGCGACAATTTCTTTCACCATTCCCGTGGCTCTGCGTTCAAGCAAAAAGGAGCACCACAACGATGTTCTTCTCGGACTCCTTTGCGGCATCAGCACAATCCCCGTCGGCTGTTTCGTTTCGGGACTTGTAATGGGCATTTCACCGCTGACAGTTCTTCTTAACCTCTCCCCTGCAATACTCATTTCCGTTATCATTATAATCGGTCTTTTAAAAGTCCCGGCGGTTACAATCAAAATCTTCTCCGTTTTCGGTAAGATTATCTCAATCCTTATCACCTGCGGACTCACACTCGGAATTTTTCAGGAGCTTACAGGCAAAACTATTCTTAAAAACACCGCACCCATTATGGAAAGTGCGGCAACGGTTTTCACAATCTGCATCACCCTTGCAGGAACTTTTCCGTTGATTGCGATTATCTCGAAGCTTCTCAAAAAGCCGCTTTCGGCACTCGGCAAAAAGCTCGATCTTGATGACGTTTCCGTGGTCGGACTTATCGCAACGCTTGCAAACTCCATTGCAACAATGGAAAGTGCCGACAAAATGAACAGAAAAGGCAGAGTGCTTAACCTCGCCTTTGCGGTTTCCGCCGCTTTTGTTTTCGGTGACCACCTCGCCTTTACCCTCTCGTTTAACGACGAGCATATTTTAGCCGTTATCATCGGCAAGCTCGTTGCAGGTGTAACCGCACTGGTTGTTGCAGTTGTTCTTGAAAAGAAAACAAATAAAGAATAAGCATAAAAATTTATTCAAAAATATATTAAGAAAATTTCAAAAAAGTGTTGACAAAACAAAATGGGTTGTGTATAATAACTAACGTTCTTTAGCGGAATTGTGTAACGGTAGCACGACAGACTCTGACTCTGTTTGTTGGGGTTCGAATCCCTATTCCGCTGCCAAAAAGAAAATCCTGTCGATTATTGTCGGCAGGATTTTCTTTTTATATTATTCATTTTTCATTATTCATTAAAAGAACGGATTTTCGTAATGAATAATTAGGGGTTCATACAGGACTTGATATCCTGTATGAACCCTTTGATTTATATTGTTTATCCACTTTCCGCATTTATATAAGAACATACGCAGTATCTTCCTGTGTTTCAAAAGAAACGACATTACCGTCTTTTTTGAACGGGATTTGCTTTTTGTCCGCTTCTCTTACCACGGACTTGATTTCTGAAGCTTCAACTTTGCATACTCTTCCCTTAAGACTTTTGATTTTGAGAGAAGAAATCTGCTCGTTTTTAAGCTCCGCAGAAACAAGAAAAGCACCGTCCGCGCGCAAATTTTCAAACGAAGCGGAGGATTTCCTGTCCCAGCAAGGGAAGAGCCTTATAACTCCCTCGTGGCTTTGCATAAGCATTTCGTTAATGGTTGCAGGAACCATTGTGAGGTGCTCTATACCGCCGCCGTGATGACGGAAAAGTCTGTTCGGCAGAGCGAATTCCTTTATGTTCTGATGAATTCCCTCAATCAGGAATTCAGGATTTACACCGATTCTCGCACCTGCGGGGAGGTATGAATTCGAGCCGTTATCGTCAAGACGTCTGTCGTTGATGAAATATGTATTTCTTGCAATTTTAAGAAGCTTTTCACCCGAAGACAGACCAATCTGCGAAGCAGGATAAATATGCTGAAGGCCGACGGTGTTTTCGTCTCTCCAACGTATACCTCTTTTTGAGTAGCGGAAGCACCTTTTGCCGTGCTTTATGAATGTAGGGAAGTCGCTTAAATTTTCAATAATATCCTCCCAAACGGGGTATTTTTCAGCGTTAAGACCAAGCTCCCTTGCCATATCGTAAATGCCTTCAAACAACAGTTTTACAAGACCGAGCGAATTTATGGCGTTCACGGCTTCAATCTGACCCTTGTGCGACCAATATCTGAACTTCTCACCACGGTAATAGGGAATTTCGTGTGCCGCATCGTTTTTTATTACATATCTGCCCTTTTCCTTGACAAGATAATCTTCCCAGAAAGCGGCAACATTCAACACAAAATTATAGTAGTTTTCAAGCGCATATTCTTTGTCGTATGTTGAAAACCAGTGCATTATCGGGATTACGCAAGCATAGGCGGCGTGGCTCTTCTGACCGAGGAAAAGTATGCCATGCTCCTTACAATCCTTATGTGTGAAAACATCAAGCGCCTTCGGGCCGAAGCTCACGGGAAAAGCATAACCCCTACAACCGAAAAGCTTTGCAAACTTTTCTGCATATTCACTCATCTCGTTGACAGGTGTCATATAACCGTCAAACAACTCGGGATGATTGGCGGAAAAGATGCAGTAATAGGGCGCTTCGTAGTTGTAATTCATATGATAATCTCCTGCCCAGGGGAAGAAATCATCTGTTATAAAGTTGCCAAACAATCCGGGAGGGAATTCTTTGTTACCCATACAGCCTGCGAGGTGGTAAAGGCTTGAATTGTAAAATTTTTCAATTTCTTTGTCTTCAAGCGTTACCTTTGAAGCCGAAAAGAAGGCTTGCCACTTCTCCTGTGTACGTACTTTGTCACGGTCATAGTCACCGTGCAAAACCATATCGACACCCTTGTCGGCATACTGCTCGGCATCAAAATTTGTAACAACGCTGATGCAGTAGCTAGTGTAATTAAAGCCGTCGGCTGAGCGTGTGCCGAGCTTTCGGCAACAAGCAATTACAGCCGAATCCCTTTCAAGACTCTCACCCTCAAATCTGCGTACATAACAGTCAATTCCGTTTTCGGAAAACTCGGAATTGAGTGAATTGCAGGTGTCGGGAATTTCAACCGCCACGATCGGAAAATCGGCAGAATCCGGCACTTTTATTTCAAAGTAAATAAGATTTTCGGGGGCAACAAAAAACTCCATTTCGAGGTTACTGAACCTGCATTCGAGGAGACCTTTGTCAAAATATTGTTTAATGTTGTACACGGACAAGTCAACATCCTTAATCCGCAGACTGCCGACGGTTTTTATTCCTCCGTCCTTATGTGCGCCCGGGGTAAATTTCCAGAAATCGCATTTTGAAATATGAATAATAAGATCCTTATCGTCATTATCGAAAACAACACCAAGGTCACCGTTACCGCACATTGCGCCTGCAGGGATTTTATAAACTGCACCGCTACCGCTTGTGTTGACGGGCTTTTCAGTTATTTCGTTAAAATAAGTATTCATTGTATCACCAACCCTGTAAATATTATAACTGTTTTTGGCTTGCCGTCAAGCATAATTGATGATGTCTTATGTCAGTTTGCATTCCGATAGCGTTCATCGTTCCCGGCTAATTCAATTTCTTTAAGATATTCTTCATCAAGCTCTGAACAAACAAAATCCCAAAAGGCTTTGTCTTTTAAAATTTTGATTAACTCCGCATATAAATCCATATTCCACCTCTTTTATTTGGTAAAACCAATTAAACATATTATATTTGGTATTACCAAATAAATCAGCCCCTTTTGAACATATAATAATGTCATCAGGGGGTGAGCAACGTGAAGCCTAGAAAGCTTGAATTAGGTAACAAAAATATTATTGGCGCAAGAGTGACGCAAGCGAGAAAAGCACAGGGAATGAAACAGATTGAGTTGCTCACAAAGCTGCAGCTTTCGGGAATTGAAATGAGTACACCTGCATTATCTCTGCTTGAAGGACAAAAACGACCCGTTTCTGATATTGAACTGAATGCCATTGCCGACATTCTTAATGTTTCGGTCAATTGGTTGCTTGGACGTGACGAATAAAAAATCCTGCCGATGTGGCAGGATTTTTCTTTTATTCAATTACTGCTGTGCCATCAAGCCGCTCATATCAACTTCTTTGTATCCGCTTAAGCTGAAGCAGGACTCGTCAACACCTTTTTTGAATTCAACAATCTTCTGGATCTGTGTTTCACCTTCGGAAGTTGAGCCCATCATTACCCATTTACCGTCTTTGAAATAATAATCTGTCACACCGCCGTCCTCACGCTGGTAGCTTTCACAGATATATTCCACTCCGTCGATTGTTACATATTCTGACTTGAGATAAGTAACCTTTGCAGGTGTGCCTACGTTCATATTGAGTTCCTTATCAATTTCACCGTAAACTCCCTTAATCAAGCCTAAATCCATAGGGATAACAAGGTATGTTTTGCCAGAAAGAACAAGCATTCTGATTGTTGCTTCCTGTGAATATGTTTCTATGCAAAGGTCGTTACCCTTAACCATAATTGCCGCTGTGTTCACAGCACCGTCAACCTCAACCTCTGTTGTAAGAGTATATTTGCCCGTAGCCATAACGGGGTCAACGATTTCTGCCTTATAATTTGTTACGAGAGTGTCCTCAACCTCAAGGTCGCCGTCGTAATTGCCAACAGCAATCTTAAGAACTATAAGTGCATCTGTGGAGTTAATCTTTCCGTCACCGTTAACATCGGCATAACTCACGTTCATTGTGTCGCTTGTTTTACCGACAGTATGCTGTAAAACCATAAGTGCATCTGTGGAATTTGTTTTTCCGTTGGAATCAACATCGCCCACCAGCCTTGCAGAAGCACCGACACCAAATGCAAAAATAAAAGTAATAGCAAGTAAAACTGAAATAAATCTTTTCATTTTTAATAGTCCTTTCTGAAAATATGTGTTGATTATACCACAACAAAAAAGATAAATCCACACAAATCAGAATAAAAGGAAAATTTGTTGGATGTTAAATTGTGGGGGCAGGATAAATAAGTTCAGCGGCTCGGAACTCGAGCCGCTGTTTTGTTTTAAGCTATATGATAAATATTATATATTAAGGTAAGCCTTATAATAATCAAGGTTATCATTTTCTTTGTATAATTCCATAGAACTTTTATCTACGATAGAGTAAGGAATATACAAATGAGACCTGCTTCCGCCTGTTGTCATATATATGGCATTTACATTATTATCAGACGCTCTATCAACAATTCTCATCGCATATCCACTCGCAGAAAAGGTATTGTTATCAAGAACAGAATACATACCAGATGCCTCGGTTGAATATGCACCGTTTACATAATAAGAACTAAAGACAACCTGACTTTGGCTCGGATAAAACTCCCAAATTCCTGTACCCTCTTGTATTATTACATATTTGCCTTTACCATCTTCAAAGATAAAACCATTATCACTTAATTGAACTTGTATCAGCTTACCTCCCCACTCGTCAATATTATAAAATCCTATTTCTGCGGAACTTGCTTTTGTAGTAGTGGTAGTTGTCGTTGTAGTCGTGGTTGTTGTAGTGGAATTCGTCGTTGTCTCAACAGCAACATCTTTTAATTTCGCATAAGTATAGGTCGTGGTGGAATAATGTTTATAAAGTTTTCCATTTATTTCTATCGGATTTTTAGCATCTTCAACACTATCTATATCGGTGTAATACACTTCTTCTATTCTGTTTCCGTAATCGTCGTATTTATATGTTCTAAAACTGTAACTAGTTTCGGTTACACCGTTTTCTGTAGTTTCAATAGTAATTTCACTTTGAACGAATAAATCATTTTCATATTTAAGTAAATAAGTTTTATTGGTTTCTGTTATACCGTCACGGGACTTGTATACACCATTTTCTACAATAAGATTGCCATGTTCGTCGTAACGGTAAGTAATGCTATCTGTATCTGATGATTCATGTGCCACAAGTTCATTTATCACTTTATTGTTGCTATCATAAGTATATGTATAACGCATGAAGGAATCGTTTTGTGTGTAATTATCAGTATACTTCTCGGTTTTGGATATAACATTACCCTTATCGTCATATTGAAAATCCTGACATACAACAACACCCATACCTTTATAAATCTGTGTTTCGCCAACTAATTTGCCTAAAGAGTCATATTTGTAATCGATACTGCGAATATCTGAACCATCAAATTCTGAAGAATATTGTTCTTTTTCACTAACCAATACCCATTTATCCTCTATTCCTGTCGTACTTCCGCAAGCCGTTACTGACAACAAAACCAATATCAATAATGAAACAACTGATAATACCTTTTTCATAGAAACTACATCTCCTCAAAATATATAATTCGATTTATTTTACTGCATTTTGCGGTATTTGTCAATACAACAAAACGCAGTAGCATATAATAAATTTGGTGATGATATGTACCAAAGAATTAGAGATTTAAGAGAAGATGCTGATTTAACTCAAAAGCAAATGGCACAGATTTTAAATTGCTCACAGCAGGTTTATTCTAACTATGAGTTGGGACAGCGTGATATTCCCACAAGCATTTTGATTGCTCTTGCAAAATACCATAACACAACCACAGATTATATTTTAGGATTAAATGATAATAAATAACGAAACCGACGGAGTCAATTCCGTCGGTTTTTGCGTGTTTTTCAAATTTTAATTTGTCGGGTTCTTTGGTTTTAATGGATATCGGAATGAGAGAACCTCCATCTGACGAGGGCGCGGGTGTCCGGTGGACACCTCTGCAAAGCAGAAGTGCCGACCGAGGCGGCAGCCGAGACGGTGGACTTTGCGAAGCAAAAGACGGAGGGAGAGACCTTACGCTTCTACTAACACTACCCCTCAGTCTTGCCTTCGGCAAGCCAGCTCCCCTGACAAGTGGAGCTTGGGCTACAGCGTATTTTTCATTTAATAAAAGAAAGCAACAAGCCCCGGTTTGTCGCACAAGGCGCAAAAAAGGGACTGTTTGCACAGCCCCTTAAAGTTATTATTTACTGAATTCAACCACAAGCGGTTCTGACTGAACGCCGTAGGCTGTTTCTGCTGTTATTGTTGCGGTGTAGTCACCTTTTGCGAGCTTGCCGAGATTAACGGTATTTGTCTCGGCAACTGTTGCTGAATAATATTCGGGAAGAAGCCAGTCGTTGTAAACGTCATTGCCGTCTGCATCGTTAACAACTATTTTATAAAGGAAAACAGGCATACCGTCTGTTGACTTGGCAGAGTCAAATGTAAGCTTTACCTTGCCCCAAGACTTTGTCAATTCAACCTTTACATCGTCTGCAAATACAGGTGCTGTTGACCTTGCCGCCTGCTTTGCGGGAGTGTACGCACGGTTTGCAGGGTCTGCAGGGTTGTCGAGAATGTACTCGCAAAGAATTTTCTCCTCTGCAAGGTCGATACCTCTTAAGCGGATACGGTTGTTTGCATCAACCTCAACAATCCAGCAATTGTACTCGTCCTTGTAGCCGTCAGGGTGAACTGTGCGTGTGTCCTCAACAGTAAGCTCTACATAGTAAAGAGCACCTGTGCCGATTGCCGTGAACTCGCCCTGCCATACAGAACGGGGATCGTTAAGCGGATAATGTGAATGACCGGAGAAGTGAACAATCTGCGGATACTGCATAAAGATATCCTTAAAGAATTCGTCGTCCCAGCCCTCAAAATCTGAACTGCCGTAAACTGTGTTGTCAACGTGCTCGTGGTGAGAAACAAAGATAGGCTTTGTCGGGTCGTCTGCAACTGCCTTTTCAAGCTCTGCTTTGAGCCATTCACGCTGATAATCTGCATAACGTACACCGTCAACATAAGCACGGGAAATTGTTATGAAGTGATAGCCGTTTATAACATAATGATTATCTGTTGCATCAACACCATGGAGGGTTTTGAAGTAATCGAGAGATTTGTAATCGTATGTTCCGCCGTCGTGTGCCTGTGCAAGAAGTGTCATAAACTGTGTGCCGTCCTTAAGCTGTGCATCAACTGCTGACTTAAAGGCGCAGAACTGTGACTGAAGACCGTCGTCTGTTGTGTCACCTGCAACGAGGATAGCATCAAGCTTGTTATAATTCTCGTCAGCCTCTGCAATAGCATAGCTCATTTTGATTGCCTTCTGCAAACGGAGACATTGCTCGTCGTTAGCGGCTTTAACGTGGCTGTCACTGCTTACCATAAAGCGAAGAACGGGAACAAAATCGCCATCGTCAGCAGGTGCTTCGGGTGTTATAAACAAGCCGAAGAATGAGCCAAAAAAAGTGATAATCGCCATAAAAACTGAAATAATTGATTTTAACATAACGTTATCTCCTTTTACTTAATTGTATAAAGGCTTTCTGCCTGTTCTTCACGGTTTTTATACTTGCCACGTGTAAAATCGGGAATTTCAAGCACTTCTCCGTTGTTTTTGAGTGACTGCTCGCTCAATGCGGTAATGCTCATCCAAGCCGCCATATCGTAAACATCAATCGGAGGAAGTGTGCCGTTTTTAACGGTTTCGACCCACGCACGAAGCACGTGCCAGTCCATACCGCCGTGACCCGCCTCCATCATTTCCTTTGTTGTGTTCTTCCAGAGTACGTGGTTATATTTCTTGGCATATCTCTTTGCATTGCCCCAGAAATATGACTGTGTCCATTCGTGCTTTTTGTGAGAATCCTTATCAAGGAATACGATATCGCCGTCCTCTTGGTAAAGACCCTTAAGACCTCTTATTGTGTAGCCTCTGCTGTAAAAACGGGGAAGGCAGGTATCAAGAGTAAGGTCGATAACCTCGCCACGCTCTGTTTTTATAAATGTCTTAACAATATCTGCCTGCGCAAATTCTGTTTTCTTAAGCTCGTCGTGCAAATCCTTGTTTTTCTTAACGAAAGCCTTAAGTCCGTTTGAACCCGAGCAAACCGATGTGAGCGAAACAAAACGGTTACCTCGGTTGATGTCAAGGAGCTTTGCAATGGGGCCGAGTGCGTGTGTGGGGTAGTTTTCACAGTTGCGTGAGATGTAGTTTCTCAGGCGATAGTGTCTGTTCTTGGTGCCGTAGCAAATTTCGTCACGCAGGTCGTGAGCATATTTACCCGAGCAGGCAACAAGCTTGCCGAACTTGCCGTCACGAACCATATTATGTATCATAAGCTCACGCTCACCGTAGCAGCAGTTTTCCATAAACATTGCCCATACGCCTGTCTGCTCGTAGGTATCAACAACCTCCCAGCACTCCTCAAGAGTGTAGGCACCGCCAACCTCGGAGGCGGCAGGGATACCATTTTTCATTGCTTCAATCGCAATTTTAACATGGGTTGACCAGTCTGTTGCGATATAAACGCTGTCAAGACCGTCGAGGTCGAAAATCTCTTTATAATTTGTAGTTGAAAAAGGGATTGTGCCCTTTGCCTCTTTTACTCGTCTTACACCGTCCTCGGCTCTGTCTTCGTAAGCGTCGCAAACGCCGATTACATTGACATCGTCCATTTTGCAGATTGTGCTGAGCATTCCGCTTCCACGGTTACCGATACCGATAACGGCTACATTGATTTTTTCCTTCATTTGTCAGTCCTCGCCTTTCAGGGGATATAGGTAAAATAATTATATCATACTCAAATTAAAATTCAATAATTTTGGAAAGAAAAAGTCACCGCTTGCCAAGTTGCAAAGAATAAGGAAATTTGGTATAATTTCTGCGAGGTGAAAACAATGACAAAAAAAGAAAGAGCATTGCTTGCCGTTGAGGCTCTGAAAAAAGAATACCCCGAGGCAATATGCTCCCTTAATGCGAGTAATGATTTTGAATTGCTTGTTGCAACCCGACTTTCCGCACAATGCACGGATGCGAGGGTAAACATCATCACCCCCGCACTTTTCCAAAAATATAAAACTCTTGAAGATTACGCCAACGCAAAGGTTGAGGATGTCGAAGAGCTGGTTCGCTCCTGCGGATTTTTCCGCACAAAGGCTCGTGACATCATCGGCATGGCTCGTGAAATTCTTGACCGCTTTGACGGCAAGGTGCCCGACAACCTCGAAGACCTGACTTCCCTGCCCGGTGTCGGCAGAAAAACCGCTAACCTTATCTGCGGTGATGTTTACGGCAAGCCAGCCGTTGTGGCTGACACTCACCTTATAAGAATTTCTAACCTGCTCGGTCTTGTTAACACAAAAGACCCGTTAAAGGTTGAGCTTGAACTCAAAAAAATTCTGCCGCCCGAGGAAAGCAACGACTTCTGCCACAGATGTGTGCTTCACGGCAGAGCCGTTTGTGTCGCACGCAGGCCCGACTGCCAAAAGTGCTGTATGCGTGAGTTCTGTAAATCAGCCAAAAAAGAACTTTGAGACAATAATCGCCACAGCCGCACCCGTTACGGCGGCACATAACAAACGTGAAGCGAGCAAAAGTCTGTTCTGACGCACCTTTGATGGCGGCGGTGCTCCCGCCTCACCTGCAATTGTGCTTGCACGCTCACGCAAAGTACCCTCGCTGACCGAGGAAAACTCGGGTTTAACAAAAAAGATAACTCTTTCAAAATATTCACACGACGGCTTTGTGACCTCGACTACCTGATGGTTTACGCCTTTCAACAAATAAGACACCTCTTTTTCAAATATTCATTTGTAGTGTTGTCTTGTTAATAGTTTTTTATACTTTTTTTCGCAGAAAATGTACACTATGCACAATGCAAAAAATATTCATAAAAAATGAATAAAATTCGACTTTTAATGACATTAAATGGTCTTTCACAAAAACTCTGTGGAAGTGTGGAAAACTCAAAAAAACGGTTAAAAAGTGTGGAAAACTGTGTTGAAAGTGTTGATAACTTTCTTAAAAACCCTTGATTTATCAAAGTTTTCCACACTTTTTGTGTCAAAATTTAAAACTTTGTTATTTTTTTGACAATCAAAAATTGTTATCTGTCAAGCATTTTTTAGTAATATTTTGCACAAACTTTCTCAAAAAAACTATCTATTTTTTCTATTAAAAACTGTCATAAAACCACTTGACAGGCATAGTTACAAAAAGTTACAAAATGAATATTCAGAATAAAATTCAGGCGTACAGGGTTAAACTGTCGCCAACTTTTCAGGTGATATAATGAAAACAGAAATCAACAAAAATGAAATAATCTTTTCGTCGGTTGACACTCTCAGCGTTCCCCTCTCGCTTGACTGCGGTCAGGCTTTCCGCTGGAGCGAAAAATCCGAGAGTGTATGGCACGGTGTTGCGTGCGGAAAAGCCGTTGATATCTTGCAAAAGGATGACACCTTGATAATCCGGGGTACCTTTGAAGCAGACGACGCAGACCGCTGGGCAGAGTATTTTGATCTGAACAGAGATTACGGTAAAATCTGCGAAAGGCTTAAGGCTGACAACTACCTCAAAACCGCAATTAAAGCCTACCCGGGTATCAGAATTCTTAAGCAGGAGCCGTGGGAGGCGCTGTGCTCGTTTATAATCTCGCAGAATAACAACATTCCCCGAATTAAAGGCATTATTGAGCGGTTGTGTGCACATTTCGGCGAGGATCTCGGCAACGGTGACTTCTCCTTCCCGAGTGCTGAAAAGCTCGCTGTGCTGACCGTGGAGGATCTGGCACCGCTTCGTTCGGGCTTTAGAGCAAAGTACATAATTGATGCCGCACAAAAGGTTGCGAACGGTGAAGTTGACCTTAAAAAGCTTCACACCTGCGACCTTGATGAGGCTCGTGAGGAGCTTATTAAAATCAAGGGAGTCGGCGCAAAGGTTGCAGAATGCGCCCTGCTTTACGGTTGCGGCCGTGTTGACGCATTCCCCGTGGATGTGTGGGTACGCAGGATAATGTCGGAGCTTTACCCCGAAGGCTTGCCCGAATGTACGCAAGGTGTCGAAGGCATCGCACAGCAATACCTCTTCCATTGGAGGAGAAACATATAGCAAAAAGCAAGAGGCGAAAAACCTCTTGCTTTTATCTTTTAATATGCTTATTGAAAATCTCAATCAAATAATCTTGGACACCTGATGCGGATTGTATCGTTGCAATCATCAGTTCATCGGGGTCAATTTCGGCAAAATCAATGTCATAACCGTTATACCTGATAAGCTGACTTATGAAGATGCGTTGTGTTCTTCCATTGCCTTCACAGAAAGGGTGAATCATATTGGTAACACAATATAAATCAACAATATTTTTGACAAAATCCTCTGTAAACATACCGCAGAAGCATTTAAGACGTTTTAACCTGTCAAAACAGTTGCGACACAAGACTTCTATCTCTTCAGGCTTTGCAAAGCTTGTACCTTTTTTAGATATTTCAACAGTTCTCAATTTTCCTGCCCAATCATAAATATCTTCAAACAAAAAACGATGAATACTCAAATAGTGTTCAAAATCAAACTGACCGTCGATTGGATTTTTTTCAAGTTCACTCACCTTTGCAAATGTTATTGCGGCCTCAATATTTGCAAGCTTTTCTTCATCTTTTATGTCAAATTTATTTATCAGACACGTAGTACCCTCATAACAATCTGCTGTTTCAACTTCAACACTGTACCCCATTTATACCCCCTGAGATGCCTTGACAAATTCTATATACTGTGCCATTGTTATCTCTTTATTAAGGAGTTTTTCGCACCAGTTAACGTAATCTGCCGAAACAGTAAAACCTTCCATTTCAACTGATGCCGCCGCATTTTTAATTGCCCTTTCGGTTGTAACATTCGGCATATTATCACCTCATTTTAATTTAGTATACCATCTTTAACAGTTTTATTCAAGTGCACATTAAAAGTTAAAAAGACCCAAGATTATCTCAGGTCTTTGAATTGTTATTTAATTACCCTCGCCATACCCGGTTCAAAGTCCACATAATAGTCAACACCCGTCATATCGGTTTTGGGCGGATAGTCGGTAGACAATATCTGAACTCCGCTTTCAAGAGATCCTCGGCGGTCCTCCTCGTTATAACTGCCGAAGGTGTCAACCATTGTTCTCACGATAATATTCTTTTCGTAAACCAGTTCATGGCTGTATTCTGCAACCTCTTCAGGCTCGTTGGCAATCAAAAATGATGCATATGACTTGTCCCTGTCCTTGTAACGGAGCATAGGGAACATCGCCTGTGTTTTTATTGTCTCGTCCTGTTCAATGTATTTGTCGGTTACGATTGTGTCGTGCAAAAGCACCGCAACACGTCCTGCCGCATCTTCAAGAGTCATCCAGTCGTCAGCTTCACGCATTTCCTTAAGTGAGACGTGCTCGCCCATCATTTCGGCAGGGGTAATCAGCTTGTCGCCCAGAACATCCCGTAAAAGCTCGTCGAACTTATTGAGATATTCAATATTTAAAAACTTCATTCCGTCATCAGGAATAAATATCTCCTTCGGCTCAATGATAATCGTTATAGGAAGATGATCGGGGTTTGCATCTGACCACATTTTTATTTCTTCAAGTGCAAGAGAAAAATCGTAACACGACGATGTCATATCAAGGAGCGGTGAATGGGAGCAGACAAAGCTTACGCTGTCACCGTCAACCACAGTTTCGATGTCAAGCTCGATGCTTCTTACACCGATATTGAACTGCTCGGTAAGTGTGTCACTGCAATACAAGGGTGCATCACCGTTGAAAAGACCGAACGAAACCGTTTCAATGTCACGGTAAATCTTCTGATATGCAGACACGCTTTCAAGCTGATAGCTGTTGTGCGTTGCGATGTATGCAACCTCGTTGAATTTCACACCGTCAGCATACGCTTTTTGAACATCAAAGCCGGCGAGGGCAGATTCATCCACCTTTTCATAATTGCCGCTTGCATAGTTTTTTGAAAGTGCATCTATCCGTTCAATCTGCTGTGTAATGTTTTCAGCATTTGCACTCTTATTCTGCGTTATTATATCCGGAAGACCGACAAACAAAAACAAAACAATCGACAACAAAGCCGAAATCCATTTTGCTACTCCGCTTAATACACCAATCACCGTTATTCCCCCTTTGGAATTATGTGGTAAGTTTAGCACAAAAACAACTGTAAATCAATATTTCAGAAAAAGAAAAACTCCCGAGGAAAACCTCGGGAGAAATTTTTTAGAGTGATTACCACTGAACGTTTGTAAGCTTAACTGTTGTTGTAGCGTTACCCTTTGCCTGGTTGATGCTTACAACCAAGTACTTAACCTTTGTAAGCTCAACATACCAGTTCCATGTAACTGTGAGAGATGTGAGCTTGCCTGTCTTTGAATCGATAACAGCTGTAATCTTTGCACCTGTAACCTTCTCGATTGCAGACTCTGCAGATGTGTTGTCAACACCGTTGATAGCTGTGTGGATGTTTTCAGAGTTCTTGTAGTCAAAAGCCTTCTTGTCGCCCTTGCCTACAAAGAGACCGCTTCTCTTAAGAGGTGAGTTGTCAGAGTTGCCTGAACCGTTAGCAGAGCTGTTGCCGTCCTTAAGAGTCATTGTGATTGTGTAAACACCGTTCTTGTCTGCACAAGAAGCCTGTGTAACATCAGCAGCTGTGAGAGAAGCCTTGCTGAGGTTATTCTGCTCGCCCTTCTTGTTATCCCACTGTGTTGTACCAACACCGAGGAAATCGTTAACCATTTTGACAACGAGATCAATTTCAAGAAGCTTACCGCCTTCAAGGTTGTTCATAACTGTTGTTCTGCTCTTCTTAAAGCCAGCCTTTGAATCAACAACCTTATTGATAGCGTTGTTGTAGTAAGCTGTGATTTCAGCAGCTGTCTTCGGAGCGTTTGAAGCTGCCTGTGTTGAGCCTGCATTACCTGCGGGTGCATCTGTTGCAGGTGCATCTGTTGCGGGTGCGTCTGTTGCAGGTGCATCTGCTGACGGATCATCTGTTGCAGGTGCGTCTGACGGAACGTCTGTTGATACATCACCTGAAGGAACATCTGTTGAAACATCGCCTGTTGCATCGCTTGAAACATCACCTGCTGACTGAGCTGCAGCATCAGCAACTGCCTTTGCAGCTTCAAGCTTTGCATCAGCAATCTTGTTCAAGCCGAGCATACCTGTTACAGAGATAGCAACTACGCAGATAATTGCTGTCACGCACTGAAAAATTGTGTTTTTCATACGAATCTTCTCCCTACATTTTGTATTTATAATTTTCGTCATATGTAGACAAATGAATAATAACACATATCCTACAAAAAATCCAGTATTTTTTATACTTTTTTAATTTTTTGTGAACTGAGTAAAAAAACATCATTGAATAATAGATTTTTGCTATTTAATATGTTATAATACATTATTATAATGTGGAGGTGTGCTGATTTGAGCAAAAAATTCATTTCATGGAACGTAAACGGCATCCGTGCCTGTATGACAAAGGGCTTTATGGATGTTTTTAATCAGCTTGATGCCGACATTTTCTGCCTGCAGGAAACAAAGATGCAGGAGGGTCAGCTTGAGCTCACGCTCGACGGCTACCACCAGTATTGGAGCTATGCCGAAAAGAAAGGCTATTCCGGCACGGCAGTTTTCACAAAGGACGAGCCGATAAGCGTTAAATACGGTATCGGAGTGCCCGAGCTTGACACCGAGGGCAGAATAATCACACTGGAATTTGACGATTTTTATTTCATAACCGAGTATGTTCCCAACGCACAGGACGGGCTTAAGCGCATTGAACACAGAATGAAGTGGGAGGACGCTTTCCGTGCTTATGTCAGCGAACTGAAAAAGACAAAGGGTGTTGTTCTCTGCGGTGACCTCAATGTTGCTCACAAGGAAATCGACCTCAAAAACCCGAAAACCAACCGTGGCAATCCCGGTTTTTCTGACGAGGAGAGAGGCAAATTCTGCGAGCTTCTTGATGCGGGCTTCATCGACACTTTCAGATATTTTTATCCCGACCTTGAAAATGCTTACAGCTGGTGGTCGTACCGCTTCAAGGCAAGAGAAAAGAATGTCGGTTGGCGTATTGATTATTTCGTCGTTTCCGACAATATGGCAGACCGCCTTGAGGGTGCAAAAATTCACGCCGACATCTATGGCTCCGACCACTGTCCTGTTGAGCTGATAATAAAATAAGTTGGTGAATCAAATGACAAAAACAAACAAAATTGTTCTCGCTGTTCTTTCCGTTGTTCTTGTTGCGGCAATTGCTTTCACAGCATTGACGGGCAGCGACAGCTTCCTTAACAAAATCACGGGAAGCATAGATACATCATCGGGCGTAAAGCTTGAAAACCTCACTCCCGTTTCTTTTAACACAAATCACCCCCTCGTTCAGACCGAGCAGAAGGATTTGTTTTATGAGATGTATCCCGACGGAACATTTCTTTTTTACAAATATGCTGACGGTCAGTTTTCCGAGGTAACAGGAGTTAAGACAAAGGACGTGCAGATTACCTGCAGTTACCAGAAGCTGAAAGTAAAGCTCCACTACCTTGAAACCGATGCAGGTACAGTCGGCTACGGCTTGTTCAATTCACAGCAGAAGACCGACACGAAGATGTTTTCTTATGTTTTTGTCCGTCTTATGGACTGTCCGAAGGCATACTCTTCAACAGCAAGAACCAAGTATATCCTGCTTACCGATATGGATGCCGAGGACGCTTACAAAACGGACAAAACCTACTCCGATATGTATTCCTACGATATGGGGTCAGGCAAAACAAGCCTTGTTGTGTCCCAGCGTGACCGCCTTGTTCAGAACGACGGTACAATGCGTGAGGACTGGACAATCTTTACCGACTCAATGCTGAATGTTGGTGCAAAATACGACCTTTTTGCTTCATGCAGAAACTACGACACAAAGGACACTACCGTTAAATACGACTTCCTCACCGTTGCAAATTCAAGAGCCGCTAAAAAGAACTCGGCAACAACTCTTACAAACTCACCGAGCTACATAGTAAGAGAAAAGGATGGAGCATACTTCTGCTTTGCTAACACCGAAAAAGGCTTTGACCTTGTTAAAAACGGTGACAAGAAAAATCCCCTTGCCGGCTTCGAGGGTAATTTCTCCGACTACACAGTCAGCGGAAACTACCTTTTGAACAAGGCAACACTTGAGGTTACCGACATAACATCGGGCGAAAAAATCTCACTCAAAAAGGCTTCTTTCACCGAGCTTTCCGGCTTTGTTGCTAACGAGACAGGTACAAAGTTTGTGCTTTTCTGTAACGGTGAACAGCAGTCAATGGTTATTTATAACACCGAAAGCGGCGAAACAAAGATTATTACCGACAGCATTTACGACAAGGGCATTTGCAATTTCTGCTTTATTGACAACGGCACGGTGCTTTTCTCCACTTATGACGAAACAGGTGCCGCAGATAACAGAATTATAAACTTTTAAAATAAAAGGAGCGTGACCCGAATGGCAAAAAGAGATGATTATATCACCTGGGACGAATATTTTATGGGTATTGCATTGCTTTCTTCGATGCGAAGCAAGGACCCCAACACACAGGTCGGTGCGTGCATAGTTAACGAGAACAAAAAGATTATGTCCGTCGGCTACAACGGTTTCCCTCACGGCTGCAGTGATGATGAATTCCCGTGGGAGAGGTCAGGCAACAGCGAAATAGACACCAAATATCCTTTTGTATGTCACGCTGAACTCAACGCAATCCTTAACAATGCGGGTGCATCGCTTCAGGGTTGCTCAATCTACGTTGCACTTTTCCCCTGCAACGAATGTGCAAAGGCTATTATTCAGAGCGGTATCAAGAAAGTTTTGTACCTCTCTGACAAATATAAAGACACCGACGGCGTTAAGGCTTCCAAAAAGATGTTTGATGCCGCAGGAGTTGAATACCGTCAGCTGACAATGCCTCACAAGCAGGTTGTTATCAACTTTGACGAAAACCTTATCTGATTGAAAGGAAAATTTTAAATGGGCTTATTAAAAAAGATTTTCGGTGATTACTCCACCAAAGAGGTTAAGAGAATTACACCGATTAAAAACAAGGTTCTCGCTCTTGAAGAGGAGTATTCAAAGCTCACCGACAAGGAATTGCAGAACAAAACAGTTGAATTCAAGGAGCGTCTTGCAAACGGCGAAACTCTTGACGACATTCTTCCCGAGGCATTTGCCGCTTGCCGTGAGGCTTCGTGGCGTGTGCTCGGTATGAAACACTTCCCCGTGCAGATTATCGGCGGTATCGTGCTTCATCAGGGACGAATTGCAGAAATGAAAACAGGTGAAGGCAAAACTCTTGTTGCTACCCTCCCCGCTTACCTCAACGCACTTTCGGGCAAGGGTGTTCACATTGTTACGGTTAACGATTACCTTGCACGCCGTGACTCCGAGTGGATGGGCAAGCTTTACCGCTTTATGGGTCTTTCTGTCGGTCTTATCGTTCACGGACTTAATAACGACGAGCGTAAAGCCGCTTACAATGCCGACATCACATACGGTACAAACAACGAAATGGGCTTTGACTATCTTCGTGATAATATGGTACCTTACAAGGACCACAAGGTTCAGCGTGGACATAACTTTGCCGTTGTCGACGAGGTTGACTCAATCCTTATTGACGAGGCAAGAACACCGCTTATCATTTCCGGCCGTGGTGACCGCTCAACAGAGCTATACACCCTTGCAAACAACTTTGTTCGCAACCTTACAAAGGCTGTTGTTAAGGAAATCGACTCCAAACAGAACGCAGAAGATGTTGCAGACGGCGACTATGTTGTTGACGAAAAGGCTCGCACCGCTTCACTTACCAAGAGCGGTATTGCAAAGGCAGAGTCATATTTCAACGTTGAAAACCTTATGGATGCCGACAATATGACACTTCTCCACCACATCAACCAGGCTATCAAGGCTATCGGCGTCATGCGCCGTGACATCGACTACGTTGTTAAGGACAATCAGGTGCTTATCGTTGACGAATTTACGGGTCGTATTATGCTCGGCAGACGTTACAACGAGGGTCTTCATCAGGCTATCGAAGCCAAGGAAGGCGTTAAGGTTGAGCACGAGAGCAAGACTCTTGCAACAATCACATTCCAGAACTATTTCCGTCTTTACTCAAAGCTTTCAGGTATGACGGGTACTGCAATGACAGAGAGCCAGGAATTCCAGGAAATCTACACTCTCGACGTTGTTGAAATCCCGACAAACAGACCGATGATCCGTAAGGACAACGACGATGTTGTTTACAAGACAGAGGCGGCAAAGTTCAACGCACTCATTGAGCAGGTTGTTGAATGTCACGCAAAGGGACAGCCCGTACTTGTAGGTACAATTTCAATCGAAAAGTCCGAAGTTCTTTCAAAGCTTCTTAAGCGCCGTGGAATCAAGCACGAGGTGCTCAACGCAAAGTTCCACGACAAGGAAGCTGAAATCGTTGCACAGGCAGGTAAGCTCGGTGCTGTTACAATTGCTACAAATATGGCAGGACGTGGTACCGACATTATGCTTGGCGGTAACTCCGAATACCTTGCAAAGGCGGCAATGCGTCGCAAGGGCTACACAGAGGAGCTCATTGTTGAGGCAACGGGCTTTGCAGAAACAGATAACGAAGAAATTATCAACGCAAGAAACGAATATACACAGCTCGAAAAGCAGTTTAAGGAAGAAATCAGCGGCGAGGCACAGCAGGTACGTGATGCAGGCGGTCTTTTCATCATCGGCACAGAACGCCACGACTCACGCCGAATTGACAACCAGCTTCGTGGACGTGCAGGTCGTCAGGGTGACCCGGGCGAAAGCCGTTTCTACCTTTCACTTGAAGACGACCTTATGCGACTTTTCGGCGGCGACAGACTTCAGAGCGTTATGACAACACTTAACGCAGACGAGGATATGCCGATTACAAACAAGATGGTTTCAAAGTCAATCGAATCCGCACAGAAGAAGAAGGAGTCGCAGAACTTTGCAATACGTAAGAGCGTTCTTAAGTACGACGACGTTATGAACAGACAGCGTGAGCTTATCTACGGTCAGCGTAACCGTGTTCTTGACGGCGAAGACCTCAAGGCTTCAATCCTTAAGATGCTCGACGAATCTGTTGAAGAGTCCGTTGACTTCTACTGCTCATCAGCATTGCCAAAGTCAGACTGGAACATCAAGGGACTTCGTGACAAGTACCTCGGCTGGATTACAGAGCCGACAGACTTTGAAGACGAAGAGTCTTTTGACAGAGAAGCCGCAAAGGCAGAGCTTCTTGAAAGAGGTCACGAGCGTTACGAGGCACGTGAAGCAGAGCTTACACCCGAGGTTATGAGAAGCCTTGAGCATATGATTCTTCTTCGTAACGTTGATACATTCTGGATGGAGCATATCGACTCAATGGAAGAGCTTAAGCGTGGTATCGGACTTCGTGCTTACGGTAATCAAGACCCCGTTGTTGCTTACCGTATGGAAAGCTATGATATGTTTGACGAGATGAGCACATCTATCCGTGAATCGACAGTCCGCCAGATGCTTACAGTCCGAATCCGCAGTGAGGAAGATACAAAGCGTGAGCAGACCGCAAAGGTCACAAGCGAAAGCGGTGCTTCCGACGGAAGCGAAAAAGGCAGAACAGTCCGCAAGAAAGAGGCTCCCGGCCCGAACGACCCCTGTCCCTGCGGAAGCGGCAAGAAATACAAGAAATGCTGCGGTAATCCTGCAAATCAGAGTAGATAAAAACATTAACGCAGCGAGCTTCAAACTCGCTGCGTTTTCAATAAAATATAAAAGGAGGAAAAAGTGTGCAGACCAAAAATGTATGGAAACCTATTAAAATCGATATTGATTTAAAGAATATCGCTTTATTTTATGATGAATTAAAAACAGAAGAAGATTCTATAAAACTTATTCTTACAATGAACGATAAAACTTCCGGAAACAATATCGACTCTTGTGTTATTGATTTTGAAGACTCTGTATACTCAAACAGAACAACGATAACAAATCCCTTATCTCACTTTGAAGAAATTATAATATCAAGCCATAAAGAATGTGAACCTTTTACTCCTCTTTATTGCAATAAAAGCAATTATATTACAAACAGATTTTCAGATTAAAAATTTAATTCACATTCTTGTTTACGATGAAGATTTTTATCACGAATTTATTGTAGACAAATTTCCAAAAATCTATTTTCAAAAATCAAAGTAACACTTATAACGGCTTCTCCTTGAGGAGAGGCTCCGCCGTAGGCGGTGGTGAGGTGTAGGTTGCAAAGCAACCGTTAATTTCGTTTTTATTTTACATCTCACCTCATCCGTCTTTTGCTTCGCAAAATCCACCTTCTCCTCGAGGAGAAGGCTTGATTTATGCAAACTTTCAGTTGAGGTGTTTAAATGAACAAAACCGCCAATTCAAAGCTAACGACTAATGCTAAAACTCTGCGTAAAAACATGACTAAAGAAGAACGCCATCTGTGGTATGATTTTTTAAAAACTCAATCAATCACATTTAATCGTCAAAAGGTAATTGGAATTTATATCGTCGATTTTTACTGTGCAACTGCAAAATTAGTTATTGAGTTAGACGGCTCACAGCATTACGAGGACAAAGGAAAAGAAGCTGACATAAAAAGAGACCGTTATTTGAGTAAATTAGGTTTAACCGTTCTTCGTTATTCTAATTATGATATCAATACTAATTTTGAGGGAGTTTGTTCCGATATTTTAACACACATTTCCACCTCATCCACCGCAAGCGGTCCCCCTTCCCCTCAAGGGGAAGGCTGATGCAAATCAGAGTAGATAAAAACATTAAGAGAGGCACTTCACACGAAGCGCCTCTCTTTTATACTATATATATATTATAATTTAATCTTCTTTGTTGCAACGTTACACACAGCACACGCAAGAGTACCGAGAACAGTTATTGCAAGCCACGAGGAAACTGTGCCGCCCCAACCGTAATTTTCGGAAAGGAGTGCAAAGCCGTAGGTCGATGCCGCACTTCCGACATAGGTCATAAAGTTGAGCACACCCGAGAGTGTGGAAACATTACCGTCATCTGCAAGCGCCGCAGGCAGGAAGCAGACGAGGATAAGATTTATGCCGTGCATGCATGCAACAATCAATGCCGACATCACAACGGTAAGAATAACCGATGCGTCGTGGAACAATGCAAGCACGACCGCACAGGTCACAGCACAGATAAAGAAAAGTCCTGCACTCTTGAACGGCTTTTTGCCGAGTTTATTATAAATAACAGATGTCATCTGCAGGCTTGCAAGGCTGAAAATCGGAATTATCACACTCGATAAAATTGAAACCTCACTGCCGAGGTTGAACGCTTCGGACACAAAGGTCGGCACCCAGGTTGTAACTCCGTCACGAAGTGAACCCTGGAGCATAATTGCAAGCATTACTATTATAAGTAGAGGGACGCTGACCTTAATTGACATCTTTTCGCCCGATTTAGTCTTCTGGTGCATCGGATAAACGATATCACATTTCTTTTCGATTGCAGTAATCTTTGCGTACCATACGGACGAAATCACAATTGCAACCGCTGAATAAACGAAGAAAACCGCACGCCAGCCTGCAAAGGAAATTATTGCAGGTGAAACAAGGTAAATGAGTATTGTTGCAATCGTACTGCCCCAGCTGACAACAACACAGCCCTTGTTGTAATCGTCCGTGTCCATTGCCGAGGACATAATCTTAACCATCGGCGGCCACATAAACGACTGTGCAAAGCCGTTGAACGCCCATACAACGCACATTGCCGCACCGTTCGGGCAAAACGGAATGAGCATATTCATCAGCACGGTTGTTGAAAAGCCGATGACCATAAGCCGTTTCGGGTTTATTCTGTCACCGAGCCAACCGCTGATAAGCTGACCGACACCGTATGTAATAAAGCCTAGAGTCGTTACAAGTCCTGCAGAGGTTTTGTCGATGTCCCCTGCCTGGATTATTGCGGCGATAACTGCGGCAAAATTAACCCTTGTGAGGTAGCTTACAAAATAAGCCGCCGCACAAAGATATGTGAGCTGTTTTGCATTTTTTCTGTCTAACTTCTGCATAAAATCTCTTTTCTTTATAACGCAAATCAGGGACGGAAAATCCGTCCCTTGTTTGATTTAGTTTTCTTTTACCTTAAGAGCAATTCCGAGCTCATCAAGCTGAATTTCATCAACCGGTGCCGGACATTCTGTCATCGGCTCGCTTGCATTCTGTACCTTCGGGTATGCAACAACATCACGAAGGCTCTCACAGCCGAGCATCTGCATAACGAGTCTGTCAAGACCGATACCCATACCACCGTGCGGCGGTGCACCGTACTTGAATGCGTCTGTAAGGTAGCCGAACTTTGCATAAGCCTCTTCGTCAGACAGACCGAGGAGAGAGAACATTCTCTTCTGCAAGTCGGGGTTTGTGATACGGATTGAGCCCGAGCTGAGCTCTACACCGTTAAGAACAAGGTCATAAGCCTTTGCACGTACCTTTGCCTTGTCTGTTTCAAGGTACTCAAGGCACTCGTCCATAGGAGATGTGAACGGGTGGTGCATTGCAACCCAAGTCTGTGCGTCCTCGTCCCAGTCAAAGAACGGGAATTCTGTAATCCAGAGAAGGTTGAATTTGTCCTGCGGAATGATGTCAAGCTTCTTTGCAACCTCCTGACGGAGTGCGCCGAGAACTGAATAAACAATAGAATTCTTTGTGTCGCCGATGATGAGAACAACGTCGCCTGCCTGTGCATCTGCACGCTCAAGGATAGCCTTCATCTCGTCCTCTGTCATAAACTTTGCAAAGGAAGATGCCATTGTGCCATCCTCGTTAAGTCTTACCCATGCAAGACCCTTTGCACCACTGCCACGTACCATTTCTGTGAGCTTATCAATCTCCTTACGTGTAAGCTTTGAAACAGCACCCTTTGCAGTAATACCACGGACAGAGCCGCCCTCGCTTACGGGGCCGCTGAACACACCGAAGCCGCAGCCCTTAACGATGTCGCTAAGGTCATAAAGCTCCATACCGTAACGTGTGTCGGGCTTGTCCGAGCCGTAACGGTCCATAGCTTCTTTATAAGTAAGACGAGGAATGGGAGTTGTGATTTCAATACCGAGAGCCTCTTTGAAAACTCTCTTCATATATCCCTCACCAATTGCAAGAACGTCCTCCATATCAACAAAGGACATTTCAAGGTCAATCTGTGTGAATTCGGGCTGACGGTCAGCACGGAGGTCTTCGTCACGGAAGCAACGTGCAATCTGCATATATCTGTCAAAGCCTGCAACCATTGAAAGCTGCTTATAAAGCTGAGGTGACTGCGGAAGAGCGTAGAATGTTCCGTTGTGGATACGGCTCGGAACAAGGAAGTCTCTTGCACCCTCGGGAGTTGACTTGATAAGAATGGGAGTTTCAATCTCGATAAAGCCGTTCTCGTCAAAATAGTCACGTGTGATTTTGCAAATCTTGTGACGCATAATGATGTTCTTCTGCAAATCGGGACGGCGAAGGTCGAGGTAACGGTACTTAAGTCTTGTAAGCTCCGATGTCTGGCAGTTTTCAACAATTTCAAACGGCGGAGTTTCACTCTTACCGAGAACTCTCAAATCTTTAACATCAATTTCGATATCGCCTGTCGGAATATCCTTATTCTTTGATGAACGCTCACGAACAACGCCCTTCGCCATAAGTACAAATTCGCTTCTTGCAGAAAATGCCTTTTCAAAGATTTCCTTGTCTGTGTTCTCGTCAAATGCAAGCTGAACAATACCTGTTCTGTCACGAAGATCGATGAAAATGAGTGCGCCGAGGTCACGCTGACGCTGTACCCAGCCTGCAACTGTAACTTCCTTGCCTGCATCGCTTATTCTTAAGTCACCGCAATAGTCGGTGCGCTTTAATCCGGTCATAAAATCCATTACATTATGCCTCCTAAAAATTTGCTTATATCAATCGCTTCAGAGCCGCTTACCATATCCTGCAAGTCGTCTGCCGCACTGCGGAGTGAAAGCTCCATAAATGTGTCTGCAAACTCGTCGAGTGCGATTTCGGTAGTGTCGCCCGTCTGCATATTCTTAACTCTTGCTTTGTTAGCTTTGATGTCGTCCTCACCGATAACGGTTGTGTACTTCGCACCGATTTTATCGGCATACTTCATCTGTGCCTTAAGTGAGCGTCCTACAACATCGAACTCGGCAAACATACCCGATTGACGAAGCTCTGTCGCAAGAGCCGCCGCCTTGAAGGATGCCTCATCACCGATGTTTGCGATGTAGATATCACACTTCTTTGCTTCGGGAAGCTTAATTCCCTGTGCTTCGAGCAAAAGAAGAAGTCTTTCAATACCCATACCGAAGCCGAGTGCCGGCACGTGTGAGCCACCTATTTCTTCAATAAGTCCGTCGTAACGGCCGCCTGCACAAACGGCACTCTGTGCGCCGAGTGAATCTGTGATGAACTCAAATACCGTGCGTGTGTAATAGTCAAGACCACGGACAATGTGCGGATTGACCTCGTAAGAAATGCCCATATTATCAAGGTACTGCTTCACCTTTTCAAAGTGAGCCTTACAATCGTCGCAGAGGTAGTCGAGGATTATCGGAGCATCTGCCGCAATTTCGTGGCAAACAGGACTTTTACAGTCAAGAATTCGCATCGGGTTGCGGTCAAGTCTGTCAAGGCAGGTGCCGCAAAGCTCGCCCTTGCGTGACTCGAAATACGCTTTGAGTGCCGCATGGTATTCCTTACGGCATTCGGGGCAGCCGATTGAATTTATCTCAAGGCGGATTCTGTCAACGCCGAGGAAACCGAAAACCTCGTTTGCTACAGAGATAACCTCTGCATCAGCGGCAGGTGATGCTGTGCCGTAGCACTCAATTCCAAACTGGTGGAATTCACGGAGTCTGCCTGCCTGGGGCTTTTCGTAACGGTAGCATGATGTGATGTAGCTTACCTTCTGCGGCATCGGCTCGTTTGTGAGACCGTGCTCAAGGAATGCTCTCGCCGCACCCGCAGTACCCTCGGGACGAAGTGTGATTGAACGTCCGCCCTTGTCTTCGAATGTATACATTTCTTTCTGAACAACGTCGGTTGTGTCACCAACGGAGCGAGTGAAAAGCTCTGTGTGCTCAAAAACCGGAGTTCTGATTTCTTTAAAACCGAACTCGTTTGCAATCTCAAGCACCGTACTTTCCACAAACTGATTTTTGTGACTGTCCGCAGGGAGAACGTCAAGTGTACCCTTAACAGCCTTTGTTATAAGTGCCATAGAAAAGTCTCCTTGTATATTGAAAAACTATCGGTAATTTTCTTGCCGATAACGCACCGAATAACCACCGTATTTTTTTGCAACCGGCGGTTATTCAGCTTAATATTTTTAGTTTTATTTAATACTTCGGGTTAACGATGTCTCGCCAGTCAAGGTCGCCTCTGTCAAGGCTGTGAATAAGAGCCTCTGCAGTTGCAATGTTTGTTGCTGCAGGTACGTTGTGAACGTCGCAGATACGAAGCAAGCTGTTCACATTCGGCTCGTGTTCCTTGGGGTCAAGCGGGTCACTGAAAATAAGAAGCATATCAATTTCGTTGCAGGCAATAAGTGAGCCAATCTGCTGGTCGCCGCCCTGTGCGCCGCTTAAAAATCTTGTAATTTCAAGACCTGTTGCATCGGCTACGAGCTTGCCTGTTGTGCCTGTTGCAAAGAGTCTGTGACGGCTCAAAATACCGCAGTACGCAATGCAAAACTGGGTCATAAGTTCTTTTTTCGCATCGTGTGCAATAATTGCAATGTTCATAAATTAACCCCTTCCGTTATTTTAGTTTTCTTGTGTCTGTGTTCCTTCTTCAGTTGCTTCAGCAGTCGGCTCTGCAGGTGCTTCTTCAGCTTCTGCATCCTCGTGCTCAACAGGAGTGATTGTGATAAGTCTTTCGCCCTCTGTTACACGCATTACACGAACACCCTTTGACGGACGTGCAAAGGTGCTGATGCCGTCTGCAGGAATTCGGATAATGATACCGTCTGATGCAATAAGAATAATATCGTCATCATCACTGACAGATGTGACTGCCGCAATGTCGCCGTATTTTTCAACATGGTAGTTGATAAGACCCTTACCGCCTCTTGACTGAACACGGTAGTTGTCAAATTCACTCTTTCTGCCGTAGCCTGTTTCGCTGACGGTGAGGATTGTTTTGCCCTCTTCAACAACCGTCATGCCGACAACCTCGTCGCCCTCTTTGAGCTCGATTGCTTTAACGCCTCGTGCAGTTCTGCCGATGGGACGTGCATCGTTTTCGTTAAATCGGATACACATACCCTTCTTTGTGGCAACGATAACATCGTCGTTGCCCGTTGTTGTTGTAACCCATGCAAGCTCGTCGCCCTCGTCAAGAGTAATGGCAAGTACACCTGCACGGCGGATTGATCTGTACTCTTCAAGACTTGAACGCTTGATGATACCCTTACGGGTGAACATACAAAGATATCCGCTTTCTTCGTCTTGTGCTGTGAAACGAATCATTGAAGAAATCTTTTCGTCTGCTTCAAGAGGAAGAAGGTTTACGATATTCATACCCTTACTTGTTCTTGAACCCTCGGGAATTTCGTAGCCCTTAAGCTTGAAGGTACGACCCCTTGTGGTGAAGAACGAAATATAATCGTGGGTCGAAGCGGTAAACATTGTACGAACAATGTCATCCTCTCGTCTTGTAAGACCCTTGACACCACGTCCGCCTCGACGCTGTGTCTGGTATTCCGTCATAGGAATACGCTTGATGTAGCCGAAGTCGGTAAATGTATAAACGCAGGTTTCCTCGGGGATAAGGTCTTCGATATCAACCTCGCCCGAAACGTTCATAATCTCGGTGCGGCGGTCGTCGCCGTACTTGTCGGCAATTTCGAGAGCCTCTGTCTTAACAACACCTAGAAGCTTTGTCTTATCTGAAAGAAGCTCGAGGAATTCAGCAATTCTTGCCTTAAGCTCTCCGAGCTCGTCCTCAATCTTAATTCTTTCAAGACCTGTCAACTGACCGAGACGCATCTGGACGATAGCCTGAGCCTGAACATCATCAAGTCCGAAGCGCTCCATAAGTGCTTCCTTACCTTCGTTGATGCTCTTTGATGAACGTAGGATATTGATAACCTCGTCAATGAAATCAAGAGCTGTGAGCAAGCCTTCAAGAATGTGCGCTCTGTCCTGTGCCTTTTTAAGGTCGTACTGTGTACGGCGTGTAACAACCTCCTGCTGGAAGTCGATATAGTTGCGTAAGATATCCTTAAGTGTAAGCACCTTCGGCTCGCCGTTTACAATGGCAATCATAATTACGCCGAATGTTGTCTGCAGCTGTGTGAATGAATAAAGCTGATTGAGAACGACCTGCGGATTTGCGTCACGCTTAAGGTCGATTGAAATGTGCATACCTGCCTTTGAGGAATAGTCGTTGATATCTGAAATACCTTCGATTTTCTTATCCTTAACAAGGTCTGCAATGCTTTCAATAAGTCTTGCTTTATTAACGTTGTACGGGATTTCTGTTACCTTAATTTCAAAACGTCCGTTTTTCTTTTCAACAATTTCCGCTCTTGCTCTTACGATAACCTTGCCTCGACCTGTTGCGTAAGCGGCACGGATACCCGAGCGACCCATAATGATGCCGTGTGTCGGGAAATCAGGGCCCTTGATGTGCTCCATAAGGTCCTCAAGAGTTGCATCCGGGTTGTCGATAAGACAGCACATACCGTCAATAACCTCTTTAAGGTTGTGCGGAGGAATGTTTGTTGCCATACCAACGGCAATACCCATTGAGCCGTTAACAAGAATGTTCGGGAAACGTGACGGAAGAACTGTGGGTTCTTTAAGTCTGTCGTCGTAGTTTGTTGTAAAATCGATTGTATCCTTGTCGATATCTGTAAGCATTTTGAGAGCCATCTTGCTCATTCGTGACTCTGTGTATCGGTAAGCAGCCGGCGGGTCACCGTCGATTGAACCGAAGTTACCGTGACCGTCAACGAGCATATATCTCATTGAGAAACTCTGTGCAAGACGTACCATTGCATCGTAAACGGAAGCGTCACCGTGGGGGTGATAACGACCGAGAACAGAACCAACGGTGTCGGCACATTTACGGTATGCCTTGTCCGGAGTAAGATTGTTCTCATACATTGTGTAGAGAATACGGCGGTGAACGGGCTTAAGACCGTCACGGACATCGGGAAGTGCACGGGATACGATAACTGACATTGAGTAGTCAAGGAACGATTTGCGGACTTCTTTATTGATGTCTACATTGTATATTTTGGTGTCAGCCAGATTGGCTTTAAAATCTTCATTATCGTGTTTAATTTCTTTAGCCATGTGTCAATCCTCCTCCTTTCTTATACGTCGAGATTCTGGACATACTTGGCATTCTTTTCGATGAACTCACGGCGAGGCTCAACCTTATCACCCATAAGTATGGAGAAGGTTTCGTCTGCCTCCATAGCGTCCTCAAGAGTTACACGAAGCATAATTCTTGTTTTAGGGTCCATAGTTGTTTCCCAAAGCTGAATGGGATCCATCTCACCAAGACCCTTGTAACGCTGGATGTCGCATCCGCCGCCGAATTCTTCGATTTTTTCGTCACGCTCTTCGTCAGAGAAAGCGTAAGCAAATTTCTTACCCTTACTGATTTTGAAAAGAGGCGGTTGTGCAAGATAAATGTGACCTGTATCGATAAGCGGTCGCATATATCTGAAGAAGAATGTAAGCAAAAGTGTTCTGATATGTGCACCGTCGACATCGGCATCGGCCATAATTACGACTTTGTCATATCTTAATTTTGTTATATCAAATTCGTCACCGATACCCGTACCGAGTGCGGTAACAACGGGAACAAGCTTTTCGTTGGAAATAACCTTATCAAGTCGGGACTTTTCAACGTTGAGCATTTTACCCCAAAGAGGAAGAATTGCCTGATACTGTCTGTCTCTGCCTTCCTTTGCAGAGCCGCCTGCAGAGTCACCCTCTACGATGTAAATTTCGGTGCTGTCGGCACTCTTTTCAGTGCAGTCGGCAAGCTTGCCGGGAAGAGAGTTGCTTTCAAGCACACCCTTACGTCTTGCAAGGTCACGGGCTTTTCTTGCGGCTTCTCTTGCACGGGATGCGTCAAGCGCCTTTGTAAAAATAGCCTTTGCGACCGAGGGATTTTCCTCAAAATATGTCATAAGCTTTTCGTAAACCATTGCGGAAACGATGCTTGTGATTTCTGTGTTACCGAGCTTTCCCTTTGTCTGTCCTTCAAACTGTGCCTCGGTAAGCTTTACGCTGATAACTGTTGTAAGACCCTCACGCACGTCCTCACCCGAGAGCTTCTTGTCGCCGTCCTTAAGGATGCCGTACTTCTTGCCATAGTCGTTGAAAACACGGGTAAGAGCAGTTTTGAAGCCTGTTTCGTGAGTACCGCCGTCGATGGTATTAACGTTGTTTGCAAACGAAAGTATAACCTCGTTGTAGCTGTCGTTATACATCATTGCAACCTCGGCGTACTTGTCGTCCTTTGAAGCAGAGAAATGAATCGGCGGTGTGTGGAGCGGTGTCAACGCACGGCTTGTGTTGATGTATTCAACAAAGCTCGAAAGACCGCCCTCGTAACAATAAACCTTTTCAACAACATTCTCGGGGTCACGGGAATCTGTAAGAGTAATTGAAAGTCCTGCGTTGAGGAATGCAGACTCACGGAGTCTTCTTTCAAGAACGTCAAATTCATATTCAACTGTTTCGGTAAAGATTTCGGGGTCAGCCTTGAAGCGGATGAGCGTACCTGTCTCCTCGGTGTCGCCGATAATCTTCATATCGCCTACAGCGTTACCACGTGAGAAACGTTGGAAATGGATATGTCCGTCACGTGAAACCTCTGCCTCCATCCACTCGGAAAGAGCGTTAACAACAGAAGAACCAACGCCGTGAAGACCGCCCGAAACCTTGTAACCGCTGCCGCCGAACTTACCGCCTGCGTGGAGAACGGTGAGAACAACAGTAAGGGTCGGGATACCCATTTTGTCGTGAATTGCAACAGGAATACCACGACCGTTGTCACGGACAGTGATAATGTTGTCGGGTAAAATTTCAACTTCAATGTGAGTACAGAAGCCTGCGAGAGCCTCGTCAATTGAGTTGTCAACAATTTCGTAAACAAGGTGATGAAGACCACGAGGACCCGTAGAACCGATATACATACCCGGTCTTTTACGAACAGCCTCCAAGCCCTCAAGAACCTGAATCTGGTCAGCACCGTATTCTTCGGTAACTGCCGTATTCATAGCCTCTTCAAGCATAGATTCGTCGGTGACATCTGCTTCAACGGGCTGAATTTCAACTTTTTCTTCATTTGCCACGGTTAATTACCTCCGTTTAACTGATTCATAAAGTTCATTGTTTTCTTCTGCTTCTTCGGCTTCCAGAGCGGCGGATGCTCAAGCTTTGCTCTGGTTGAAGAAGACTTTTTAAGAATCTTGTTTGTTTCGATAACATAGAGTGTCATCTCGTCCATATAGTCAACACAGTTTGCAAGCAGATTTTCGTCATCGTAAATTGAGCCGAGAATCGTTACAACAATAACGCTCTGTGTCTGGTTTGTGCCGTCGTTATAGATTTCGTTAAGCATATTAAAGAGCTTACGCATCTGGACAGGGTCGTTTCTCTTAACAGTTTCACGGAATTTTGCATTGCCGTACTGTGTAAAGAAATCGTCTGCAAGGAACTCGCCGTATTTTTCAATGTTCTGCTTGTAGTAATCCTTAAGCTCGGGGTAAATCTGAACAAATCGGTTGCCGAGAGTTACAAGGTCGTAGTAAACAGAGCCGCTCTTTGCCGCAGACTTTGAAACAGGCTGGGGAAGCTTTTTTGACTTCTCCTTTTTGCCGTAGGTGTCGACGATACCGTCTGTGAAATCGTTGATGATGTACTTAACATCCTTCTCGTCAACAGAGTCGATGTTAAAAAGACTTGTTGAAACCTTTTTGAAATCCTGGTCAACTGCACTCTCCGCAGTTGCAAGTGAGCAAAGAAGAGAAATCTTGCCCTCAAAATACTCGATTTTTACAGTACCCTTTTTGCCGCCGTAAGTAACGGTGGATGCGCCGTTTTTCTCGCTGACAGGCAAATCACCTTTTTCTGTATCTGCAGGGACAATGACCGAAAAGCCGTTATCGCTCATCGTTCTTGTGAGACCCTCAATAATCAATCCGAGTGCTGAATTAAGTTCCATATTTTCAAGCTCCTTATGCTATATTTATAATATTAACTAACAATTAAAGTAATTATATCATATAAGTGTTTTTTTGTCACTATTTTTTGCGTAAAAAAATGAATTTTTTTGTGCTTAAAAGCCTTGATTTTCCTTGACTTAAAAGCACAACTATGGTAACATGTTAAATTGTCTAATAATGCAAATGGAGATGGTGTAAAATGATGAACGCACTCATTCTTTTCGGCGGTGTTTCAAGCGAGCACGACGTTTCGGTTGTATCCGCAAAATCAGTTATCGAAAACATCCCCACAGATAAATATAACGTAACAATGGTCGGTATCAGCAAGGACGGCAGATGGTTCAGATACGACGGCGACGTCAGCAACCTGCCCGAGGACAAGTGGCTCGAGGATACCGCAAACCTTACCAAAGCAGTTATTTCACCTGACAGAAACGACCACGGCTTGCTTGTTTTTGAAGAGGATGGCGTAAAAACAGTTAAAATCGATGTTGCCTTTCCCGTGCTTCACGGCAAAAACGGTGAGGACGGTACAATTCAGGGCTTTTTACAGCTTGCAGGCATTCCTTTTGTCGGCTGTGATATGCTTGCTTCTGCCTGCTGTATGGATAAGGTTATGACAAACACGCTCGCAGATGCCGCAGGAATCCCGCAGGCAAAATGGCTCGGATTTAACTCCTACGATTACGGCAATGAGCCCGAAAAATACATTGAAAAAGCCGCTGAATATCTCGGCTTCCCGATTTTTGTAAAGCCCGCAAATGCAGGCTCTTCTGTCGGCGTAAGCAAGGCAGACAGCAAGGAAAGCCTTGCAGTTGCCATTGAAAAGGCTTTTAAAGAGGATTCAAAGCTCGTCCTTGAAGAAGGCATTGACGGCATTGAGGTTGAATGTGCCGTTATGGGTAACGACGAGCCTGTCGCTTCCGTATGCGGTGAGGTTGTTCCGTGCAACGATTTCTACGATTATGAAGCAAAATACGTCAACCCTGCAAGTGAGCTTCACATTCCTGCCCGACTTTCGGACGAGAAGCACGAGGAAGTGCGTGCGGCGGCAAGAAACGCTTACAAGGCGCTCGGTTGCTCGGGTCTTACAAGAGTTGACTTCTTTGTACGCAAGTCTGACGGACTTGTTATGCTCAACGAGCCGAACACAATCCCCGGCTTCACTTCAATCAGTATGTATCCGAAGATGTTTGCCGCTTCGGGTATCCCCTACGCAGAGCTTATCGACAGACTGTTCACCCTTGCATTGGAGAAATGGGACAGATGAACTGCGTTATAACTTTATGCGATTACCACAACGTTCAGGGTCAGACCGAAAAAGCAGAGCTGACCACAACGGCTGAAATTTACGGCACCGCCGACGATTATTTCATCATCTACAACGAGCAATCCGAGGAGCTTCAGGGCTGTAAAACAACCGTACACGTTGAAAATTCCGACCGTGTGACAATCACCCGTGAGGGAAACTACAACACGGAAATGAAAATGGAAAAAGGCAAACGAAACCTCTGCTGTTACAACACCCCCGTCGGTCAGATTATGATGGGCGTTCACACCTCGGCAGTCCGTTCGGAATATGCTCAGGGAGAAAAAACAATTCTCGATTTTTCATATTCGCTCGATTTTAACAACGAGCTTTTAAGCAAGAACAGAATTAAGATTACCGCAAAATATGAGGAGGTAAGATAAATGTCTTACATCGTAAACAAGGTTCAGGAACAGCTTAAAAATGCCGTTTACAACGCAGTTGAAGCTGCTGTTCAAGACGGTGCATTTCCACAGATACCGACCGCTGAATTCAAGGTCGAAATCCCGGCAGACCGTGCAAACGGCGATTTTTCAGCCAATGCCGCAATGGTCTGGGCAAGGGAGCTTCGTTCCGCACCCAGAAAAATTGCAGACACAATAATGGAGAAAATCAGCCTTGACGGCACATACTTCCTGCGTGCAGAGGTTGCAGGTCCGGGCTTTATGAACTTCTACCTCAGCGACAGCTACTATGCAGATATTCTTAAGGATATCCGTGAAAAGGGCAAGGATTACGGCCGCTCGGACTACGGTCAGGGCAAGAGAATAAATGTTGAATTCGTTTCTGCTAACCCGACAGGTCCCATGCACATGGGTAATGCACGTGGCGGCGCACTCGGCGACTGCCTTGCCGCTGTGCTTGACTATGCAGGCTATGAGGTAAGCCGTGAATTTTACATCAACGATGCCGGTAACCAGATTGACAAATTTGCTCTTTCACTCGACATCCGCTATCAGCAGATTTACAAGGGTGAGGACGCCGTTGAGCTTCCCGAGGACAGCTACCACGGTGAAGATATCAAGGTAAGAGCACAGGAGTTTGCCGACATTTACGGCGACAAATACATTGAAGCCCAAGAAGCAGACCGCCGCAAGGCACTTGTTGACTTTGCATTGCCCAAGAATATTCAGGCAATGAAGGACAACCTTACAAAATACCGCATTGAATACGACACATGGTTCCACGAAAGCACGCTTCACAACGGAACAGAGCTTAAGGACACCCTTGAGCTGATGAAAGAAAAGGGTCTTACATACGAAAAGGACGGCGCACTCTGGTACAAAAACATCGAAGTGCAGACCGACAGACTTCTGAAGCAGGGATATTCACAGGAGGACATCGACAAGCTCGAGCTTAAGGACGACGTTCTTATCCGTGCAAACGGCAACCCGACATACTTTGCCGCTGACATCGCATACCACCGCAACAAGCTTGCTGTAAGAAACTTTGACACAGCAATCGACATCTGGGGTGCTGACCACCACGGCCACGTTGCAAGAATGCAGGGCGCACTTGACGCAATCGGCGTTGGCGGAGACAAGCTCGACGTTATTCTTATGCAGCTTGTACGTCTCACACGTGACGGTGAGGTTGTAAGAATGTCAAAGAGAACAGGTAAGGCAATCACACTTGTTGACCTTCTCGAGGATATTCCGATTGACGCAGTCCGCTTCCTCTTCAATATGAGAGAGCCGGGCTCACAGATGGAATTTGACCTTGACCTTGCTGTTGAGGAAAGCTCACAGAACCCCGTTTATTACTGTCAGTATGCTCACGCAAGAATCTGCTCAATCATCAAAAAGCTTGAAGCAGAGGGTGTAACACCCCGTGAATGCACCGCAGAGGAGCTTGAACTTCTGAAAGAAGCTGAAGAACGTGAGTTAATTCGCCATTTAGCAGGCCTTACAAACGAGATAATTGTTGCGGCAAGGAATTATGACCCCGCAAAAATAACTCGCTATGCGGTCGATTTGGCAACACTTTTCCACAAGTTCTACAACGCTTGCCGTGTAAGCTGTGATGACGAAAAGCTGATGCAGGCAAGACTTTACCTTTGCATCTGCGTTAAGGACACAATCAAAAACATCCTTGAAATGCTCAAAATCACGGTTCCCGAATCAATGTAAATACAATCAAAGCCGTTGTAACCACAAGGTTACGGCGGCTTTTTGTTACTTTTAACACAAAAACTTTAACTATTTTTAACCAAAAAATCTATTTACAAAGACTTAAAAAAAGAGTATTGTAAATTTATACAGATGGTAATTTCTGTAAAAATAAGGAGAAGAGGAGAAAATTTTATGAAAACCACATTTAAAAAACTGATGGCAGTTCTGCTTGCTGTCACAATGGCAATGTCCTTGTTTGCAATCAACGCTTCCGCTCTCTTTGACTGGGAGGACGATATGTTCTTCGGAAGTGAAACAGTACGTGACAACATCTGGTATTCCCTTGACGGCGAAACAATGACAGCAACCGTTACGGGATACGACATTGACGACGAGGGTGCTTCGCTTGCACCTGCCGAGGTTGTAATCCCTGCAACCGTTGAAAATGAGGGCGAAACCTACACCGTTACAGAAATCGGTTTCTTTGCCTTTGCCGAATGTTCAACAGTTGAAAAGATTACACTTCCCGAAACAATTGTTTGTATCAACGACTATGCCTTCAGTGCTGCAGGTCATCTCGAAACGGTTATCATTCCCGAAACAAACGAGTTTGAATATTTCGGCACTTATGTTTTTGACGGCACGCCCGCTATGAATTACTTTGCAGAAAACTCTGCTGACGGTGCTGTTATCCTTGGCAAAAACGTGCTTCTCGCCTACCTCGGTAATGAGAAAAGCTACACCGTGCCCGAAGAAATCACAATAATTGCAGATTACTGCTTCTTTATGTCGGGTGTTGAAGAGGTTATCCTTAACGAAAACATTGAGGAAATCAGAGAATTCACCTTTGCAAGCTGTCGCAATCTTAAGGAAATCACAGTTCCCGATTCTGTTCTTTATATCGGCGAGGGTGCATTTTCAAACTGCACAAGTCTTGAAAAGGTTAACCTTGGCGACTGTCTCGAAGCAATCGGCATCAAGGCTTTTGAGGGCACAAAAATCAAAGAAATCTATATCGGCGAAATGATGTATGATGCCGCAGGTGCTTTTGCAGGCTGTAACACGCTCGAAAAAATTACCTGTCACGAAGACAGTATGTATTATATGGACGGCGAAACGCTTTGCGTTCACGTTGAGTTTGTCGACGAAGACGGTACGGTCTGGATTGACGAGGATTACATCGAATACTTTATGATTACCTCCGATGCAACCTCCTACACAGTTCCGGAAGACATCTCGTGGATTGGAAATTATGCTTTTTACAACTGCAAACAGCTTGAAAGCGTTACACTCACCACACCTACAGTTATCGGCTCATATGCCTTTGCACACTGCGAATTTGACAGCTTTGATTTCGACAAGGTTTCTGGTGTTTCAATGTGTGCTTTCAGAAGCTGTAAAAACATTACCTCGGCAAATCTGAGTAATGCAGGCTTCATTGACGATTCCGCTTTTGAAAACTGTACATCACTCGCAGAAGTTACCTTCGGCGACGAGCTTGTGTATATCGGCTCCCGTGCCTTTGCCAACACCGCAATCAAAACAGTTGACATCGGCGGTGACCTCAACGAGGTCAGCGAGGGTGCTTTTGCAAACTGCCCCGAGCTTACAAGAGCAAATTTCAATGACGGCGTATGGTATATCTGTACCGCTGTTTTCACCAACTGCCCGAAGCTTGAAAGAGTTTACATTGCGGAAAGTGTTGAATACATCGAAGAGGGCGCTTTTGACGGTTGCAAAAATGCAACATTTGAGATTATCAAGTATTCTTACGGCTATGATTACGCAGAGGATAACGACCTTAACTACGAAATAGTCGGCAAGGTTTCGTTCTTCACCCGTGTTGCAAAATTCTTTACAAACCTCTTCTATACCCTTTTCGGCTGGTTGATGTTCTGATAAGTACATAACGAAAGGCTGTTGCAAAAACTGCAACAGCCTTTATTTTTATTCTGCTTTACTGTATTGTTCAATTGCTTCTCTTACCTTGTCCGCACCCTCGCCGTTCTGTGCAGAAAACGGAATAGTAACGATATCGCCAAATTCCGCAAGCTCTTCCTTAACCGCTTCAAGGCGCTTTGTGCGCTCGGTTTTGTTAAGCTTGTCGCTTTTTGTCATAACAACAATAAAATTATACCCCGCCGCCTGCAAAAAACGCATCATATCAAGGTCATCCTTTGTTGCAGGGTGACGCATATCCGTAAGCTGAACAACAAGGCGGATATTTCTGCCCGAGTTAAAGTAACCCTCCATAAGGTCTGCCCAACGCTTTTTCTCGTTGAAATTAACCTTTGCGTAGCCGTAACCGGGAAGGTCAACAAGCTTTACACCGTCGCAGTCAAAGAAATTGACCGTTACAGTCTTGCCGGGAACAGAACTTACTCTTGCAAGATTTTTTCTGTTGAGCACCTTGTTGAGCATTGATGATTTGCCGACATTTGACCTGCCTGCGAATGCAATTTCAACAGCTTCTGACTTCGGTAGCTGCTGACTTGTGCCGTAAGATGCCTCGTATTTAACCTTGTCAAATCTCATCGTTCAACCTCCTCAGGTTCTCATAATATTATATCCGACTTCACCCTTGCCTGCCATTGCCGCAACAGCCTTTTTCTCTTTGCCGGTTTTAACAAGAGCGTTGTCAAAAACCTCATCAAGGCTTGTTGCAGGAATGAATTTTATCGTTGCCTTAACCTTTTCGTCAACGTCGGCAAGGTCTGCCATATTTTTCTTCGGAACAATTACCTGCTTCATACCCATTCTGTAAGCCGCCATTGACTTTTCACGCAAGCCGCCGATAGGCATAACTCTGCCTCGGAGTGAGATTTCACCCGTCATAGCGGTATGGCTGTCAACGGGAGTGTCTGTCAATGCTGAAAGCAAAGCCGTTGCCATTGTTACACCTGCGGACGGACCGTCCTTCGGAACGGCACCCTCGGGAACATGGATGTGAATATCCTTTTCCTTGTAGAATTTCGGGTTTATTCCGTACTTGTCGACACGGCTTCTGATAAAACTGATAGCCGCCATTGCCGACTCTTTCATAACATCACCGAGAGAGCCTGTAAGCTCAACCTTGCCTGTACCGTCAAGCACTGCGACCTCTACCTGAAGCATCTCACCGCCGACACTTGTCCACGCAAGACCGTTGACAACACCGACAGCCGACTCCTCGTCGATAGTTTCGGGAATATACTTCTTCGGACCGAGTAACGCTTCAAGGTCACCGACCTTGACGGAAACGGCTGTTTCCTTGCCGCCGACTATTGCCGCCGCACCCTTTCTGCAAAGGGCGGCAATCTGCTGTTCAAGACGGCGTACACCTGCCTCACGTGTATAGCCGTCAATAACGTCACGCAAAGCCTTGTCGTTTATTTTAAATGTCTTGGCATCGAGTCCGTGGAGCTTTGCCTGCTTGGGAACAAGATGCTTCTTCGCAATGTTGAACTTCTCCTCGTGCGTGTAGCTCGGGAGCTCAATAATTTCCATTCTGTCAAGAAGCGGAGCAGGGATTGTTGACTTGTCGTTTGCGGTTGTGATGAACATAACCTTGCTCAAATCAAACGGCATATCAACGTAATGGTCGGTAAATGTGCCGTTCTGCTCACCGTCAAGCACCTCCAGAAGTGCGGAGGACGGGTCGCCCTTGTAGTCAGAGCCGAGCTTGTCTATTTCGTCAAGCAGAATTATCGGATTTTTTGTGCCTGCGGACTTAACAGCCGCAATAATTCTGCCGGGCATTGAGCCGATATAAGTCTTTCTGTGACCACGGATTTCAGCCTCGTCATGAACACCGCCGAGAGAAACACGGGAGAACTTTCTGCCCATAGCCTCGGCAACACTCTTTGCGATTGATGTTTTACCTACACCCGGAGGTCCGACAAAACACAAGGTCTGACCGTAGCCGCCGTCGGACAGCTTGCGGACAGCAAGTGCTTCAATAATTCTTTCTTTGATTTTATCCATTCCGTAATGGTCACGGTCAAGGATTTTTCTTGCGTGAGCAAGGTTCAGGTTGTCCTCTGTCACCTTGTTCCACGGCAGATCAATGCAGGTTTCGATATACACTCTGCTGACTGTTGCCTCGGGTGATGTCGGTGACATTTTTTCAAGACGTGAGCATTCCTTAAGAAGCTTCTTTTCGCTCTCCTCTTCGAGTCCGAGAGCCTTAATTTTCTCCTTGAACTCCTCGCACTCCTCCTGTGGAGATGCGCCGTCGTTAAGCTCGTCGGAAATAACCTTCATCTGCTCGTGGAGATAATATTCACGTTGGCTTTTATCTATATTTTCCTGCACCTTGCGGTTAATGTCGTTTTCAAGGCGCATAAGGTCGCCCTCTTTTGCAAGAAGACAGCAAACCTTTTCAAGTCTGCGAAGAGGATTGACCTCGTTGAGAATTGTCTGACGCTTTTTGTATTCAAGCATAATGTTGCCTGCAATATAGTCAGCAAGCTCGCCTGCGCCGTTTTTTTCAAGCACCTCGAGAATCAAATCACCCGGCATCTGCGGTGCGACATCAGCATAATCTTCAAAATAATCCTTCGTCTGTCTTACGAGTGCAATTTCGTAATCCTTGTCCTCTGCCTTAATCGCAGTTGTTCTGCGTGCCTTGACATCAGCAATAAGATACGGCTGGGTCTGAAGCATATCGACAAGTGAGGCACGGTAAAGACCCTCAACAGAAATACGGATTGTCTCCGTGTTCGGAAGACGCAAAATGTGACTTATCTTTGCAACCGTACCCATTTTGAAAAGCTCGTCAAAATTCGGCTCGTCGTCACGCACATCCTTTTGTGCAACAAGAAAAATCTCTCTTGTGTCCGCCATTGCCGCCTTGATTGCATCTATAGAACGCTGTCTGCCGACATCAAAATTAAGCGTCATACCCGGGAAGATAACAAGTCCTCTCAGGGCGACGGTCGGCATCACCTTATAATCATTTAATCTGTTCAAAAAATCAACTCCATAATATATCCAAAAACATATGGTGTTATTATACATTAAAATATTTCTTTTTTCAACCTAAAAACTTTGTCTGTACTGTTGTAAATTGTCAAAAGCAGTGATAAAATAAACCTAATCAGACTTTTGGAGAAAAATATGGAACGACATCAGCTTATTGAAAGAAGCATAATTAAAAAATACCGCAAGACAATATGGAATAATTTTGTTGCCGCAATCAAGGATTATCAGCTTATTCAGCCCGGCGACAGGATTGCCGTGTGCATTTCGGGCGGTAAGGACTCGATGCTTCTTGCAAAATGTATGCAACATCTGCAAAAATACAGCGATTTTGAGTTCCACGTTGAATACATTGTCATGGATCCCGGCTACCACGCCGAAAACCGAGAAAAAATTATCGACAACGCAAAAATACTCGACCTGCCGATTACGGTTTTCAACTCCCCTATTTTTAATTCCGTACAGAATGTCGGTGGCGGCTCGCCGTGCTACCTGTGTGCAAGGATGCGAAGAGGCTACCTTTACAAGCAGGCTCAGGATATGGGGTGCAACAAAATTGCACTCGGACACCACTTTGACGATGCAATTGAAACAACGCTGATGAGTATGCTTTACGGCGCTGAAATCAAGACAATGATGCCAAAGCTCAAAAGTACAAATTTTGAGGGAATGGAGCTTATCCGTCCGCTTTATATGGTTCGTGAAAGAGATATAATTTCGTGGGCAAGGTACAATGAGCTCGAGTTCATCCGCTGTGCGTGCAGTGTGACGCAAAAGAATGAGGAAACCTGCGACGGCTCAAAACGTCAGGAGGTAAAAGAGCTGATCCGAAAGCTCACCGCCGAAAACGACAAGGTTGATATGAATATTTTTAAAAGCATACACAACGTAAACCTTGCGACAATAATCGGCTACCGTGACCGTGACGGCGGAGAGGTTCATCTCTTTACCGAAAACTACGACAAAGAGTGAAAGAAATAATGATTTATTTTTTTAAAAATTATGATGAATTTTCTGCCGAAAAATTTTTGAAATTTTTACCGCAAAACCGCAGAGAAAAATTTGAAAAAACAAAGCAAAAAAGAGACAAAGAAAACTGCGTAATTTCTTACTTGCTTTTGAAAAAATCTCTTGCGGATTTCGGTGTTGAAAGTTTTGAAATTGAAATCGGAGAAAACGGAAAGCCGTTTTTAAAAAACAATGAAAACATCTTTTTCAATATCAGCCACACAAACGGCGGAGTTGCGGTTGTCGCCGACACAAAGCCTGTAGGCATTGACGTTCAGGACATTCTGTCCGTTAAAAACGGAGTTGTTGAACGTTGCTTTTCCGAAGAAGAAAAAGAATTGATTTCAAAAAGCAATTCACCTGAAGAAGAGTTTACCCGACTGTGGACTTTAAAAGAAAGTGCAGTAAAATGCAACGGAGAAACTGTTGCTTTTCTTAAAAATTATTGCTTTGAAACGAACGAAAAAACTTTTAAAAAATACGAAAAAATTTTTACAACTTCTGAAAGAAAAAATCTCTTGATTTCCGTTTGCGGTTCAAGAGAATTTTCCGAGATAAAAGAAATTAAAAACTTGGAGGAAATCTTATGAAAATTTTATTTCAGGGCGACAGCATAACAGATGCCGACCGCAACCGTGACGACATTCACGACCTCGGCAACGGCTACCCGAAGTATGCCGCAAAGTATCTTAAGGACTATTTCGAGGGAATGGATTTTGAGTTTGTTGACCTTGGCATAAGCGGTAACCAGACCATTGACCTTGTTAACAGATTGCAGTCAGATTTTGTTGACGTTCAGCCCGACATCGTATCAATACTTATCGGTGTTAACGACACGTGGCACAGAGCCGACACAAAGGAGTGGCTCTCTGACGAAAAGTTTGAAGAAAACTATCGCACCGTGCTTGATGCTATTAAAGAAAAGACAAATGCAAAAATTGTTATGCTCGAGCAGTTCCTGCTCCCTGCCGAGGATAAGCTCTATTTCCGTGAAGACCTTGACCCGAAAATTCAGATTGTGCGTAAGCTCGCAAGAGAGTACGCAGACCTGTTTATTCCCCTTGACGGCATACTTGCCGCCGCTTGTGTAAAAACGGATTGGAAAGCATTTTCCGAGGACGGCGTTCACCTTACATACGGTGTCGGTGCAGACTTTGTCGGTCACATCTATGCAGATTACGTTGCAGAGGTCATTGAGGAAGTTCACTCAAACACATAAGATTAAACGCAGAGGACAAAATCCTCTGCGTTACTTTTATTTTGTTCTCTTTTTAAAAATCAGCTTGTCGAGCGCACCCGTTGCACGGTCAAAGAGTTCAGCAAGTATTGCCGTAACACCGAACGAAAGCACAAAGAAAAGATATCTGTTTGAAGAAATCGCCTCTATTTCATTAAAAACAGACAATGGTAGTCTTTGAAGAATATAGACGCTGAAAACGTGATTACCAAGCCAATAAAGCACCTTGTTGCCGAAATTCACTTTCATTGTGAGTAAAACAACGAGCAATGTAAAAGTAAGTGTCCAAAGAAGATATACACCGAACTCTCGCTTGTTCATGTGGCACAAAACAAAAGCCGCCAAGCACACCGCTGTTGTTATGAAATATATGATATTGTTTTTCATCACAAAGGCTTCAATTTTTTCTTTAAAGTACGAATACCACAAGCCAAGCGGCAAGCAAAGAGAAGTGTTGTACCAATAAGCCGCAAGCTCAAAAACGTGACGCATAATTGCAATATAAGCAAAGGTTAATGCCGTTGTAAAAATCAGAGCCGCAACCTTGTGCTTTTTAAACAGCATAAAAGCAACATAAATCACAATATATAAAACAAGAATCGTGAACATAAACCAGTTACTGTTGCCGATATTTTTCCAGCCGATAAGCGACCAAAGCACTTTTTCAAGTGTCATTTCCTTGCCTGTTATAAGGTTAAGGATAAAGAAAAGCATAACCGCAAGGTCAAGGTGAAGCAAGGTTTTTAAAACACGGTTTGTCGGGAACGTTTTTATATAGTCCGTACCCTTACGCTTAACGCTTTCAAATATTCCGTAGCCCGAATAGAACAGGAACATTACAACCACAAGTTGCCCGAGAAAAAGCCTTACAACCTTGTACGGGTTATCAAAGACCGTGGACAATTCGTAATACTGAATAAAGTGGCTCATAAATACAAGGAAAACAAAAATACCCTTGACCGCAGTTGTGTTGTCCCTTGATATATAGTCTTTGTTAAACTCTTTGACAGGGCTGATTTTCATTCCGTAAATACATATCCACGAAAGAATTACAAGAAATACAAACATTTTACTCCTCCTACAATTTCCCTTTTTGTCTATTATATAATTCTTGAAATATAAAGTCAATAAAATCAGCAGGTGATATTTAACATTTAAAGTGTTGATTTTTTTCGTGCCATATTGTAATATAGTGTAAAAAATATTAAACGAAAAGGACTTGTTCAGATGTCGAATTTCAAGTATAAAATATCCGTCATAATTCCTGTTTACAACTGCGAAAAGCATCTTGAAAACTGTATGAACAGTTTAAAGAAGCAGACCTTGAAGCAGTCTGACTTTCAGGTTGTTTTTATAAACGACGGCTCATCGGACAAAAGTGATGAAATCTGCCTTAAGCTAAAGGAAGAAAACAGCAATGTCCTCTATTTCAAAAAGGAAAACGGCGGTGTTTCGTCTGCCAGAAATAAGGGTCTTGAGCTTGCCGAGGGTAAGTATATCCTTTTCCTCGACGCTGACGATTCAATCTCCGACAACTGCCTTAAAGAGCTTTACAAATTTTTTGAGGCTCACTATGACGAGGTTGACCTTGTTACCTATAATATCGACTATCTGAGCGAGACAGGAAAAATCACAAGTCACAAGCGTTTTGACGTTCTTGACCACACAGCAGTTTACGACATCAATGCTGACCCGAACATTATGCAGACCACAATGAACATCTGCGTTAAAAATGTTCCTGAAAACGAGCGTATCCTTTTTGACACAAACCTCACTCTCGGCGAAGATCAGCTTTTCATTTTCTCGTGGATTTCACGTAAGCAGAAGTTAGGCTTTGTTAAAAATGCAACCTATACTTATTACCGTCACGCAGGGTCGGCAAGCTCCATACACAACGACCCTTACTATTGCTTTGACCAGTACATCTACTTTTTCAACAAGCTTCTTTCGGTTTGCACCACAGCCGACGGCAAGCCGCACCCGACAGCACAGGCAATGGTGGTTTACAACATAAACTGGCGAATCACGTCTGACCTGCTTGTCAGCCATTGCGACCCCGAAACAGAGGCAAAACAGCTTGCTACAGTTAAAGAAGTGCTTGAGAAAATCGACAACGACATAATTTTCAACTCAATTTACGTTGACCCGTTCCATATGGAAAGCTTTATCAATCTCAAGGGTCTTTCCTACGACTATGCGGTAAACAGCACTTCGTTGAGCATCTATTCAGGCAAGGACCTTTGGTTCTCACAGCCGCACTCAATCGTTTTTGACGTTCTGCGAATTCGTAACGATTGCCTTGAGGTGTCCGGCTTTGTAAAGACCTGTCTTCTTCCGCTCGAAAAATTCAGCCTTTATTACACGGATACCGATAACAAAATGCACGAAATCCCGATGACCGAAACCATGTTCAGCTGCTATAAAGGCAAGGCTAAAACAAACAACTTCGGCGGATTTGACATCACAATAAAGCTTTCTGATTACAACAGCTTCGGCTTCCGCCTTAAGGTTGACGATGTGGTTATAACTCCCGTGCCGTTTTTCAGCTTCAAGTGTGTTGTGAATAACGTAAAGCCGCTTGTTGCCTGCGGTGAATATACTGTCGAGCTGAACAAGCGTTCAAAAGGTTTTGTTGTTAAAAAAGCAAGCGCAGGCGAGCTTAAAAATGCGGCAAAAAGAGCCGACATTGCAACATTGCGTGAAAACAAAAACGCACTCATTTACCGTGCAACTGCAAAGCTGACAAAGGGCAAAAACGAAATCTGGCTTTACTGCGACAGAGAGAATATTTTTGACAACGGCTACGAGCAGTTCAAGCACGACTTTGACATTGACGACGGCATTAAAAGATACTACATCGTTGACAATCTTTCGGACAGCGACAGGGACAAATACTTCACCGCAAAACAGAAGAAACACCTTGTCAAGTTCCAGAGCATAAAGCACAGAATACTTTTCCTCAACTGCTCAAAGGTTTTCACTTCCTTTAACTCAATTTCTATCATCAGCCCGTTCGGCAATCTGCCGCTCAGGTGGTATTACGATATGATGAAGGCAGAAATAATTTACCTCCAGCACGGCGTGCTTCACGCAAATCTGCCAAATCTTTATTCAAAAGAAAAATCAAATGTCGACAAGATTGTAATTTCCTCCGAGTTTGAGAAAAAGAACTTCAAAGAGATTTACCGTTTCAAGGAAAACGACCTGATTTTCAGCGGTATGCCGAGATTTGACACAATCGACGTCACCAAGCCCGCAAAGAGAAAAATCCTCTTCTCCCCCTCCTGGCGAATGAACCTTATCGGCGAATACGTTAACAACACAAGAGCTCTGCTCCCCGAAAAGTTCCTTGCTTCTCCGTTCTATAAGGAGACAATGAGCTTCCTTAACTCAAAGGAGCTTGCAGACCTGCTTGAGAAGCACAACCTTACGCTCGACTTTAAAAATCACCCGATTTTCAGAGATTATGACAAGTATTTCAAGGTCGACAACCCGAGAATTAACGTTACGCAGGACGGCATAAATATGCAGGATTACCTTGCGATGATTACCGACTATTCGTCTGTTGTTTTCGACTTCGTTTACCTCAGCCGACCGATTATCTACTTTGTTCCCGATTACGAGCAATTCCGTTCCGGCTTGACACACAGCTACTCCAAGCTCGACCTTCCTCTTGAAGAAGGCTTCGGTGACATCACACAGAGCGGTGAAGAGCTGTTGAACGCAGTTAAGACCCTTGCCGAAAACGATTTCAATGCAAATCCCATTTACCGGAAGAGAACAGATGATTTCTTTGGAGAGAGAGACCTTAAGCATTGCGACAGACTCTATAACCTTGTAAAATGACCAAGATGCACAAAGCAGTTTAAAATTCCTGCTTTGTGCATTATTTTTTGCAAAATTAGTATTGACAAGCTGAAAATTATGTGATACTATATTTGAGCATTCGGAGAGATACCGAAGTGGTTATAACGGAACGGTCTTGAAAACCGTCGTACGGCAACGTACCGTGGGTTCGAATCCCACTCTCTCCGCCACACTG
>JAFUPA010000067.1 GCA_017481575.1 Clostridia bacterium | reverse complement strand
TTTTAACAACCTTAACTACATTCGCTATGCAGAAAAGTGAGTAGGCAACAATTCCGAGGCCGACAGCGGTGAGTCCGAGCGACCACGGCAGGGTGAATTCGGTTCCGCCGAAATTCAGCGTGTTGCCCGTCAGGTGTGAGATAAGAGCCAACAAACCGAGGGCGAATATCACAAATCCGCCGATACCTGCAGGAAAAAGTGCATTCTTGACGTGGTGGCTTATGAAATTCTTTTGAACAGAGGAGTTTGCAAAAACTTTTCTGTTTTTTTCATTTTTTGCTCCCGTCGCTGTTACGGAATATGACGAGAAAATCGCATCAATCCCCTTGCCCTCTGCGGACGAAACCTCTGTTTTGAGCGTTATTACGGACTTTGACGAGTTGAGGTCAAGCTCCGTAATCAGGTCAAGTTGGGTGTGCATACTTTTTTCGGGCGTGCCGAACGGTGGCTTTTCCTGCGTGTCGGTTTCGTGTGCATCAAGGCTTTCAAACGGCAGTCTTGTGCGGTGAACGTGCAGGGTGTGCATTCCCTTTTCAAGTGTGTCAAAGGTCGCACGGCTTTCATCCTCAATCACGGCTTCTTTGCCGTCGAGAAAAACTGTTACCGTATCGCCTGAAAAATTATCAATCCTGATGTTTGCCATAGCTTCACCACCCGAATAAATTTTACCACAGGTGTGTAAAAAAGCAAGTCCCGCCGGGGTAATTGTAAAATTTTCTTAAAGTGTTGAGATTAGGTAGCTTTTAATGTTATAATGGTTATATATATGTATGAAAGGAGGCAGACCGTGAGTAACGAAAACCTTAACAAACGTTTCAACTGGGGACTGATGATGACCATTATCACCGCTTTTCAGGTGCTTACCTCAACAGTTGTGATTGTAAAAGACGGTGTTAACCTGAAGCTTCTTGCGGTTTTTGCCGCATATATTGCCGCCGAATGGATGTACTTTTTTATTGCGTCCAACTTCTGCGGTCAGAATAACTTTGAGCTGGAAACAATCGGCTTTCTCTTTTCGGGAATAGGGCTGACCGTTTGTGCGAGCGTGTACGACGACTATGCACTCAAACAGATGGTTTCCATCCTGCTCGGACTTTTTGTTTTCATTATGCTTCTTGTAACTCTGCGACGTACGGATATCGTTATGAAACTGCGTATGCCGATAGCCTTTGCCGCCGTTGGTCTGCTTGCGGTGAACCTTTTGCTTGCAGAGTACAACAACGGTGCGCTCAACTGGATTACAATTGCAGGCTTTTCCATTCAGCCGTCAGAGCTTGTTAAGCTTGCGTTCATCTTTGTGGGTGCGGCTTCGCTGGACAAGCTCCAGAGCACAAAGAGCCTTACAAAATACCTCATTTTCTCTTTCGGCTGTGTCGGCGCACTCTTCCTTATGCGTGACTTCGGTACGGCACTCATCTTTTTCTTTACATTTATGATTATCGCTTTCATGCGCTCGGGCGACGTGAGAACAATTGCGCTCGTCTGCGTTGCGGCGGCACTCGGTGCGATAATGATTATCTACTTCCGCCCGACGGTTGCGGCACGTTTTTCGACCTACCGCCACATCTGGGAACAGATTAACGATGCAGGTATGCAACAGACGAGAGTTCTCATCTATTCGGCAAGCGGCGGTCTGCTCGGTCTCGGTATCGGCAACGGCAAGCTGAAACACATCTTCGCCTCGACCACCGACCTCGTTTTCGGTATGCTTTGTGAGGAATGGGGAATGATCGTCGCTTTCCTTATCGTCCTTACTTATGTTTTCATTCTTCTTTACGCTATCAAGGTTGCACGCACAACACGCTCGGCATTTTATGCAATTGCCGCTTGCGCCGCCGCAGGACTTATGCTTTTCCAGACTGCACTCAACATCTTTGGCGTAACGGACATTTTGCCGCTGACGGGCGTTACCCTGCCCTTTATCAGCCGAGGCGGCTCAAGTATGATTTGCTCGTGGGGACTGCTCGCTTTCATCAAGGCAGCAGACATAAGAACTTATCCCAAGCTTTCAAAAACAATACTTCCCGACCATCCGCTTTATCCGCCCGATATCAAAATCGGCAAGCGTTCAACCCGTCCGACACGCAGGCAGGTTTCCGTGCCCCGTGTTGTGGGTGAGCCGATAAATCAGAAACCGCCTACATCACAGACAGCAAGAAAAACAACACAGACTAAACCTGCACAGACAAAGACTGCAACACGCTCAACTTCAAAGGATATACCCATCAGCCGACAGACACGCACCGCAACAGGGCGCAAAGCAAGCACGTCCGGCACAACACAGCGTTCAGCTTCAAGCCGCACGGCATCGGGCACGGCAAGACGTACAACCACCGCAAAGGATGTACCGATAAGCCGCAAATCTTCCTCAAACGGGAGGACTAAACGATGAATAATACAACCAAACGAGCTTATGTACTTTATGTTTTTATACTTGCGTTCATGGTTGGTCTGGGCATAATGGTTTATTCTTTTTATGTCAACGGCGGCGAGTGGACATCTAACCTTGTTAACAAGCACATTTATTCAAACGGACAGATTGCCAACGCAGGTGCGATTTATGACCGTGACGGCACAGCCCTTGCTTACAGTGAGGACGGCGTGCGAAAATATCACCGGAGCGAAACCGTCCGCAAGGCAACTCTTCACGCTGTGGGCGACCAGTCCTCGTTTATTGCAACGGGTGTTCAGTCGGTTTACAGCTCACGTCTTTCGGGCTACGATTTCATAAACGGTGTTTACAACCTAAAAAAATACAACCGCGGCAACGACATCAACCTGACACTTGATGCGGAAATCTGCAAGGTTGCATACAACGCAATGAACGGCAGAAAGGGTACAATCGGTGTTTACAACTACAAAACAGGCGAAATCATCTGTATGGTTTCCACCCCGACCTATGACCCGACAAACAAGCCAAAAAATATGGACGGAAACGAAAAATACGAGGGTGTTTATCTCAACCGTTTCATTTCGGGTGTTTACACTCCCGGCTCGACCTTTAAGGTAATTACCGCAATATGTGCGTTGCAAAATATCCCCGACATTGAGAGCCGCACATTTACCTGCACAGGTAAGTATCACACCGACTCGGGCGATGTTATATGTAACTCTACACACGGAACCGTAAGCTTTGAAAAGGCTTTTAACCGCTCCTGCAACAGCGCCTTTGCACAGCTTGCACTTGAACTCGGCAGAGAAAAGCTGATGACCACCGCAGGTCAGCTCGGCTTCAATGCAAAGGATTATATGGGTGAAATTCCGATAACCAAGAGCTCCTTTGACGTCAGCGGTGCAAACGATGTTGACTTCGGCTGGGCAGGTATCGGACAGTACACCACGCTCGTCAACCCTTGCCATATGCTCACCATTATGGGTGCAATTGCAAACAGCGGTGTTGCCGTTAAGCCGTATTTTGTAAAAGACATTGTATCCCCCGCAGGTGAAATCACCGTTGAGGGCGAGACAACGCAAAGCGAAATCATAACGCTTGACACGACCGTTGCGAACAAGATGCGTGAGCTTATGCGGTCAAATGTTGTCAATTATTATTCCGATTCTACCTTCCCCGGCTTAAAAATGTGCGGAAAAACAGGAACGGCACAAATTGATGACGGCGAATCCCATTCCTGGTTTGTAGGCTTCTCAATCGACCCCGAAACACCATATGCTGTGGTCTGTGTTGCAGAAAATTCTGGATCTGGTCTTTCCGCCGCAGGCAAGATTGTGAATAAGGTTATGCAGGCAGTTTGCAAGTAAAAATAAGTTTTGAAAAAGTTTGTTTATTTTCTAAAAAAGAATTATAAAATATTACTGTTGTGCTAATATATAGAAAATACGTTACTGTCACTGTTAATTCAGTAAAAAGTGACGTAAAAAATTCAGCGTGAAAACGCAAAAAAAGAAAAGGAGAAATCTACTATGAAAAAGATTTTATCAATCCTTCTCGCTGCAATTATGGTTTTCACTCTCGGTGTTGTAGCATTTGCTGAGGGCGAAGAGGACACAGGTATCCTTCTCCCCGAGTTCCCGACACAGACAGAGGGCGCAATCTATTTTGCAACAGAGAACACTTATGTAGCTGGCGACAGCACATATGAAATCCCTGTTTATATGCTTTCAAACTACACAGCATCAACAGAGGGTGACGTTATCGTTGGTCTTACACTTTCACTTGCTGGTGAAGCTTATGACTACGGTTATATGACAGTTACAGGCCTTTCAATCCCTGCAGAGATTCAGGCAATGGCTGGTTATGAGCTTATCGGTTGTGATGTTGACCTTGCCGGCGAAGTTAACCTTAACACAGTTGCTTTCAAGGTTTCTGACATGAGCATCCTCCAGCAGGAGAAGCTTCAGGTTGCTACTGTAACAGTTTCTGTTTCACCTGAATACACAGGCTACAACGAAGACGGTTCAGAGATGGACTGCATGCTTGACATCCAGGCTGCTCAGTACTTCTGGTATATGGAAAATGTTTACGGTATGTACGGTGCTTATGCTCCCGTTGAAATCTGGTCACCTGCAGTTGAATTTGATGGTATTCCGTACGCTGAGCAGTTAGAGGCTATTGACTTTGGTGCAGCAGACGTAATCAGCGGTGTTTACACAGTTGCCGGTCACCTCATCGTTGAGCCTCCCGTACCGACATGGCAGGAGAGACTTAAGGCTTGGGCTATCGAGCAGGCTGTTAAGATCATCACATTCTTCCAGGGTATCAACGAAGTTCTCCTTGGACTTCTCCCGACTCTTTAATCCTTAAGATTAAATAATTACATAAAGGGCAAAGCTTCGGCTTTGTCCTTTTCTTTTGCAAAACAAAATGCACGGAACTGTTATATTCCGTGCATTTTTATTTTTCAATTTACTCTTCAACACTTACTGCGAAAACAGTTTTTGACTTGAACTCCTCGCCTGCTTTAAATGTGCAGGACGGGAAATTCGTCTGGTTTGGCGAGTCGGGATAGAACTGTGTTTCAAGGCAGAAGCCTGCGTGCTTTACAATCGGCATACCGCCCTTGCCGATAACCGTGCCGTCAAGGAAGTTACCTGTGTAAAGCTGAACTCCCGGAAGGTCGGTGAACATCTCGAGCTTTCTGCCGCTCACCTTTTCGGTAACTGTTACGTCAGCCTCGCCTTCCTTATGGCTAAGGCAGAAGTTGTGGTCGTAACCTCTTGCAAGAGTTAACTGCTCGTCGTTATCATAAATACGCTTGCCGATTGTGCAAGGGGTGTTAAAATCAAATGCCGTACCCTCAACTGCACGGATTTCTCCTGTCGGGATTGAATCCGCATCAATCGGTGTGTAGTGTGATGCATTCATCTGCATCTCGTGGTCAAGCACATCGCTCATTGCAGAGCCTGTAAGGTTAAAATAAACATGGTTTGTGAAGTTCATAACCGTGTCCTTATCGCAGACGGCTGAATAATCAATCACGACCTTGTTATCCTCTGTGAGTGTGTATGTAACCTTTGCGGTGAGGTTGCCCTCAAAACCGCTTGTACCGTCGGGACTTGTGTAAGAAAATTCAACTGCGTTGGTGTCAATTATAACCGCATTCCACACAGCATCGGAAAATTCGCCTGCGCTGTGCAGACAGGTCTTGTCCTTTTCGTTCTGTGTGAGCTGATATTCCTTGCCGTTCAGCGAAAATCTGCCGTTTGCAATTCTGTTTGCATATCTGCCGACAACCTTGCCCTGATAATCGGTAAAATTAAGGTGACCGTAAAGGCTGTCGAAGCCGACGGTGATGTCGTTGACTCTGCCGTACTTATCGGGAGTGTAGAGCGACTGCAGGGTTGCGCCGAGATTTATGAGCTGGAGTGTGACATTGTTGTCGTTTGAAATTGAATAAAGCTTGACTTCCTTGCCGTCAGGCATAAAGCCGTAGTGTGAAACGTTGATTTTCATAATTAATCTCCTTAAGGGTGTAGAAAGCAAACCCGAAATCGTTTTTACAGACGGATTCCTCTACATTCATTTTCAATTTGTTTTTTAATCCGTCTGTAAAAAGCTCTGACCTGAAAGCAAGAGATTTTTATTGGATTTTTGGATGTTTCGGATGCAGGAAGGCTGGCGCCTTTCAAAGCCGAAACGCCGAAAAGACTTAAAAAGACTTGGTTTCAGGCGGTTTCGGTTTGTTTTCTGCAACCTTTTACATCTGGTCTGCGCTGAATATAAATGCTGGCAACGGGAACCATTGCTGTGCCGCACCGTTTAACTTTTCACGCTCAAAAGTAAAGTTTGAGAAGAAAGCCCGTGTTGCTTCAAAGTGGCTGAATTCGATTTCTGCCTCACCGTCAAACTTTTCAACTGTTACCTCGTTATTCTTAACAGCAATTCTCAACTTTTCATCGGCTTTTTTGCCGTGAATGAGAACTGTCAGCTCTCCGTCTGCAAGACTTGTGTAGCTTGCCTTTGCCTTAAGGTATGCACGAATCACCTTCTCGTAATTGTAAACGAGCATCGACTCGCATCCGCCGACGGAAATATTTTCCGAATTCTCGGTAAAGAAGCCGTGCTTCTCCTTATCAAACGGGGAAGCGTTGAAGCGCACGCTGTCCTTGCCGCTTACTTCAAGTGCGGCAAGTGCAAGCTCGCCGTAATATTCGGGCTTTGTTACACCGCACTCGGAAATCCATTCGTAGCTATAGCCCATAAGGAAATAGCCTGCAAACTCGTCCCCGTCGTAAACCACATACGGAGTGTGGCGCCAAGAGGTGATAATTCTGTAATAATCCTCAAGCGGTCTGTTTGCTTTTATAACATTTTTCCGATAAAGCTCGTCAATTTTTTTGATTGTTTCAAGGTCGTTTGCGTCAAGCTTTTCTGCACGGAGAGTTGATTTTCTGCCGCCATAGATGTGCTTTGCGGTTTTCTTGTTAAACTCAAAGTTGTAAGAAACACCTGAGGCTTCAAAACCGAAATATCCGTAACGCTGACGCTGACCGCCAAGGTAAGCAAGGTCTGTACCGTTTTCCTGCATATCCTTAACGCTCATTTCCATAAGGTCAACCATATAACCCATTGAGCGATACTTAACGCCAACCGCAACATTACCGATACAGCAAGCCTTTACAGCCTCGCCGCAAACATCAAGGTCGATGTAAAAATTGCCGACAGCCGCTCTGAAATCGCCGTTCTCCTCCTGAACAACAAAGTTGTTGTATGCAGGTCTATATTCGTCGTGATAAATTTTAGGAAGAATTGACATAAAGTCACGCTTTGTTTCCTCGTCATCATCAATAAAGAAAACCTCGTCAAGGAAAGCGATGAGCTTTTTGTTGTCGCAGTCCTTTCCTCTGCCGTAGTAAAGTTTCTCGTCCATAGTTTTTCTCCTTATAATTTAAAACTCTCGGGTAAAAGTTGACCTAATGTGTATGTTTTTATGTTTTCGCCGTCATAAAGGTAAATTTCAAAATCCTTGTCACAAAACTCGCAAAGCACCTGACGGCACACTCCGCACGGAGGACAGTAGGAATTGATTTCGTCTTTACCGCCGACAACGGCAATTGCCGTGAATTCACGCTCGCCATCGCTGATTGCAGAAAAAACAGCCGTTCTTTCCGCACAGTTTGTCGGTGAAAAGGCTCCGTTTTCGATGTTACAGCCCTTGTAGACCTTGCCGCTTTTTGTGAGCAAAGCCGCACCGACCTTAAAGCCCGAATAAGGCGAATATGAATTTTCTCTCGCTTCTGTCGCAAGCGTTACAAGCTCTTTCTTATCCATATCAATAGCCCTGTGCTTCTTCGTTTTTAATAATTTTTACAATTCGGCTTGTGCCGAGTCTTGATGCACCGAGTGCTATAAAATCCTCGGCATCTTCAAGCGAAGCAATACCGCCTGCCGCTTTAATCTTAAGGTGAGGGGCAACGTGTGCGGCAAAGAGTGAAACGTCCTCTCTTGTTGCGCCGCCCGTTGAAAAGCCTGTTGATGTCTTTATATAATCCGCACCCGAAGCGGAAACGATTTCGCACATCTTGATTTTCTCTTCGTCGGTAAGAAGGCAGGTCTCGATGATAACCTTTAACAACTTGCCGTCGCAGGCGGCCTTTACAGCCTTGATTTCTTCAAGCAGAAAATCGTACTTTTTATCCTTAAGAGCACCGACGTTGATGACCATATCAATCTCTTCTGCGCCGTTTTTAACTGCATCTGCCGCCTCGAAGCACTTTGCCGCAGTTGTTGAATAGCCATTCGGGAAGCCGATAACCGTACAAATCGGCAATTTGCCGTCAACATACTCCACAGCCTGCTTTACATATGAAGCAGGAATACACACGGAAGCACAGCTGTACTTCATTCCGTCGTCGCAGATAGCTTTAATCTCGTCCCACGTTGCTGACTGTGAAAGAAGGGTGTGGTCAACCTTCGCTAAAATTTCTTTGATATCCATTATTTAACTAACTCCCCTGTCTGAACATTTATAAGGTTCTGGAAAACCGCAATCTGTGACGAGGAAACAAACTTGTCCTCGTGCAAAGAACCGAAAAACCACCGTGTGTAGTCACAGCTTGTGCTCAACTCCTGGAAATATGCGTTAAGTCCGCTTACAAGAAGCGGCTCGTTATCCTTGAGCTTTAAGAAATTCTTAATCTTCTGTGCAGGCTCGTGAGTGATAACATAATCAACCTTAAACTTGTAGCGTTCAAGGTTTGTTGCACCCTCTCGCATTTCCTCACGGGTCGGGATTTCGGCATTTGACCAGTTGTCGCCGTAGCGAAGGTCAACGTCGGGGCTTTCGCCGCCGCCCATTGCAAAGATGTGCTCACCCTCAATCTCAAAAACCTGACCACGCATAAGGTGGAAGATGTTTTCCCTTATTTTGTGCGCCTTGCCGCCCGCAAAGTTTATTACGGGATATTTTGAAAGAAGCTCAAAATTCTCGTGAGTTCCGTCAACAAAGCAGATGTTATATTTTTTCTTTGCCAGCTTGTCGAGAGTTTTTTTCTCTTTCAGGTCGCCGTTCCAGATAAAACCGAAATCTCCGCAAACAATAAGGGTGTCACCCTCTTTGATGTTCTTGAACTTTTTTTGCGAAAAGATGCGGTAATCGCCGTGCATATCGCCTGTGACATAAATCATCTTAAAGCCACTCCTCAAAATCGACATTTTTTTAATTTCTGTGTTTATTTTTTATTGCAAATCTGCTATAATATTCTAGCATATATAATACTACATTTTCGGGGGTCTTGTCTATGAAAAAATTGATAATTTTTATATGCTCCCTTGCAATAATTTTAACTTCGCTTGTTTTGCCCGTTTCCGCACAGAATTACTTAAGCAGTGTAGAGACAGAAAAGGTAAAGCTCAACTGTGAGGTTGACCTGCTGATAAGCCTTGACGACGGTTCGGTTATTGTTGAAAAAAATGCCGACAAGCCGTATGCACCTGCTTCGCTGACAAAGATTATGACTGCTCTCGTCGTGCTTAAAAACACCGACGACCTCAACCGTGTTATGACGGTAAACCAAGCGGCAATTGACAGCATTGCAGGCACGGGAAGCTCGACCTCCGGAATAAAGGCAGGCGAGCAGATGAGCATTTACAATATGCTTTGTGCCCTGCTTATCCCCAGCGGTAACGATGCCGCCGCCGCACTTGCGATTGAATACGGCGGTACGATTGACGGCTTTGTGCAAATGATGAACGACACCGCAAAGGAAATCGGATGCACAAACACGCACTTTGACAACCCGCACGGACTTGACTCTGCAACACATAAAACTACTGCAAACGACCTTGCGATTATGGCAAAGGAAGCACTCAAGTTCCCTGCTTTTGAAACAATCGTAGCACAGAAAACCTATATGATGCCCGAAACGAACATGAACAAGGAGCGTCAGCTTGTTAACACAAACTTCCTGCTGAACTCTGCTTATGTTTCGTATTACAACAGAAATGTAAAGGGTATCAAAACAGGCTCGACCGAGGACGCAGGCAGATGCCTTGTTTCTTACGCATCAAAAGACGGCTACAATTACCTTGCCGTTGCAATGGGCGGTGACTACCGTGACTCCGACGGTGACGGAATTGAAGAAAACCAGGCATTTATGGACACCAACCATATGTACAACTGGGCATTCAAAAACCTTAAGTACGAGGTAGTTACACAGGAGGGTCAGTTCATCTGCTCCGTTCCGCTTAACTACTGCTGGGATATGGAAAGCGTAAGACTTGTTGCTCTTAATGAAATTATGGCACTTGTTCCGCAGGGTAACAACTCCGAGAGTGTCAGCTTCGTTCCCGTTGACCTGCCCGAAAGCATTGACGCACCCGTTAAAAAGGGTGACAAAATCGGCACAGCAAAGATTATGTTTGCAGGTCAGCAGATAGGCACGGCAGAGCTTGTTGTTGCAGAGGATGCGAATATGAGCGTTCTGCTTTATGCCAAAGCAATGATTCAGCGTGTGACATCAAAGACAGTTTTCAAGATTATTTTTGCAGTTGTTGTAATTCTTGTTGTAGCTTATGCTGTGATGTTCTTCATCTCGAACAACCGCCGCAGGAAAAAGCGAGCACTCAAAATGGTTAAATACAACGAGCTTCAGCGCAATACCCGAAACAACAAAAATAAATAAAGGGGTTATGTATATGAAGGAATCAATCATCAAGGCTGTTACTGCTCTCATCTGCGTTGTAGTTTTGTGCATTACTTCTTCAGTTGCCGTTGGTAACTACAGCGATGCAGTTAAGAAAGCGGCAAAGCTTAAAGGCTCAAATGTCGGCGAAAGTGTTTATGCGTACGAGTCAGAAGATGCTTCGACAGACGAAAGCGTCGACACCTCAACAGACGAGGTCTTGGACAGCACAGCAGACGAAACCGTTGACAACAGTACAGAGGAAATCACTCAAGCTGATACAACAGACGTGGCTGACAGTAAAACAGACACAACCGAAAAGCCCGGTGCTCCGACTGCAGTTGCAGACATAGTTGCACTTTTTAACCAGAGTGCAAACAAAATAAAAACCGATGCGGTAAAGGTAGTTAAAAACTACGAAAAACGCACGGTTAACGAGGACAAGGTCAGTTTGCCTGCAGGTCTTGAAAGTTCTGCAGAGAGTTTGATGAAATCATTTATGGGTGATGACACCGAGCCGATTGTTTACTCGACAAAGGAAGATATCCGCAACGAGTATATTGTTCCCGGCCAGAGCTATGTAAGCAAGCTCCAGCCGTCAACGGTTGTTAAGGCAACCTGTGTTGACAAGGGCTCAACCTATGAAATCTACCTCAAGCTCAAGGACCAGACAAATCCGACAGCAGGCAACGGAGTCGGCGCTGTTTGCGACGTTATCGAAACACACGAAGTTGCACAAAAGGCTTCGTTTGTCAAGCGCTTTGACACCACTTACTACAACTGTGAAATCAAGGCAACAATCGACAAGGCAACAGGCAGAATGACTCACACAAACTACAAAACTCCCGTTGTACTTAACATGACGGTTAATATGTTCGGCACACACGAAGGCTCTGTCGGATTTACATTTGAAAAGGATTATTCGATTACATATTAAGGAAACAAAGAAAGATCGGCTTGCAGAAATAAATCTGCAAGCCGATAAATTTTTATTTATGCTTCCAACTTTTTCTTACCCTTATGCTCAACAAGCGGTGCTTCGTCGCTGTTAATGCAATTTTCGGTAATCTGCACGCTGACGATTGATTTGTCGCTCGGTACAGCGTACATAATCGGCATAAGGAGACCCTCCA
>JAFUPA010000066.1 GCA_017481575.1 Clostridia bacterium | reverse complement strand
TCTTCATAAGAACACGCTTCGTGTGCACCATATTCCAACTTGTGGTCATTGGGGCAGGCATCTTCGGGAGCATGAGTTTCACAAGCCCACCAATGGTGAGTTTCATTGCGTTCAAGATCCATTGCGTTGCCGTAGTCGCAGCTGTTGTCAAGACCGCAGGTCACGCATACGCTTTCACCTGCTCTGTAACCGTGGACTCCTTTGTCGAAAGTCTTATTACATCTGTAGCAATACTTCCAATGGTACATACTATCAGATGACCAGGGATCTGAATATTCTTCATATGTGTGACCGAGAGCAGCACTGGTGTCTGTATTGACATTACCGCACTTGGTACAGACTTCGGTTATTGTGCCACGCCATGTGCAGGTTGCAGTGTTTTTGATTACATTGTAATTGTGAGTTTCACAAGGAGTAACGGCATTGATAAGCACTGTGTAGGGTTTAACACCGCAAAGCTTACCATCCTTATCCATAAGCACAAAGGTAACCTTATATGTATATGTGCCGGGAGTTGTGCAATAGTCCTCAGGATACAAAGTAACATAGCTGTCATCTTCTGCTTCCATATACAACTGCTTGCCGGACGGGTCAAACAAAGTACCTCTGATATTAAGTACATAACCCTTGTCGATAAGGTACTGCGGAGGTAACTTTGCTGAATAGAGGAAGTTAGTGTATGTTGTTGATGTTTGACCAACAACGGTGAATTCTTCTGTACCTATAGCATAATTTACCTCTGCTATTATGTTTTTGCCTGAAAGTCCGGGATTTGCACGATAAAAATCGATTTTAAAAATATCAATGCGAGCGTCCTCTGCATAGTCATCAAGAAAATCCTTTGCAGGACTAAAGCAAAGCTTTCCGTCCTTGAGGAAAAGAGAATCATTGCTGTTCCATGAACCTTCAGGAATGTTGAATGCTGCCACTTCCCAATCCATGCAGGAGTTATCTACTGAGTCTGTAATGGGAGCGCGTAATTTAGAATGTGTTTTAACATCGAAACTTCCGTTAAAAATCTTCAGCTTTGATGAATTTTCTTTGTCAACAAAAGCTCCGACACCCTCATTGATGAAATCGCCGCCGTTTATTGTAATGTTACCGCTGAGGACATAATACGGTCCACCGTTAAATTCCTTGAATTTATCTGATTGCGGGCCCGGCATTACTACACGATAATATTGTTCAATTTTTTCGGAAAATGTATGACCGATAAATTCGCCGCCGTTAAAAGTCGCCTGACCACTGCCTTCAGTTTTACAGATATAGCCTGCTGCAATCTGATAAGCATTGCATGCTTCATCGGCAAGATATTGCTCTTTAGCACCACCGGCATCAAATTTACCGCCGTTTACGGTAAGCTTACCGCGAACATTAAACATGTTTCTTTCAGGAACACTGAAATAGTAAGCTTCGTCATAAACTATAGCAAAAAAGTTTGGCGAAATAAAGTGAGCATCGTATTTTATTTCACCTTTGCCTCGGGTGTCGTCAACTATTAATTCTGCACCCTCTGAAACAGTGAAAAGGGTTCTGTATGACCTAAGTGATTCATCCTTGTCGCTTGTTACATCGGAATGGTCAACTACCTTGAGCTTTTTGCCGTTGAGGTTGAGCCACTTTTTGCCGTTGACGGTAAGTTGAGCTGCTTCGCTCTCTTCTGTTTTTCCGAGACCGATTTCTTTTGTAATATCTTTTCCGAGAGTGATTACATAGTCCTCGCTCTTGAGAAGCGCAGACTGAAGTTCGTCATAAGTTGTAACTTTATGACCTAACTCCGTAAAAGGAATGTAGAAATATGCCAATGTATAAGGCTGATGATAATACAAAACATTGCTTTGGCGAAGTGCAACGCCGCTGCTTGTTCCATATGAAGTATATGTATTGTCACCGGTTTTCAGCGTGAATTTTTTTACATCGACTTCCTTCTGATCGGAATAGAAAGTCAATACAAGCTCATAACCGCGACCCTTCTCAAATGTGTCGCCTGCGTTGGAAAAGGCACCGAGTGATTTGTAATCCCATTCATTGTAGACTTCGGTACAAGACCAATCTACATCCTCCAATTTGAACAGATGGTCAGTATAATCTGCTTTGAAGTCTTTAGGTAACGGTTCACCAACTTTAAAGATACTGTTTGTCTTAACAGTAACATGGTCTACCTTAACCACATCATCATCTTTTGCGACTGCAGAGAGAGGCATAATACCGACCGCCATAATCAGGCAGAGCAGTATTGCCAATGATTTTTTGAAAATTTTCATCAGAAATTTTCTCCTTTCGTGTTGTTCATAATGAGTATACTTTTGTCAGTATACATTCTTACATCGTAATTCTATCACCTTTTTTCGGTTTGCACATTGTACTTTAGTGCAAAAACGGAAATTTATTTAAAAAATTTTCAAAAAAAGACGGCAGATTACTCTGCCGCCAAATTGATAGGATGATTTATTCTGTTTTATGGTCATTGATGACAAGACCGCTTTCACGCACTCTTACCGCAAGTTCGGTGCGATTACGGAAGCCCGTTTTATCACGCATATTCTGAATGTGAGCCTTGACGGTACGTACGGACATACCGAGCTTTTCGGCTATATCCGCATCAGCTTCGCCGTCAACAACCTCACGCAAAACAAGAAGCTCTTTTTCCGTGAAATCAACGTTGAGTGCTTCTCCGAGTCTGAGTGAAGGAGTTGTGTCGGGATAAACGGAATCACCCGCCATCGTTCTGTTCATAACCTCGATGATTTCCTCTGCCGATGCACTTTTATACCAGAAGCTTTCAACTCCCGCTTTTCTTGCTCTTTCGATAAAACTGAATTCGGGCTGACTTGTAACAATGATTATTTTGATATGAGGACAGCTCTTTTTGATTTTTGCCGCCGCATCAAGTCCGTTTGCATCCATTGCCGTGCAGACATCCATAAGAATAAGATCAATGGGGTTTCTGCGGCAGTAAAGCTCTGCCATTGCCGCACTTTCGATAGATTGCGAAAGCTTATATTCTTCGCTGTCGTTTATGTAAATTTCAAGCAGCTTGCGAGCCATGGGGTCATCTTCAACAATAAGAACGTTAATCAAAATAATTTCACCTCTTTCGGCATCTGCACAGTCATAACAAACTGCGGTACAGACTGAATTTCCATATTTCCGCCCAGACGTTCAATTTTACTGCGGAGCGAACCAAGACCGCCGCCCTCGTGTATTTCTTTTGTCGGTTGATTTCCGTCGTTGGTATATCTGGCATTATAGCCATCCTCTGTTTCATAAAACTCAACAAACAGAGTTTTGGCGTCTGCGTGGATAACGGCGTTTGTCAGCGCTTCCGTTGCGGCGGAAGTCAGTATACTGCCGATTGCATCGTTCATCGGGAATTCACCGCTGATTTCAACGGTAACACCTGCTGATTCGGCAATATCAATGAGTGTGTTAAGCAGACCGCTGTTCTGCGCAGGTTCAGCTTCTGTGCGGAGAACGGCAATGTTTCTGTTCCACGTGCTGATAATCGGCTGAAAATCGGCTTCGGGCAAACTCAACGTATGACGGGTTGCGAGAAGTGCCTGACCGAGTTCGCTGTGAATACGGATTTTTGTTTCAAGGCGTTCTCTTGCCCTTGTTGTTTCGTCAACGGTTTCGCCGTAATGCCTGAGTCTTGCGTTCATTTCTTCAAGCTCTTCGTTGTTCATACGAAGTCTGTTTGTAAGCTTGTGAAGGCTTGTTGTATCGGTTGCGGTGATCTGAAAAACATTTTCAACCTTTTCACGTCTGAAAGTATAAACCGTTCCGTCAGACAGACGGTATTCGGGCTGCTTGCTGTCGGAAATACGGTGAACGTCGGGAAGAACATCACCGTTTACAAGTGCCTTCCAGAATTTGTTGGCATTCTGAATTTCTTCGCCCGTCAGAATATATCCCAGCTCGTTCATTTTGTGGTTTACAAGCTGAACGGTACCGTTTGCTTTTGAAAAGCAAAGTCCCGTCGGAAGATGGTCGAAGCTTTCTTTTATGGAAAGCGACGAAACGCTGTTTTTGCGGTAACGGATTTCTCCGGTACCAAGGAAAACAAGAAAAGCAAGGTTTGCCAGAATGAACATCAGAGAATATTCCGCATTTTCAAGAAGCAGTGTGCTCGGATAAGGAATATCACGGTTGAAAATAAATGCGTTGAGTCCTGTTGTAAGAATAACAAGCAGAGCAAAACTCGCAAGATTAAAAACAACGGTAAACACCTTTGTCAGAGGCTTGTAATCACGAAAAAAAAGATTCGGCACACAGCAAATATTTATTACTGCCTCAAGGAACAAAACCGACATAAATAACGCCTGAATATAAGTTCCCGTTTCAAGAAGATTAATCATCCGATGCACCTCCTTCGGAAAGGAGAATATAAACCGCAACATCGTTTTCATCAACGTCGCAGGTAACACTTCCGTTAGCTAAAGAAAGCGTGTTCAGTGCAGAAGTATCGGCGCCGTCATTCAGACCTATCTGAAGGGTGAGTTTTATGACGGAGTTTTCACATTTAAGCGATACCATGAGTGCGTTGATATCATCAATGAATAACTCGACTGTTTTTTCAAACAAGTCGTAAACAGCAACCGCATTTTCAAAATACAGACTACCCGAGCACTTGCTTTTTAATGATGAATGAACGCCGAGCAAGCGGATATTGTCAAGCGATTCACGAAGACAGAATTCAAG
>JAFUPA010000065.1 GCA_017481575.1 Clostridia bacterium | reverse complement strand
TCGAACCGTCGACCTCTAGCGTGACAGGCTAGCGTTCTAACCAACTGAACTACCGGGCCATGTGGTGGGAACAACAGGGCTCGAACCTGTGACCCTCTGCTTGTAAGGCAGATGCTCTCCCAGCTGAGCTATGCTCCCACAAAACCGTCATTTTCTTTGCCGTTGCTGATATCGCAGCGACATCCAATACTATACTACAAGATTTTCGGTTTGTCAATACTTTTCTTTAAACTTTTGTTATTTTTTTGCTTTCTTTATAAGCTCGGTTATGTCACTGCCCGTGAAAGAATATTTCTTCTCGCAGAATTGGCAGTTAACCTCGGTTGTTTCTTCAAGCTCAAGCTCCTTAAGCGTCTTAAGTCCTGTCGAAATCAAAGCGCCCTCAACTCTTTCTCTGGAGCAGTTGCATTTGTAAACGGGGTGCGACTCGTCAAGCACCTCAAGCTCAAACTCGGAAAGAACTCTGTGGCAGATTTCTTCCGGTGTCATGCCGTCTGAAAGCATTTTTGTAACAGAAGGTATGTCGCTGATACATCTTTCGACCATATCAATCGTGTCGTCAAATGCAGTCGGAAGAAGCTGAATGATAAATCCGCCTGCCTTCTGAATTGAAAGGTCGGGGTTAACAAGCACGCCGAGGGCACAAACCGACGGCAACTGCTCGCTGATTGCGTAATAGCTTGTCAAATCCTCTGCAATCTCACCCGAGATAATCGGTGTCTGACCGATGTACGGCTCTTTGAGATTAAGGTCTTTTATAACAACAAGTGAACCGTCTGTGCCGATTGCACCTGCAACGTCAAGCTTACCCTTTGAATTGAGCGGAATTTCAACAACAGGGTTTGTAACATAGCCTCTTGCATTACCCCAACAGTCCGAAACAGCCATAACCGTACCTGCAGGGCCGCCTCCGTTCATTCGAAGAGTAACGGATTCGTTGTCACCCTTGAGCATACTGCCCATAAGGCTTGAAGCTGTCAGCAATCTGCCGAGTGCGGCAGATGTAACTGCAGAAGTTTTGTGTATCTGCTGTGCTCTTTCAACCATATCTGTGGTTTCCGCCGCCATAATAACCAGCGTTCCGTCAGTTGAAATACATCTTACAAGTTTATCCATTTATTATTCCTCCGCTTTTCCGTTATACTTTGCAACAAATACAGCACGCTGTGTCGTGTCGCAAAGGGGATTGAACGTCATTTCGTCATAAATATCAATTACTTCAAAATCTGCCTCTTTGAGCCACGTTTTGTAATCCTCAATAGGGCAGGCGATTTCTTTAAAGCCTTCGCTTTCTCTGTAATAAACACCGTCGTCAAGCTCAAATATATCAAGGCTTATATCCACGCTGTTGTCGGCATTGAGCTGATTTTGCCATACGCAGTAAACCTCGTCACAATCATAAACAAAGGTGTTATTGCCGAGAATTTCACGGTGCTTATATATTGTATTCACGTCAAAGATAAATATTCCGCCGTGGTTCATAAAAAGTCCGACCTTGGAAATTGTTTCTCTGATTTCTTCTGGTGTGTCAAGATGATTAAGGCTGTCGAGCGTACAGATTGCCGCATCAATCGTGCCGAAAAGGTCAAGCTCTGTCATGCTCTGGCACAAGAAGAGCATTGAAAGCTCGTTGTCGTACATTTTGTCCTGCGCCTGCGAAAGCATCATCGGACTTGAGTCAACACCAATCATATCGTAGCCCGATTTTGCAAGCTCCACGGTAAGACTGCCCGTACCGCAAGCGAGGTCAAGCACGATTGCACCGTCCTTTACCCCGTTACGTTTAAGAAGCGTGCGGATAAACTCTGCACGCTTTGAATATTCGATATTTCCCGTCAGCCTGTCATAAACCTCGGCAAATGCGTTATACTCACTCATCTTTTGCTTCTATCCTCTGGAACAAAGCCTCGTAGCCGTTACTGCCATACTGGAGCGAACGGTTAACACGGCTGATTGTTGCGGTGCTTGCACCTGTTGCTTTTACAATGTCGCTGTAAACACACTTGTCACGAAGCATTTTTGCAACTCTTATTCTCTGTGAAATTGATTTCAATTCGGTAACTGTGCAAAGATCTTCAAAAAAGTTACAGCATTCCTCATAATCACGCAATTCGAGAACTGCCTTAAAAAGAAGGTCTGTGTTTTCATCATTAAATCTATTATTCATCTCAACATCTCCGATAGAAGTAGTTTGCGATTGGGATACAAACATTTTAGCACATTAAACTCTAAAAGTAAAGCAAAAAAACGCACAATATCAGTCAGATATGTGCGTTTTTGCTCTTATTCAAAATTAAAAGTACTGTAATGGCTCGTGTCTGCCGACAGGGTAGAGGGGTTGTACGCAACAACAACCGTGTCGGGGTCAAAGCCTTTGATAGCATTTGTAACGCTTCCGTTAAAGCTACGGATATCAAGCACCAGAATGTCCTCAATTTCCGTTGCAAGGTAGGGGATAACACTTGCGCTGAATGAATCCATAATGTAAACCATACGCTTGCCGTTTGCAACCTTGTTGTTGTGAACGGTTGTTATGGAATGGTTGCCGTGGAAATATGCCGAGTAGGTTGAAATGTTGTAGTAATCAATCTTGTCAAACACACTCTTTTTAAGAAGCGTATCCTCAAATCTGCCGTTCAGAATCTCGCTCTTGTCATACTGCACGGTGAAATCTGTGTCGGTCTTCGGGTAAATCAGACTGATGTCCTCGGGGTCAGCGTATTTAAGAGTTGTCTTCTTGCCCTGTGAGCCGAAACAGTAATCCTCATATACGTCAACATTGTAATTTGAAAGGTCAGCAAGACTCAAATTAAGACCGCAGCTGTATTTCTTGTTGAGTTCCGCGGCAATTTTGCCTGCCGCCCACACACCTGTTTCGGCTGTCCAATGGTGGTCAGTTTTAAAGAAGCAGGAGTAATAATCATCAAAATCTGCAATCAGACTTTGCCTTAAATCAATGTAAGGAACCTCGTTTTCGTCAAGACCTTTCAAAAGACTGTCTGCATTCAGGTTATAGTTATCCTCAATGCCGTGGGGAAGCTGATTGTCAAGCGGATTTTCCTTTGAAGGACACTGAACATAAAGGAAGTCAATGCCGTTGTTTTTGAGCCATTGTGAAAAATATGCCGTGCTTTCAATCGCATACTGTGTGTCGAGCGGCTGTGCCTCGTAGGTAAGGTAGCCGTTGCGCATAACAACAACAGAATCTGTGCCCGAAACGATATCCATACCGACCATTTTGTTAAACAAAGCGTTAAGCTCAACAAACTTCATTCTGCCGATAAGAAGATTTGTTGTGTAGTAGTCAATACGGTCTTCGAGGAATTTTACATAATTTTCGTATTCTTTAACCTTGCTTGTTTCTTCGGCAACAACCTCTTCTTCCGGCTCTGTTGCCACAAACTCAAATCCGTAATCTCCCGAAAACGGATAATCAACCGACCAATCCGTTGACGGCGCCTGTGTTGCGTCGGGTTGTGCTTCTGCGGCATTCATTGTCGAGGGGTAGATGTTAAAGAAGTTTGCAAGTACAAAAGTGGTCAGAATTGCACACATAAAAAAGACGATGGATAAAATGAAGACTACGCTCAAAGATTTTTTTGCATTGAGTTTTTTCATTCGTTTCACGCCTTTCTTTTAGAAGTTGAAGTAGATAAACGGATTGTACGAGCCCTTGATTGTGAAGGTGAGGGAAATTATAAACATAACAAGCACGGCAACCGTAGCAACAACGCTGTATACCGTTTCGTTCACCTTGATTTTTTCTTTGAGCTTCGGAATTATCGGGAACGATGCAAGCAGTCCTGCGACCAGGTAGAATTTGTAGTTGTCAAGGAAGAATAGTGCCTTGTCATCAAACACCTCTGCGCCCGAGAAACCGAACATTGTTTTAAGGTAGGTTAACGCTTCAGAGATTGACTCTGCACGGAAAAGCACCCAGCCGATTATAACAAAAAGCATTGTGTAAATATGGCTGAAAAATTTGATTTTCTGTGGGAAGTTTGTCAGTTTTTCAAATGTGAGAAGCACAAAGTAAAGCAGTCCCCACACAATAAATGTCCAGTTAGCGCCGTGCCATACTCCTGTCAGAAACCATACGACAAAGAGGTTTAAAATGTGTCTTGATTTCTTTACACGACTGCCGCCGAGAGGGAAGTAAACATAATCCCTGAACCATGTGCCGAGCGAAATGTGCCAACGGCGCCAGAATTCCGTAATGGATTTTGAAATGTACGGGTAATCAAAGTTTTCAAGGAAATGGAAGCCGAACATCTTGCCGAGACCGATTGCCATTTCGCTGTAACCCGAAAAGTCAAAAAAGATTTGAAGCGTATACGCAACAGCGCCAATCCACGCAGTCGAAACCGACATCTCACTACTGCCGAAGATTTCATCTGCAACAGCGGCAACATTGTTTGCAATAAGCACTTTTTTGATAAATCCGAGCATAAAACGGTAAACACCGTTTGAAAAGTCATCAAAGTTTTCTTTACGGAAGTTTATCTGTTCGGCAATGGTTTCGTATCGGACAATCGGTCCTGCAATAAGCTGTGGGAAGAACGATATGTAAAGCGCAACGTTGAAAGGGTTTTTCTGCACCGCACCGTTGCCTCTGTAAACGTCAATAACATACGACATTGCCTGAAACGTGAAGAACGAAATACCAATCGGTAAAGCAATGTTGAGTGTATCAAGATTTGACCCGAAAAGAGCGTTGATGTTTTCGAGCGTGAATGTAAGGTATTTGAAAACAAAGAGCATACCAATGTTAACAACTACCGACAGCGCAACAAAAGCCTTTGCTTTCGTCAGGCTTGTGTCTTTGAACCTGGCAACACCCAGACCGAAAAGCCAGTTGAGCATAATTGATGCAAGCATAAGCAAGACGAAAAACGGCTCGCCCCACGCATAGAAAAATATGCTCGAAACAATAAGCACGGCGTTGCGGAAGGCAAGTGATTTTATTATGGGATTGTAATAGAGTATGAGGACTGCGGGCAAGAACAAGAACAAAAATGTTGTTGATGAAAATACCAAAGTCACACACTCCTTTCTCGAATTTCAAACTTCATTATACTATATATAATAAATCTTTGCAAGCACATAAAAACTCACCTCTCTGCTTTGCACAGAGAGGTGATGTCTTATGTGTTATTGTTTATAAAATCCTTGATTTTTTCAGCATCCTTATAACCGAGGTTATATAGCTTGTTCAAACCGTCACGATCTCTTGTTATGGTTTTAATTCCAAAGCAATTTTCAGGATAAAGTATGAGAACTTTTCCTTGCTTTTCAAGCTCAAGAATTTCTTTAACCGCATCGCTGTAATATACATCGGACGCAATAATATGTTTACCTGTTTCGGGATATTTTTTCAGCAATAAATTAACAAGAGCCCTTGGCATAGCTGACTTTTTGTAGCCGAGTGGAAGTGTCAGGCAAATTATCAGCTTGTCGCACCCGTCAGAAAAAGCCTTTTTGTACGGAATAGGGTCAGCAAGACCGCCGTCAAAATATTTTTCTCCTTTAAAATCAATCGGCTTGCGACACACAACAGGTATTGCACAGCTTGCTTTTAAAAGAGTGTATTCGTCCGGGCACATATCTTCCTTTAAAAAATATCTCGGCTCTCCCGTAACGGCATCTGTCGCAACGGCAACAAAATGCTTTTCCGATTTCATCACAGCATCAAAATCAAGAGGGTCTTTGCCTGTACTGTTTGTGATGCCCGAGTATATATAATCAAGGTCAAGGAGCATTCCGCTTTTAAAATAATTACCCAAACTGAAATATTCTTTTTCAAAAGAATACTCAATATAAAATCTTTTCAGCCGTCCTTTTTGCCCTGCGATGTAAGTGATAAGATTTGCACTTCCTGCAGAAACCCCCAGACAGTAATCAATATCAACTGAATTGTCAAGAAGATAGTCGTAAATCCCGGCGGTATAAATTCCACGCAGACCGCCGCCGACATCAATAATACCTATCATAAGCGTTTAATATATTTCACGTCCCATAAGAACACCCATAACAGATGCCATCATAAGACCTCTTGTCCAACCGCTAGAGTCGCCGAGGCAGTGGAGATTTTCAACGTTTGTGTTGAATTTTTCATCCATCTTTACACGGTTGCTGTAAAATTTCAGCTCAGGTGAGTAAAGCAGAGTTTCATACGAAGCAAAGCCGGGTGCAACGTGGTCAACCGCCTGAATAAATCCGATAATGTTTGTCATCGCTCTGTAAGGCATTGCCGCCGTTATGTCGCCTGCAACAGCGTCGGGAAGTGTCGGCTTGAGGTTAGAGAAATAAAGCTCTTTTTCCCATGTACGCTTGCCGTCGAGAATATCGCCGAAGCGCTGAACAAGTATGTGACCCGTGCCGAGCATATTTGTAAGCTCACCGACCTTCTGTGCATAAGAAATCGGCTGATTAAACGGATGTGAAAAGTTATGTGAGCAAAGAATTGCAAGGTTTGTGTTGTCAGATTTCAATTCCTTGTACGAGTGACCGTTTACAACTGCAAGGTCGTTGTCGTAGTTCTCCTGACTTACAAAACCGCCGGGGTTCTGGCAGAAGGTGCGCACCTTGTTTTTGAACGGACGTGGGTAACCGATGAGCTTTGATTCATAAAGAACCTCATTAACCTCTTCCATAACCTCATTTCGCACTTCAACACGAACACCGATGTCAACTGTTCCGGGCAGGTGGGCAATGTCGTGCTCTGCACAGATTTTTTCGAGCCAATCTGCACCTCTGCGGCCCGTTGCAACAATCGTTTTGTCGGCATAGATTTCTGTTTCTTTGCCGTGGTTGTCGTGAATAATTACACCGTTACATTTCTTGCCCTCAAGAATAATATCCGAGCACTCACAGCCAAAATAAATTTCAACACCGTTTGCAATAAGATATTTTTCAATTGCGAGGTAAATATCCTGTGCCTTTTCCGTACCGAGGTGGCGGATAGGACAGTCTACCAATTTCAAACCTGCCTGAATTGCACGTGAACGTATCTTTTTAACAGCATCGGGGTTGCTGATACCCTCAATTTTTGTATCTGCACCAAATTCAAGGTAAATTGAGTCGGTATAATCAATCGTTTCCTGCGCAAGCACCTCGCCTATAAGGTTCGGTAAATCTCCTCCGACCTCATAGCTTAACGAAAGCTTACCGTCAGAGAATGCACCCGCACCCGAAAAGCCTGTTGTGATGTGGCAGTAGGGCTTACAGCTCACGCACTTTTTGGTTTTCGACTTCGGACAATGTCTGTTTTCAACCGACTGACCCTTTTCAACGATGATAATGTGCTTCTTTGTACCTTTTCTGATCATTTCAAGTGCGGTAAAAATACCCGCAGGGCCTGCACCGATGATAACTACATCTGTTTTCATAAAACGACCTCCAAAAAAAAATGCCGATTCTGATTCGACATAACGAATCGACAACCGACGATAAATTATCTAGTTGCAATCTATTCTACCACTATGCATGGAATTTGTCAACCTGAGCCAAAACTTGCTTTTACAGACAAATAATGCTACAATAAAAGTATTACATAACAAAGCGAGGGTGAAGTATGGATAAAATCAAAGCATACCAACAGGTTCTTGTTGATGACAAGGGCAGAGAGCGAATTTTTCACGGCGTAAATTTTTGTGATAAAAGCGATTATACACCGGGTGAGCAGATTGTTCCCGACCTTGATGAGGCTATGATTCAGAAGATTGCCGCAAACGGTGTCAATCTTATCCGTCTCGGCTTCACATGGGCAAAGCTAGAGCCAAAGCCGGGTGAGTATAACGACGCTTACATTGATGCACTTGCAAAGGTACTTGACCTTTTTGAAAAGTATAATATCTACGCTTTTCTTGATATGCATCAGGACTTGTATTCTTCTGTCACCAATTCCGACGGTGCACCCGAGTGGGCGGTACTTCTTGACGGAATAAAGGTCAAGCCCACACGCTTTGTCTGGGCAGAGGGTTATTTCTGGGGCAAAGCCTGCCACAGAGCCTTTGATAATTTCTGGGCAAACCGCAAGGTAAACGGCAAGGGCTTGCAGGAATATTACACCGAGTGCTGGTCGTACGTGGTCAAAAAGCTCGGCGACAAGCCTGCCGTAATCGGTTTTGACATTATGAATGAGCCGTTCCCCGGCAGCAGCGGCGGTACTGTCTTTAAAAAAATAGTTGCAAATGCTGTCAAGACAGTTCTTTTTGACAAGGATGTTAAAAGAACACAGCTTATCAAAGAATTATTTAATAAAGAAGATGCAATCGGCAAGGTGCTGACACACATCGATTATAATGTTTTTAATAAAATTACAAGCAGTGCAGACGACTTGATAAGAGAGTTTGACACAAAGGTATACGGACCTTTTGTTTCAAAGGTTGCAGCAAAAATCCGTGAGGAAAGCGACAAGCTTATCTTTATGGAAAACTGCTATTATTCAAATCTTGGAATTCCGTTTTCTGCACCGCCGATTACCGTTAACGGAAAACGTGACGAAAACCAACTTTTTGCTCCTCATGCGTATGACCTTATGGTTGATACATCTGCGTATAAGTTTGCAAGCAACGACAGGGTAGGGGGCATCTTCGGTGAACATAAGCGCAGTCAGGAAAGGCTCGGTGTTCCTGTAATTGTCGGTGAATGGGGTAGCTTTGGCGACGAAACCGACGATTGGCTTCCGCACATTCAGTATCTTTTTGAAGTATTTGAAAATAACAAATGGGGTCAGACCTATTGGGCATATATCCCCGGCTTTTTTGAAAACCGTCTTATGAAAGTATTTTTAAGACCTTATCCCAAAGCTGTTTCGGGTGTGATTGAAAGTTACCACTACGACCTTAACTCAAAAACATTTACCCTCACATTTACGCAGGGCGAAGATGCCTGCGGAGAAACAATCATCGGCACTCCCTTTGAAGTCGAAAGCGTAACCCTTGACGGTGCAGATTACCCGATTGACTGCGCAAATTACGAGCTTATTATAAAAACAACAGCAGGTCGACACACCATAAAGGTCAAAGTCAAATAATCAAAAGTCAAATCCGTAATTCCTTGTGAATTGCGGATTTTTCACAATCAAAATCGAGCAATCAAGAGAAAAAACTTGAAAATTGAAGAAAAACGGAGCAAATTAAATCTAATCTCCAAAAATAAACCTGCGAAAAATAAATTTGACCTTTTCTGACCTTTGACGAAAGGTCAGAAAAGGTCTATAATTTATTACAGAAAGGTCAAAGAAAGTCAAAGTCAAAAAACGAAAGAAGATGATGATATGAGTATGAGTAACGTCATCGCACAGATGATACTCGAAATGATGCAGGAGGCAGGCGAGACCGAAATCCAGCGTAACGAGCTTGCACAGACCCTCGGCTGTGTCCCGAGCCAGATAAATTATGTTATATCGTCACGCTTTACCCCCGAGCAGGGCTACACGGTCGAAAGCAGGCGAGGCGGCGGAGGTTATATTCGCATTGCCCGCATAAAATATGATAAGAGCGCAATGCTCATGCACGTTGTCAACAATGTCGGCTCAAGTATAGACGAAGCGACGTGCAGGGCGCACGTTCAAAATCTGAACTATCAGGACATTATCCCGACAGATGCCGCACGGCTCATTCTCACGGCGACAAGTGACAAATGCTTCCGTGAGCTGCCGCCGCAGATAAGAGACCGGGTGCGTGCAACAATCTTTAAACAAATGCTATTAAACGTGAAAGGATGATTATATATGTTGTGTCAGAATTGCGGAAAAAATGAAGCTACAACTCACATCAAGCGAGTTGTAAACGGTGAAACTGCAGAAACTCACCTCTGCGTTTCCTGTGCCGAGCATCTCGGATACGGTGATATGTTTTCGGGCTTCGGTTTTAATTTAGACGGATTTTTCGGCGGACTTCTCGGTGAGAGTATGCCTTTGCTCGGTGCCGAGCGTGAGGAAAAATGCCCCAAGTGCGGCTACACCTTCTCGGATATCGCAAAAAGCGGCAAGCTCGGATGTGCGGATTGCTACCGAAAGTTTTACGACAAGCTTTTGCCGTCCTTACAGCGTATTCACGGCAAAATCAAGCACACGGGCAAGCAGGCTATGGTTCCCGTTCAGGCAAGCACAGAGCCGAAAATCAATCCTGTAGCAAAGCTCAAGGAAGATTTGCAAAAAGCAATTGAAGAGCAGAACTTTGAAGAGGCGGCTGTTCTTCGTGACAGAATAAAAGAAATGGAGGCGGACAAGAATGAATAAGTGGTATGTTGAAAACGGCACAGAGGGCGATATTGTCATCAGTACCCGTGTCCGTCTTGCACGAAACCTCGAGGATTATCCTTTTCCGTGTCGTCTTACCGTCAAGGGTAAAGAAAAGGTTTGCGAAGAAATTAAAAATGCAGTCCTTTCCGACGATAACTGGGGCTTTGGCTACACATTGATGAAGGATTTTTCACGTGCGCAGGCAGTTTCACTTGCCGAGAGACATCTCATCAGTCCCGAATTCGCTTCCGACCGTGCAGGCAGAGCCTTGCTTCTTACAGATGACGAAGCCGTCAGCATTATGCTCTGTGAGGAAGACCATATCCGTTTGCAGGTTATGATGTCGGGTCTTGCCCTCAAAGAGGCATTCAGCGTTGCCGACAAAATCGACAACATAATTTCTTCAAAACTTAACTATGCTTATGATGACAGAATCGGTTATCTCACACAGTGTCCGACAAACCTCGGCACGGCTATGAGAGCATCGGTTATGCTTCACTTGCCCGCACTCACACGTTGCGGACAGATTGGAAAGCTTGCATCTACCGTATCAAAGCTCGGACTCGTTATCCGTGGTGCTTATGGCGAGGGTAGCAGTCCCCGTGGCGATATCTATCAGTTAAGCAACCAGATAACTCTCGGCATTTCCGAGGAGTCCGCACTCAACAATCTGCAGTCAATCACGCTTCAGCTTGTTGCGCAGGAAAGAGCGGCGGCAGAAAAACTTATCGAAAACCCCATTGAAGAGGATAGAATATTCCGTGCGTGGGGCATACTCAAAAATGCAAGGGTACTCAGCGGTGACGAGTTTATGGAGCTCTCGTCACTTGTCAGAATGGGTATCTCTAATAAAGCTATCGATTACGACATTGCAAAGCTCAACGAGCTCACAATCAGAGTTCAGCCGGCAACAATAAATGCCGCTGAAGGCAAGGAGCTCTCTTCACAGCAGAGAGACATTCTCCGTGCAATGTGGGTCAGAGAAGCAATTAATCAGTAACACCAAAAGCTCCGTTTTAAACGGAGCTTTTTATAAGGGGGAAAATAAAATGTACAAATTCACAGGTTTTACGCAGAAAGCAAATCTTGCACTCAATTCGGCTGTCAGCTATGCCGAAAATCTCGGTCACACCTACATCGGCAGTGAGCACCTGCTTCTCGGACTTCTTGCGTCAGACGGAAGCATAGCAAGCACCGCACTTTCTTCAAGAGGAGTAACGGCAGAGAATGTAGAAAACGCAATCAGAACAAGCATCGGCATCGGCACTCCGACCGTACTTTCACCGGGAGACTTTACCCCGAGAAGTAAAAATATAATCGAAATGTCTGTTTCTGCGGCAAGGGGGATGGGTCAATCTTATGTTGGTACGGAGCATCTCCTGCTCGCACTTCTTCGGGATTCCAGCTGTTATGCGGTCAACATTCTTGAAGAGCTCGGTGTGTCTGCAGCTGACATTGCAAACGAAATCACACGTACCTTTTCAAATACGCAAAATAACTCACAGCAAAAGTCAGCACAGAAATCAAAGTCGAACGCACAGACACCCACTCTTGACCAGTTCGGCAGAGACTTGACGGACATTGCAAAGCAGGGAAAAATTGATCCCGTAATCGGCAGACAAAAGGAAATTGACCGAGTTATTCAGATTTTGAGCCGCCGCACCAAAAATAATCCCTGTCTCATCGGTGAACCGGGTGTCGGCAAAACAGCAATAGCAGAGGGTCTTGCACTTAAAATCTCATCTGGCGAAGTACCCGAGCTTTTAAAGGATAAAAGAATTATCGCACTCGACCTTACGGGAATGGTCGCAGGCACAAAATACCGTGGCGACTTCGAGGAACGAATTAAAGCGGCTATTGACGAGGTGTCAAAGGCAGGCAACATCATTCTTTTCATTGACGAGGTGCACACTCTCATCGGTGCAGGCTCGGCAGAGGGTGCCGTTGATGCGGCAAATATTTTAAAGCCAGCTCTTGCACGTGGTGAAATGCAGGTTATCGGTGCAACAACCCTCGAAGAGTACCGCAAAAATATCGAAAAAGACTCCGCACTTGAAAGACGTTTTCAGCCCGTTGTTGTCGGTGAGCCGAGCCAGGAAGAAGCAATCGAAATTCTCAAAGGCTTGCGTGACAAATACGAGGCACACCACAAGGTTAAAATTACTGATGAGGCAATCATTGCCGCTGTCAAAATGTCTGCAAGGTATATCGGTGACCGATTCCTGCCTGACAAGGCAATCGATCTTGTTGACGAGGCGGCATCAAAGGTACGACTTCGTGCTTACACTCCGCCCGAGGATGTGCGTGAGCTTGAAGATAAGATAAAACACATCACCGAAGAAAAGCAGTCGGCTGTAAACAGTCAGGACTTCGAGCGTGCGGCTTCGCTTCGTGACGAGGAAAAGGAAGCCGAGGCACAGCTTGCCGAGCTTAAAGAAAGCTGGAAAAAAAAGAATACCGAAACAAACGGCGAGGTAACACCCGACGAGATTGCATCAATCGTTTCCGAATGGACACACATTCCTGTTGTTCAGTTAACACAGGAGGAAAGTCAACGACTTCTTAATATGGAAGATGAGCTTCACCGCAGAATTGTCGGTCAGGATACAGCGGTTTCAGCCGTTTCAAGGGCAATCAGGCGAGGCAGGGTAGGTCTAAAAGACCCGAACAGACCGACCGGCTCGTTCATCTTCCTCGGCCCGACGGGTGTCGGCAAAACAGAGCTTTGTAAAACACTTGCGGCAACACTTTTCGGTGACGAAAACGCAATGATAAGGCTCGATATGTCCGAGTATATGGAAAAGCACAACGCATCAAGACTTGTCGGCTCGCCTCCGGGCTATGTCGGCTATGATGAGGGCGGACAGCTTACCGAAAAAATCCGCCGCAAGCCGTACAGCGTTGTCCTCTTTGACGAGATTGAAAAGGCACACCCCGATGTTTTCAATATGCTTCTGCAGATTCTTGACGACGGCGTGCTTACCGATTCACAGGGCAGAAAGGTCGATTTCAAAAACAGCATTGTTATAATGACCTCCAACGTCGGTGCAAAGCTTATCAGCAACACGGGCGGCAAAACGCTCGGCTTCAGCGGCAGTGACGACGGCGGAGTTATGAGCCAGACGGCTATCCGTGATGCGGTAATGGGTGAACTCAAAAAATGTTTCCGTCCCGAGTTCCTCAACCGTGTTGACGATATCATAGTTTTTGAACAGCTGAAGAAAGATGATATAAAAGAAATTGCAAAACGCCTTCTTTCAACCCTTTCAAAGCGTGTCGGTGAAATGGGCATTGAGCTCGATTTTGACGAAAGTGCGGTTGAAAAAATTGCAGACGAGGGCTTCGACCCCGTTTACGGTGCAAGACCGCTCAAGCGTGCAATTCAATCGCAGATTGAAGATAAGCTGAGCGAGGAAATGCTTGAGGGTAAAATAAAAGCAGGCGAAAAACACACCTGCAAATATGACGGCGAAAAATTCACTTTCTAAACAAAAAACTCCGTTCGGTCGAACGGAGTTTTTTCTATTCCTGCCTGAATATAATAAACGTTGCCTTTGAAAAGAAATCCGACTCAAACGGAATTTGTCCGAAGACAGCAGGAAAGCCTGCGGTGAACGCAACAAGCAACAAAAACAGAAGAAAATGCTTTATAAAAAGTCTTCCGATTTCTTCGTTTGTTTTACCAAAACCGTCTTCGCTGTCAAGTGAAATAAAGCTTGCGAAAAACGGAATTAAAATCATAAAAACCGTGTGCGTGTTTTTGCTCATTGCAAAGGCAACGACCGAAAGAAGCACACATGCTAAAACAGCAATACTTTCAAATTTTCTGCCGTTTAAAAACAGCTTTACAAGATAAACCAAAGCAACCGCAACAAGAGGGATACTGCAAATCGAATATTGCATTAAAACTTCGGTATGAGTTTTTGAAAAATGAATAAGGTGAAGTGAAAGGTAATAAGAACTGAATTGGTCGGCATAAAATTCTGTGCTTTCCAAAAACTTTGTCAAAACAAAAACTGCAACCGAAAAAACAGCACTCATACCTGCAAAAAGTTTTTGCTTTTTTATAAGCTGAATAACGACAATTGACGGAACTAAAAACAAAAGGCTCAACGGTTGCACAGCAACGCAAAGTCCTGCAAAAACTGCCGTTAAAATTTTTGCTTTTCCGTTTACAAAAAGTGCAAGGAAAAAGCAGAAAAGTGACAGCAGAATATGCACATCTTCACTCAAAAAAATCACGTTGCACGAAATAATGCTCAAAAGTGAAAATACCGCAGATACAGCCCTTTCCTTTTTTATATCTGTGTGTAAATACGGTGCGAAAAACAACGCAACGCTCACGCACAGAAAAAGTCTGCACGCTAAAGTCAGGGCACTTTCAAAGCCGTCAAAAATCAGGCACGGCATCGCAAGCAGAGCGAAAACCGAAAGTGCATATTTGTTTTTGTTCACCGTTGATTTAATGTCCATTTTATGTTCCTAACAGCTTCGCAAAGGAAGCAAAATATATTAAATAAAATACAACCAAAATAAAATGCTTTTTGAAAAATTCTGTCATCTGTCCGACCGTGTTCGAAAGAGTTTTATTTTTTCTGTAAAGCATAAACAGGTAAAGTATACATTGGCTTGTGATAATCGCCGATGTCCAACGGTTCCAGTTAAGACCGAAAATGTACGTAGGTACTGTTGACAGCGGATGAATAAGACAAAGAGAAAAAATAAACCTTTCAGTTTTATCCTCGCTTTGTTTAATCGACTTAATCCAGCCGTAAGCGAAGGTAACAAAAAGCGGGGCGAAAATCAGAACAATTCCAAAAAGATTGCTTGCGGACATCGTTGAAGTAACATTTTGCTGAAGGTAGTCAACCCGAGTAAAATATTCATTCGGAACAAGGCTCTCCAGCCATTCTTTTTCGAGTGAGAAGCCTGCTTTGTTTATCATAAAATCCGTCATTTCATCAACGGAAGCAAAGCCCGATGCACTTCGGGTTTTAACCGTAATAAGTCCGAGTGCGATAAGCGAAGCATAAGTCACACCGCACATAATTCCGTCACGGATATACTTTTTGTTTTTAAAGAAATCGTAAAGCAACGCAATTGCAATCGGCACCATATAAAGAAACAAGTATGCGTGATGAATTGCGGTACAAATAAGAGCAAGAACGGGGACGAGATATCTCAAAAACTTATTCTCATTAAAAACAAAAGCAATAAAAGTCAAAAGAATAAGATAAATGTCGGTAATGCCCAGCCAGCTTGCCATAAGCGGCATAAAAATCGGCGACGAAACCATAACGGCAACAATCGCTGTAACAGCGGTTTTGTTCTCTGCATTTTTTATAAGATAACCGCCTATCAAAGCGGCGGCTACACTCAAAAGCACACAAACCGTGAATGACAGGTTAAATAAAAGGTTTGACGAAACGCTGTCCGTAAACCACGAAATAATCTCGCCGATGAATGCACGGGGCATAAAGCCGTGACTGTAATCGCCGAGGTAGGTCAGCAACTGCCAGACGGGCATGCCGTCCTTTGTCGGAGCGAAAACAATCAACTGCATCAGCAAAAAGAAAAGTATGCACGCTTCATATTTAGTTTTTGTGAATACTTTTTTCAGCATTTGCTATCTCCTTGGTTTATTCCGGGTAAATATCCTTCGTTCCGTCGGGAAGCTCAACACCCTTGTCGTAAACTACGATAAGGGTCGTAAATTTTTTATAATCAAAGCTGTGAACAACATTTTTTTGAATAGAAAACATATCTCCGCTTTTAAAGTGATATGTCTCTTCATTTCCGTCTCTTTTAACGGTAACATCAACCTCACCGTCGATGATAAAAAATGTCTCTTTGTTAAGCTTATGAAAGTGACCGCCACGGACACTTGACGGTTTTGATTCAACATAATTCACCTGACCGCATTCGCCGTGCAAAAGCTGCATCAGCTTGCCTCGGTCGTCGTTGAATTCAAAATCGGGTTTTAAAATTTCAAGCATAAAAATTCACCCTAAAAATTAGCGTAAGAATTGTTTTTAATAATCGAATAGGTCTTTATAAGCTCTTCGATTCCGTCGTCAAGCGAATACTTCGGTCTCCAACCTGTGCTTTCGAGTCTTTCGTTTGAAACAATGTAGTTTCGCTTGTCGGGGTCTTTGTTTATTTCTGAACAGAAAAATGTAAATTGAGGAAGATGCTCTTTGATTTTTTCGCAAAGCTCAATTTTAGAAAGGTTAGCATCCGAAAGTCCGCAGTTGTATGCTTTGCCTTTCATCACTTCAAAGTTATTGATTGCGTGAATGTATGCACCAACAACATCACGGACGTGAATAAAGTTGCGTTTGAAATTACCTTCAAAAATTATCATTGTTCTGTCGTTCACGGCACGGTAAACAAAGTCATTCACAAGCAGGTCAAGTCTCATTCTCGGTGAAGAGCCGAAAACCGTTGCAAAACGGAAGGTAAGCGAATTTCCGCTTTCAAGCACAGCCTTTTCTGCCTCTACCTTTGTTGTGCCGTAAAGTGAAATCGGCTTTAACGGAGTTTCCTCTGTGCAGTAAATACTGCCGTCTGAAGTACCATAGCCGCTGTTTGTACAGGGGAAAATAATCTTCTGCTCTGGCTTTCTCAATTCAAGGAGCATAAGCACGGCATCAAGGTTTGTGCTTTTTGCAGCAATTTTATCGTAGTCGCAAAGGGGGAAGCCCACAAGTGCGGCAAGCGGAATGATAAAGTCAGCACCGTCAATAAACTTTTGCACGGTGTCTCTGTCACGGGCATCACCACGAACTATTTGAAAGTTTTTGTTACTGCAACAGTCAAGCAAAGCTGTCTGACCGAAGTAAAAATTATCAAGCACGCTAACCTCGTGACCAAGTCCGAGAAGCTCGGGCACAAGCACACTGCCAATGTAGCCTGCACCGCCTGTTATAGCAATTTTCATCAGTCCTTACCTCCGCCGTAAATCAGTTTTGTTCCGTCCTCTTCAAATTCAAAGGGAATAATTCGTGACGGCTCAAACAAGTCGCACACATTCTGTCTCTTCTCTTCGGGCACATACAACAGCATAAATCCGCCGCTGCCTGCACCGAGGATTTTACCGCCCAGAGCACCTGCTTTTCTGGCAGAGCTGTAAATCTCGTCAATTTCCCGTGTGCTTATTCTGTCGGAAAGTGTACGTTTGAGCTGCCATGTGTAGTCAAGCAGTCTGCCGAACTCATCAAGACTTGTGTCAGAAGTCAGTATTTTTTCACCCTCAAAAACAAGGGATTTCATTTCGTTCAGTTCAGCAATTTTTTGCGGTATGTTATTCTGTTGTGTAACGGAAACCTCGCCCGAGAAATGCGAAAATCCCGTGAAAACAAGCAACAGATTTTTATTGAATTCTTTTTTTCTTTCATCCGAAATATTAATCGGATTTATTTTGTATCCGTCAGCGTCAAAATCTATCCTGTTCAGTCCGCCAAATGCTACCGCAAGCTGGTCCTGAACACCGCCGGCTTCGTTGCAAAGCACTCTCTCAAGGTGGATTGCCTCTTTAGCAAGCTCCATTTTGCTCAGATGCTCACCCTTTAAAAGATGCAGCTCATTTAGAAGTCCGACCGCAAACGATGAGCTCGACCCTATGCCCGACCTTGCAGGCAGGTCAGCGTCATACGCAATTTGTATACGGTCAATGTCAATGTATTTGAGTGCTTCTCTCACAAGCGGATGCTCTAATTCGTCGGGCGAATTAAAACGTTCAATTTTCGAGTATGTAAATTGGTTTTTGTAATCAAAAAGTGCAGGCAGATGTCGCACGGTTACATAAGTGTATTTGTTAAAGGTTGCAGACAGAACACACCCGCCGTATTCGTTAAAATACGCAGGGAAATCAGTTCCTCCGCCGAGGAAGGACATTCTGAAAGGTGTTCTGGTGGTAAGCATTTAATCAATCTCTTCCTTTACAAAATCCGCAAGTGTTTTATATTTCTTTATGTCACGCACGTTCAGCGTGTTGTCACTACCGGTCAGGAAAATCGGTGTACAGCCCGCATCAAGTCCCGCAAGCACATCTCTCTCAGAGTCGCCGACCATAAACGAGCGTGAAAGGTCAATGTTAAAGTCCTCTGCCGCCTTCTTTATCATACCGCCCGAGGGCTTGCGACAGCCACATTCTATTTTAAGCTCTTTAACCTCGCCGTCAAATCCGCTGTCAGGGTGGTGAGGGCAGAAGTACAGCGCATCAAGATATGCCCCCTCTTCTCCGAGCAGGGTGTCAAGCTTTGCGTGAATTTCATCAAGCACGGCATAGCTCATTCGTCCCATGGCAATCGACGGCTGATTTGTAATGATAATCGTAAGGTAACCGCTTTGGTTAATCTTTTTGATTGCCTCTGCCGCACCGTTTATAAGTTCAAGCTGTTTAGGCGAAGTTATATAACCTTTATATTTGTTAACCGTGCCGTCACGGTCAAGGAAAACTGCTTTCTGTTTTTTGTCCGCACGCCTTGAAAAAACAATTCCGTTTTCAACATCAGCCGTAACGTGACGAAGTCTGTCCGAAGTGCCCATATCCTTAACATACTCTGCCGAGCGGTAGGCGTAAACCTTGCCCGTCGGGATAAGCGGCTCGATCACATCTGCACGCAGGTTGAGCTTTCCGTCAACAAAGATGTCACAAAGCACTTTCTTTGAAAGTATATGAATTCCTGCATTAACGCAGTTTGTGTAGTTACCGTGACCGTCGTTCTTGTACCAATCCGTCACCACGTTGTCTTTACCGCACACAACAAGCTCGCTGTCGTAAGGGTGGGAGTTCGGGTGAACAAAAAGAGTTGCAAGTGCGTTGTTCTTAAGGTGAAAATCAATCATTCTTGAAAAATCAACACTAAAAATCAAGTCGCCGTTTATAAGCAGAAAATCATCCGATAACTGCCCTTTTATTTTAAAAAGTGCGCCTGCCGTTCCGAGCGGCTTGTCCTCTTCGTAATAGCTGATGTTAACACCGAGGAGTGAACCGTCACCGAAATAACGCATAATCTTTTCTTTCATATGATGAACAACAATGATTATTTCCGTTATTCCGAATTTGCGCAGGTTTTCAATCTGGTATTCAAGCACGGGTCGTCCGCTGATTTCAACCATAGGCTTCGGTCTGTCGCTGTAAAGCTTTTGGAGCCTTTTGCCGAAACCGCCCGCCATAATTACTGCTTTCACTCGCTTCACCGCCCGTTAAATCTTAATCTTGATTTCATCAACACCGAGAACACTCTTTAAAAGGGAGTTGTCCATTGCGGTTGATGATGTTCTTTTTTCGTAAAATAGTTTCATAATCTCCGCTTCGGGAGTTTTTATAATATGCTCCATCGGTAAGTTATGTTTATCGGCAATTATAACACCAACGTCATATTTGCTTAAACTTTCGTCACCGCAAAGGTTGAGTGTCTGCGGAACGTTTTTCATAAAACTTAATTTTACAAGTATGTCAGCCACGCTTTCGTAATCAAGAGCAGAACGCCAAAGCCCGTCCGCAAGCGTAAAATCCTGATCTTCACGTGTCTTTTCTACAATGTTGTCGTGAAAATGCTTTTTGTGTTCGAGCAGAGATGCACCTGTCATAAACGGAAGCCTCACAACGTTAAAGCCGTAACTTTTAACAATGCCTTCCGCTTCAAGCTTCTGTCTGCCGTATTCACTGATGGGGCAGGTGGGGTCGGTCTCTTTAAAAGACTGTATCTCCTTTGTGTTCTCACCGTAAACACAGTCGGTTGAGGAAAAATACAAGCACTGTGCCTCGCTGAAAACGTCAAGAAAGTTTTTAAGTGCCGTTATGTTTATGTTTTTTGCAAAGTTAGGCTCACACTTTACAAGGTCGAGGTTGTGGCAGGCGGCGAAATAAAAAACCTTACATTCTGCTGTGTTTTCAACGAGTCGTTCAAGACTTTTAATGCTTTCGGTGTCTGTTACGTCGAGCTTTACCCAATTAACTCTGGGGGAGTACAGACTTTCTTTGTTTCCGTGATATGTTGCAATAATCTCCTCGTCCGTATTCCGGACAAGACTTTTTACAACATATGAGCCTAAAAATCCGTTCGCACCGATAACTATATACATACTGCCACCTCTGAACATATATATCATATTTTATCATATCCGCACCTTTTATTCAACAGTAAAATGTTTATTTAACACTAAAAAGAGGAATAATGACAAAAGAAGGATTTTTAAGAAATTTCTCTCAAAGTTAACAAAGAATTCATAAATAAACTGTTGACAAATTTGCCTTGTGGTTGTATAGTAATAAATGTAAGTTAGCACTCGACTTAAAAGAGTGCTAACGGTGCTAAAAAGGCGGTGAGAGATTGGAACTCAGTCAGAGAAAAGAAAAAATACTCGCTGCTGTTGTAGAGCATTACATTAAAACGGGTGAGCCTGTCGGTTCCAAAACTCTTTTGTCTGCCCTTGATATTACTGTGTCAAGTGCAACCATCCGAAACGAGATGGCGGAGCTTGCGGCTCTCGGCTACCTTGAACAGCCTCACACTTCAGCAGGAAGAATTCCCACAAACGAAGGCTATCGTTATTATGTCGACAACCTTATGGGTGTCCGCCCGCTTGACGATTCCGTCAAAAGACAAATCGAAGCCGGCGTTTCTCTTAAAAACGCAAGCCCCGAAGCAATCCTTGCAAAGGCAAGTGAGTTTTTAGCGGATATGACGGACTGTGCGGCAGTTTCAACCACCCCGTCGGGCGAAAATGCAACGATTAAGCGCATCGAGTTCGTCCCCGTCGGTACAAGAACGGGAATGATAGTCCTCCTTACATCAACGGGAGTTATCAAAAGCAAGGTTTGCAGAAGTGATGTTGACCTCAACTCTTCAATGATTGAAAAGTTTTACAACATCGTCAAATCCTCTTTCCTCGGCTTACCGCTTGATGACATTGACACGGCAACACTCCAAACGCTTGTTGCATCAATGGGAGCGGACGCACTCACAATGATACCGTTTGTGTCTGCGGTTTCCGAGCTTGCACAGGAGGCTATGCGGACAATGGTTATGCTTGGCGGTCAGTCAAACATTCTTCGCTACCGTGAGGATTACGGAACAACTGCTTACGAGCTTATGGATTTCCTTCGCAGAGGCGAGCCGATCAGTCAGCTTCTTGCAAACAGCAAGGCTGACCTTGATGTTAAAATCGGCGGTGAAAACAAGTTCAAGCAGCTTGAAAATTCCAGCGTTATAATGGCACACTACAACATAGACGGCGACAACCGAGGCTCGATAGGAATAATCGGCCCGACAAGAATTGACTATGCAAGTCTTATACCGAGTGTAAGGTACCTTACCGACCTTGTCGGTGAACTGCTTACACAGACGCTTAACGAAGACTGAAAGGAATGAATTTTTTGGCAAAGGATAAGAAAATCAACAATGCCGACGAAGAAGTAATTGAAGAAAAAGAAGTAGCGGCAGAGCCCTCAAAGGAAGAGGAGCTTCAAAAGCAGCTTGACGAGAAGAACGACCAGCTTTTACGAATGGCGGCTGAATACGACAACTTCCGCAAGCGTTCACAGCGTGAAAAAGACGCACTTTACGCAGAATGTAAGGCTTCGGTAATAAATGCACTTTTACCCGTAGCCGACAATTTCGACAGAATTTTTGCTAACCCCGACGGAACACTTGAGGATTACAAAAAGGGCGTTGAAATGACATTCAAGCAGTTCAGTGAAGTTTTCAAAAGTCTCGGTATTGAGTCTTTTGGCGAAGTCGGTGAGGAATTTGACCCGAACTTCCACAACGCAGTAATGCACACCGAAGACGATTCGGTAGGCGAGAATACAATCACAACGGTAATTGTTAAGGGCTATAAGCTCGGCGACAAGATTATTCGTCCCGCTATGGTAGCGGTTGCAAACTAAAATATATTATCATAAATTTGGAGGAATTAAATTATGGCAAAGATTATCGGTATCGACTTAGGTACAACTAACTCATGTGTATCAGTTATTGAAGGCGGCGAGCCTGTAGTTATCGCAAACGCAGAGGGCGCAAGAACAACTCCGTCAGTTGTCGGCTTCGGCAAGAACGGTGAAAGAATGGTAGGCCAGGTTGCAAAGAGACAGGCTATCACAAACCCCGACAGAACAGTTGCTTCTATCAAGCGTCAGATGGGTACAGATTACAAGGTAACAATCGACGACAAAAAGTACACTCCGCAGGAAATTTCTGCAATGATTCTTCAGAAGCTTAAGACAGATGCAGAAGCATACCTCGGCGACACAGTAACAGAGGCTGTTATCACAGTTCCTGCTTACTTCACAGACGCACAGCGTCAGGCAACAAAGGACGCAGGCAGAATTGCAGGTCTTGAGGTTAAGAGAATTATCAACGAGCCCACAGCAGCAGCTCTTGCTTACGGTATCGACAAGGAAGACGACCAGAAGGTTATGGTTTATGACCTCGGCGGCGGTACATTCGACGTTTCAATCATCGAAATGGGCGACGGTGTTCAGGAAGTTCTTGCAACAGCAGGTAACAACCGTCTCGGCGGTGACGACTTTGACCAGAGAGTTATGGACTGGATCGTAAACGAATATAAGATGTCAAGCGGCATCGACCTTCGTGCAGACAAAATGGCTATGCAGAGACTTAAGGAAGCTGCAGAAAAGGCAAAGATTGAGCTTTCAGGCGTTACATCTTCAGACATCAACCTTCCCTACATCACAGTTGATGCAACAGGACCGAAGCACCTTGAAATGACTCTCACAAGAGCAAAGTTCAACGAGCTTACAGCAGACCTTGTTGAGGCTACAATGGGTCCCGTTCGTCAGGCTATGAAGGATTCAGGTCTTTCAAATTCAGAGATTGACAAGGTTCTTATGGTCGGCGGTTCTTCAAGAATTCCTGCTGTTCAGGAAGCAATCAAGAAGTTCATCGGCAAGGATCCGTTCAAGGGCATTAACCCCGACGAGTGTGTTGCAATCGGTGCGTCACTCCAGGCAGGTGTTCTCGGCGGTGAGGTTAAGGGTCTCCTTCTTCTCGACGTTACTCCGCTTTCACTCGGTATCGAGACAATGGGCGAAATCAATACAAAGATTATCGAAAGAAACACAACTATCCCCGTAAAGAAGAGCCAGATTTTCTCAACTGCAGTTGACAATCAGCCGTCTGTTGAGGTTCACGTTCTTCAGGGTGAAAGAGAGTTTGCAAAGGATAACAAGACTCTCGGTGTATTCCACCTTGACGGCATTATGCCGGCACGTCGTGGTGTTCCGCAGATTGAAGTAACATTCGACATCGACGCTAACGGTATCGTTCACGTTTCTGCAAAGGACCTCGGCACAAACAAGGAGCAGTCAATTTCAATCACATCTTCAACAAATATGTCCAAGGAAGACATTGAAAAGGCAGTTCACGAGGCAGAGCAGTTTGCACAGGAAGACAAGCAGCGCCGTGAGGAAGTTGACACAAGAAACAACGCTGACCAGATGGTTTACCAGTGCGAGAAGCTCATCTCTGAAGAGGGCGACAAGTTCCCCGAGGAGGACAAGGCAGCACTCACAACTGAAATCGAAGCTCTTAAGGAAGCTCTCAAGGGCAGCGACATCAACCTCATCAAGAACAAGCAGGAGGCTCTCCAGGCTAAGTTCTACGAGGTTTCAGAGAAGATTTACAAGGCAGCTCAGGGTGCAGCAGGTGCACAGGGCGCTCCCGACATGGGTGACATGGGCGGTGCAGGCGCACAGAACGCAGGCAACGGCTACTACGAGGCTGATTACACAGACGTAACAGACGACGAATAATCAAAATTTTTCAAAAGGGCTTGCGGTGGTGATAACTGCCGCAACCCTCTTTCCAAGTCAGGTGCTTAATTATGGCTGAAAATAAAAGAGACTATTACGAGGTGCTCGGCGTTGAAAAAAGTGCGAGTGCCGATGAAATAAAAAAAGCATACAGAAAAAAGGCGAAGCAGTACCACCCCGACCTTAACCCCGGCAACGCTGAAGCCGAGGCAAAGTTCAAGGAAGCAAACGAGGCTTACGAGGTTTTGAGTGACGACCAGAAAAAAGCTCGCTACGACCAGTTCGGCCACGCAGGTGTTGACCCGAATTACGGTGCAGGAGGCGGCGGATTTGGCGGCGGCTTCGGTGGTTTCGGTGATGATATCGACCTTGGCGATATTTTCTCAAGCTTCTTCGGCGGAGGCGGTGGCTTCGGTGGTGGCGGCGGTCGCCGTGCTAACCCGAACGCACCCCGACGTGGTGAAGACCTGCAGTCAACCGTTACCATTTCTTTTGAAGAGGCGGCAAAGGGCTGTAAGCGCAAGGTTGACGTAAACCGTGTTGATGTCTGCCCCGATTGTAACGGAAGCGGTGCACAGAAGGGTACTTCACCCACAACCTGTCCCGAATGTCACGGCTCAGGTCAGGTTATGGCACAGCAAAGAACGCCGTTCGGAGTTATTCAGACACAGCGTGCCTGCTCACGATGCGGTGGTAAGGGTAAGATTATCGAAAATCCGTGCCAGAAATGCCGTGGCAGAGGCCGTGTTTCAAAGCACAGCACACTTGAAGTCAACATTCCCGCAGGTATTGATGACCGTCAGATTCTCAACGTAAGAGGCGAGGGCAACAAGGGCATCAACGGCGGACCGTCGGGTGACTTGCACGTCAATGTCAATGTCCGTCCTCATCCGTTCTTCGAGCGTGACGGCTTCAATGTCTGGTGCGATGTTCACGTAACCTTCGTTCAGGCGGCTCTCGGCGATACCCTTATGGTGCCCACGCTTGACGGCAAGGTGAAATATGATATTCCTGCAGGCACACAGCCGGGTGCTGTTTATGTGCTCAAGGGCAAGGGTATTCAGAACATACACACAAAGGTGCGTGGCAATCAGCTTGTACGCATCATTGTCGATGTTCCGACTAAACTCAATGCGGAGCAGAAGGACGCTTTGCTTAAGTTTAACGAGACAATGGGCGGCAGCAAGCCCGATATGGACGACAAAAAAGGCTTTTTCGGAAAGAAGCGCAGATAAATGAAGTATTCAACCTACATCTTTGACCTTGACGGCACGCTTCTTGATACACTTCTCGATCTCGCAAATGCAGTTAATTTTGCAATGCGTGCAAAGGGCTATCCCGAAAGAACAACAGAAGAAGTCAGAAGCTTTATCGGCAACGGAATAAAGGTGCTTATCAAGCGTTCCGTTCCCGAAAATACAAGCGAAAAGGACTACGCCGAAGCACTCGAGATTTTTACAAAATACTATCTTGAGCATATTGCGGACAACACAAAACCTTATGACGGCATAACCGAAGTGGTGGAAACACTCCGTACAAACGGTTGCAAGGTTGCCGTTGTTTCCAACAAGGCACACGTTGCCGCACAGGCAGTTGTTAAAGACTTTTTTGGTGATATTTTCGACGTTGTCGTCGGCAAAATGGACGAGTTCCCGTCAAAGCCAGAACCCGACTCACTGTTTTACACAATAAAAACTATCGGTGTCAAACCCGAGGATTGTGTATACATCGGCGATTCCGATGTCGATGTGCTCACCGCACACAACGCAGGACTTCCCTGCATCGGTGTAACGTGGGGCAACCGTGACGAAGACGTTTTAATCGCAAGCGGTGCGGAATACATCGCCCGCACACCGAATGAAATTTTGGATATATAACAAATTAACCTCCCGACTTCGTAATGAAGTTGGGAGGTTTTGACTGTTTATTCATCAAGCATTAACTGTCCGTTTTTTGCCTTTTGTTTTAATCGTTCTATCTGTTCTTTTTCAATTTGTGCAATACTTTTTTCAGGCGTTGGTAAATCCTCGGGCATAGTACCGCCGATTTCTTCAATTGCCTTTCTAACTTCCTTGCCTACTGTATGATGAACGGCAGTTGCAACATGTGCATTGGTAACATTATCTTTACGAAGCTTTTCTTCAGTTTGGGATATTCTGAAAAGGTTTGCAATCAATTCGGTGCTACCCATATAATCAAGAATTTTCTGACCAACAGCAAGACCTTTCTTCTGATGAATGTCATCGACCGTTAAACCGCCATACAGCCCCATATATCCCGCATTTTGAAAAATTGCAAATTCTTCGTTCGTTATTACCCCGGCATTTCTGGCGGTTTCTGCAAGGAGCTGATTCCATTGCTTTATGTCGCCCCGTACAACTAAACGGCGGCTATCCTCATCAAGCTGATTGAATCTATCAGCAACTTCTTGTCGATAAGTCTGAATAGCGAAATATGTTTGCCCAAGAGCAATTATTTCTTTTCTCGGATCGCCATTTTGTACGATAAGATAACAAGCATATCGAGTAAGTTCATAATCGAGTATCGGCTTTGAGGTTGCTCCTGCTGAAACGATTTTCCTAATCTCAGGAAAATCGTCAGAAACATTGTGATCGCTGTTTTCACAAGCTATCATGGCTCTTTTTATAACTTTGTGGAAATTTTCCCATTTTGTATAATCAAGAGATAGTGCTAATTCTCTTGCATACCAGAATTCAGTACCGTCATTGCGGACGTTTCGTATATCTTCAAAGCATTTATATTCTTTTGAAATAAGCTTACTCATACTTTCACCCTCAAATTTTTGTGGTTGAATTACAATGCTGGAGATTTGCTGTAATATTCAACTCCAGAATAACTGCCATCAAGATTTTTTCTTCTGTTTTGTATATATCCGTCTTTTATAAAACCTGCTTTAAGCATAACTTTTGAAGATGCAATATTTAATTCATTACAGGAACATTCTACTAAATAGTAATTTCTTTCCTTTAACAGATAATCAGATACGGCTGTCAAAGCTTCTGTTGCATATCCCATTCCTTGGTAATCAAATAAAATTACATATCCGACATTGCAATAATTATTCTTCTTATCTATTCCGTTAACTGAGATGTTTCCAATAGGTTCGTCTGTATTTTTTAACGCAATTACCCAACGTTCATAGCTGCTGGTATCTGCTTCAGATATCCATTTTTTTATGACTTCAAATTCTTCTTCTTTACTTAATTTTGGCGGAGAAATATATTTATGTAATCTTTCATCCTGTAAAAATTGATATTGCATATCAATATCCGATTCTTTATATCTGCGAATTATTAGTCTGTCAGTCTCAATAGTCGGACAAAGCATATATATTACTCCCATGTATTATTCGTTAAAAACAATTATACCACATTTCCACCCAACAAATCAACAGTCGTTGCATATAATGAAAACAACGCACCTCAAAGTTCTACACTTTTCAGGTGCGTGTTATGTTTGTTATTTTATCCAATCACATAATCCTTATGCTTTTCAAGAAATCTGATATCAACAATCGCCTTAACATAAACTCCGTCGCCACGGTACTCTTCTTCAATAAGAACTCCGTCCTCACGGATGTAATTCACAAGTCCTGCATCAGCGTAAGGGATAAGCAATTCTGCCTTTTTCCTCGTCAGCGGAAGTGCGAGCTGAATCTGCGCAAGCAGATTGTCAAGTCCACGTCCGTTGAGCGCAGAAATCATAACAAACTTACCTTGTGCAGGCAGAATGAACGAGTTATCGCAAAGGTCGCATTTATTCAAAACTGAAATTATCGGCTTGCCCTCGCAACCGAGCGAGTTAAGCAAATTCATTGTAACTGCAAGGTGTTCTGCACAGCATTCGTCCGAAGCATCGCAAACGTTCAGAATAACCGATGCCGAAGCCGCCTCTTCAAGTGTTGAGCGGAAAGCCTCAACAAGGTGGTGCGGAAGTCTGCGTACAAGTCCGACCGTGTCAATCAGCATAACGCTTCTGCCGTCGGGCAGGATGAGTGCTCTGGATGTCGGGTCAAGTGTTGCAAAAAGCTTGTTTTCCGCAAGCACACCTGCGTCTGTCAAAGCATTCATCAGCGTTGACTTACCGGCATTGGTGTAGCCGACGATTGCAACGGTTTCTACTCCGTCCTTCTCTCGCCTCGAACGCAGCTGTTCACGGCGTTTTGCAATCTCTTTCAAGTCCTCTTCAAGGCTCTGAATTCGTTTGCGTATGTGACGACGGTCACTTTCAAGCTTTGTCTCACCGGGGCCTCTTGTGCCGATACCGCCGCCAAGTCGGGAGAGCTGTGTGCCCTTACCGCCAAGACGGGGGAGAGAGTACTTGAGCTGTGCAAGCTCAACCTGAATTTTACCCTCACCGCTTCTTGCCCTTGCGGCAAAAATGTCAAGGATAAGCGTAGTTCTGTCTATAACACGGATTTCGGTTTCGTTTTCGATGTTTCTCTGCTGTGACGGAGTAAGCTCACCGTCAAAAATCAGCAGGTCAACCTCGTTTGCCTCGGCAAATTCTTTAATTTCTTCCAGCTTACCGCTTCCGACATACGTTGCCGAGTCAGGGCGGTCACGCTTCTGCAAGGTCTTTGCGCATACAACTGCACCTGCCGTGCGTGCGAGCTCTTCAAGCTCATCAATCGACACCTCGGCATTATAATCGTCCGTATCTATGCCCACAAGCATAGCTTTTTCAGGTGCCTGACTGTTTTCGTAAAATTCCATAAATCAATATCCTTCGGGATTATTTTTCTGCCATCTCCACGAGTCTTCACACATCTCGTCAAGACCTCTTTCGGCCTTCCAACCAAGGATTTCATAAGCCTTGGTCGGGTCAGAATAGCAGGTTGCAAGGTCACCGGGACGGCGGTCAACTATTTTGTAGTTAAGCGGCTTACCGCAAGCCTTTTCAAATGCGTGCACAATGTCAAGCACGCTGTAGCCCTTACCTGTGCCGAGGTTGTAAGCATCAACACCTGTGCCTGAAAGCACCTTTTCAACAGCCTTAACGTGACCGAGTGCAAGGTCAACCACGTGAATGTAATCACGCACACCTGTTCCGTCGGGTGTGTCGTAATCGTCACCGAAAACGCTAAGGCAAGCGAGCTTACCGACAGCAACCTGTGTGATATACGGCATAAGGTTGTTCGGAATACCGTTCGGGTTTTCGCCGATTCTGCCGCTCTTGTGTGCACCGATGGGGTTGAAATAACGAAGAAGAGCGATACTCCACTCGTTGTCCGAAGCCCAGAGGTCACGGAGAATGAGCTCAATCATATACTTTGTTGTGCCGTAGGGGTTTGTTGTGCCGCCAATCTGCATTGTCTCGTTAAGCGGAGAAGGATTTTTCTCACCGTAAACCGTTGCAGATGAGCTGAAAACAATCTTCTTACAGCCTGCATCACGCATAGCCTCGCAGAGTGTGACAGTACCGCCAACGTTATTTTCGTAATATTCAAGCGGCTTTGCACAGCTTTCGCCTACAGCCTTAAGTCCTGCAAAATGAATGACAGCGTCAATCTTATTTTCTGCAAAAATCTTGTCAAGACCCTCTCTGTCACGGATATCACATTCATAAAACTGAAAATCCTTACCTGTAAGCTCCTTAATTCTGTTAAGAGCCTCGGGACAGCTGTTGTAAAAATTATCCACGATAACAATTTCATGACCTGCGTTAAGCATCTCAACACAAGTGTGCGAGCCAATGTAACCGGCACCGCCTGTAACTAAAATTTTCATTCCAATCACTCCAATTGACAAATTTTCACCTATACTGTATTATTATAAATGTTTCAGGAAAAAATTGCAATAACAAATGAGGTTATTATGAGTAATTTATCAGACATTGGTGTAATAAAAAGTGTGCTTCAAAGGCACGGCTTCACGTTTTCCAAGGCACTCGGACAGAACTTTATCGTTAACCCGTCGGTCTGCCCCAGAATTGCAGAGGAGGGCGGCGCCCGTGAGGGTGTCGGCGTGCTTGAGGTCGGTGCAGGAATAGGTGTTCTTACCGCCGAGCTTGCAAAGCGTGCGGACAAGGTTGTCTGTGTCGAGCTTGACACAAGACTTCTACCCGTGCTTGACGAAACCCTTGCCGATTTTGACAATATCAAAATCATTAACGGTGACATTCTTAAGGTCGACCTTCACAAAATACTTCAAGAAGAATTCGGCGATATGCCTGTAATAGTTTGTGCAAATCTGCCGTATTATATCACTTCACCCGTAATTATGCGTCTTCTCGAAAGTCGATTGAATATTGAATCCGTTACCGTAATGGTACAAAAGGAAGCGGCAGTCCGCCTTTGCGCAGATGTCGGAAGCAGGGACTCGGGAGCTGTAACGGTTGCTGTAAATTTCTATTCCGAGGCACAAAAGCTTTTCGATGTTTCCCGTGGCTCATTTATGCCTGCACCAAATGTTGACAGTGCAGTTATAAGGCTTGATATAAGAAAAGAAGTGCCCGTCGAGGTTACGGACGAAAAATTCTTCTTCTCTATGGTGCGTTCAGCATTCAGCCAACGCAGAAAAACCGCTTCAAACGGTATCAGCTCGGGGCTCGGAATGCCGAAGCAGACGGTGATTACCGCAATCGAAAACGCAGGACTTCCCTCAACCGTCCGTGCCGAAAGCCTGACAATGGAGCAGCTCGGTACACTCTGCGAAGAACTTTACAAGTTAAGATAAAAAAAGGATAGCTCCGATTGAGAGCTATCCTTTTTTGTTTAGTATGAAAATGTATAGGCACTTGTCTGTGTAAGGTTCACATCCATATACATCTGCATTTCAGCTTCTGTCATTGACGCTTTTAAATTGCAGGGTATAGTGGCTTCAATTGAAGAAATTCTGCCTTGCGAATCAATAACCGCAATTATTTCAGTCTTTGGGTATTCCATCGTGGCATATTCAAAATATGCAATACCTGTCATATCTTCGACCATATCGTCTGCTGACTGTGTGTATGCAACAAGGTTGAATGTAAGTTTATATCCGTCACCGTGTTTAACGACAGTTGCGTTTTTAACCTCGCTTGAGTCAATCTCTGTGGAAGCTAGCACATCTTCTGCCTTTTCGCCTTTTATGGTTTTGCCCTTAAAAAATGTATACTTTTCGTCTTCGTATTCGGTATCGTTCAATATGTCTTCAAACATATCGCTCATTTCAGGATCTTCCTGTCCGTCCATCAAAAACTTGTTAACAGTAACATCAACATCTGTTGAAATAACCAAAGTACACTTGCTCTGCTCATACGACTTTTTGATACCGTCGTTATAAAGCTTAACAATCTCTTCCTTGCTCATTACCGTGTCTGTCATTCCGACGCTTATTTTAAGCACAATCAAAGCATCGGTTGAGTTGATTTTACCGTCAGCGTTCATATCTGCATTACTTTTATTAAAGCCTGACGGTGTCTGACCCACGGAGTGCTTTAAAATGCACAGAGCATCGGTCGAGTTTACCTTGCTGTCAGAGTTTACGTCACCTGCAGTTGCGGCAAATGCCGTGATTGAGGAAGTTAGCAAAACCCCGATAACGAGCAAAGTGCAAAAAACTTTTTTAACTGTTTTTGTCATTTTTTATTTCCCCCTTAAATTTGGTGATTTAATTATACACTAAATTAAATCTAAATGTCAAATTATGCCTTTGTGAACCAGAACTCACTAATCATAAATCCGTCAATAGGCTCTGTGATTTCAAGTGTTGCACAGCCGTTGACAAGATACTCTTTCGGCACATCATAAACAATGCTTAAATATCCGTCAGCGAGATAGAGCTTTTCAAACTCCTCATCCCTCACACCGCCGAACTGCTTGCCGTCGTGGATAACATTGCCGTTAATCGTAACCTTGTGGTGTTCAATTTCGTCATTCGGTCTGTTTTTATAGGTTATTCTCAGTTTGTAATCGCCTGCCGTCAGTCCCGAAACAGAGCAATCGAAATTAAAGTGGTCATAAACCTTTGTCATACACATCGGCATTTCTGCGTCAAAGTTCGAGTCACCACGGAAGTTCATATAGTATTCGCCCTTTTGCTTTCCGCAAACCTCAAAGCCGTGCTCAGCAAACGAGAAATAATATTCGTCGTGGCTGACATTGTTTCTTTCAAAATATTTAACCGCATTTTCGGGATTTTTTTCGAGCTTATCAACAAGATAACGTCTGTCGGTCACAGGGTTATCAATTGTCATCAGTGTGCAACCTCTCTCCCAACTCATACCGTGGTAATGCTCAACATCAAGCTGAATACCGATAAGGTCGAAGAGGAGCTTTGCAAGCTCATCAATTTTCTTGCGGTTTTCTTTATATTCGTCACAGAAATCTGTCTTAAGAACTTCCAGAGCCTTTGCTGTGTCACCCTTATAAACAAGTGTCTTTGCTTCATCAATAAGTGTGAGTTCAAAAATTCGTCTGTCACGGACTAATTTGTCGCAATATGCTCTGAAAAGGTGAAGCACAAAACGCCAGTTTTTCATAAGCTCGGGGTTTGCTTCTGCCATATTTACAAAGCCGTCAAAGTTTGCCTGAATATTTCTGTTTTCAACGGGGTCGCCGTTCCAGGAGTGTTCAAACGCAATCAGCAGGTCAGCCAGCTTTTCGACATCAGCACCAATGAAAAATGCACGGCAATAATCAAGCACATTTTCTCTCAGGTCGCTGTTGCAGTCAAGGTCCATAGCACTCCACACAAACTTGTTAAGGTCGTCGTTAACACCCTCAGAGTATGTAACGCTTCCGTCCACATACTGCCTTGTCTGTCTGTGATAAAGTCGGTATTCCGACGGTCGGGGATTGACTGCCTCACGGCTTAAGGTTGCCGCAAGTGAATAGTGCCAGTCGTCACGGTCAAAGTGAACGGGTGTTTCACAGCGCACATTGTGACCGATGTCGGGATAAAGTCTGAACGGGTAACGGCTGTCAATCTTCCTGCGCAACTCGTCAAGCGGCATTGCGTGGTTGGGACCGTAAATAACACCGTCAATTTCCTCGGGGCATTTTGCCATTTCACTTACAAAACGCTCGCCCCAATCGGGATATTCGTGCGGTGCCTGTGCAGACGGCCACATCTGTATTTTCGGGAAAATCTTCTGCATTTCACGTTTAATTTTTACACAACGCTGAACAAAAGCCTCGCCCTGCATATCACCCGGGTCGCCTCCGGGAGGGAAGAGAATATCAAGCTTCGGCAGGTCGTCATAAAGCTTGTGTACCTTTGCCATAGTCTCTTCGTCGGAGTCTTTAGACCAGAGCTCGTGCCATACGGAAAGGTCGATGTCAAACTTCACGCAGATTTCGGACATTGCAACAAGCATCTCTTTCTGCGAAAAACGCATAAGTGCGCTCGTCTCTTCACGTACACCGGAGTCAGCCTCAACTGTATTCATTCCGAAAAGCACAAGGTCGAGTATGTAACGCTCATACTGCTTTTTGTCCCACATATCAACCGTATTGTTCATGTCCGTGTAGCTCAATTGATGTCCGCGGATTTTCATTGACGGCTGTCTTTTAATACTTATATTTTTAACAAGACAAATCTTGCCGTTCTTGAATTCAGCCTTTTTTATAAATTCGCCGCAACCGAAGAGAAGACCACGCAAACGGTGGGCAGAGATAACAATTTTATCTCCGTTGTGCTCAATGCTGTAATTTTCACAGTCGCTTTCATCTTCAACAACAAAAGAAACAAAATTGTCGTCTGCACTTTCGCAGATTTCGGGCTTGAAGCCTGCACGGATTTCAATTTCCTCGGCAAAAATTTCTGCCGCCTTAAGCTCGGCTTCACCCGATGCGACAATTTTAAAGTCAGTTAAATCATATTTCAACAAAATCACAACCTTGATTATTTTGATAATTTAGTATATCATAAACTTATATTTTAAACAACAGCGAGCGAATAAATTATGATAGAAAAAATCAAAGAAAAAAATGTGTGGACTTACCTTAAAGAAACCGACCTGCCGATAGTTTTATACGGTATGGGCAACGGCACGGATATGGTAATGGAAAAACTGAACGAAATTGGGGTGGAGGTAGCGGATATCTTTGCATCCGATGAGTTTGTCCGTGGTCACTTTTTCCGTGGCTTTAAGGTTATAAAATACTCTGATGTGTGCGAAAAGTACGACGATTTTGTAATTGTCGTTTGCTTTGCCGTACACGATGAAGCAATGCTTCAAAAAATCAGAACGATGTCAGAGAAGCACACACTTTTTGCGCCGAATGTACCTATTGTAAATGACGGAATTTTTACCCGTGAGTTTATTGCCGAACACGATGACGAGCTCGAGCGTGCCTACAATCTGCTTTCCGATGATTTTTCACGTCAGAGTTTTATTGATATTCTTAATTTTAAAGTCAGCGGAAAGGTCGAGTACCTCTTTAAGTGCGAAAAGCAGAAGGAAGAGATTTATTCCGAGTACCTTAAACTAAACGAAAACGAAATTTTTATGGACCTGGGCGCTTATGACGGGGATACCGTCCGTGAATTTTTGCAGGCGGTTGACGGCAGATACGACAAAATCATTGCCGTAGAAGCCGACGAAAAAAATTACCGCAAATTGACCGATAAAACCGCCGGGGTCAGCAACATAACCACCTATAATCTTGCCGCCTGGGATAAAAAAGAAACCCTCTTCTTTGAAAAGAAAAAGGGCAGAAACTCAAAGCTTTCAGCATCGGGCAAGGTGGAAGTGAATGCCGACAGCGTTGACAATATCCTTGCAGGCGAAAAGATTACAATTTTAAAAATGGACATTGAGGGCAGTGAAGAAAAGGCGCTTGACGGTGCAAAGGGAACAATCGCAAAGCACCGCCCGAAGCTTTATGTCTGTGCCTACCACCGTAATTCCGATATGTACCGACTTCCTCTTAAAATCCACGAGCTTTGTGCAGATTACAAAATCTTTTTCTGCCACCACCCGTATATCCCTGCTTGGGAGTCAAATTTCTATTGTATTGTTGATTATTCGACACAGTTGTGATATACTGTGTGCGGTAATTTTTCGGAAAGGGGAGTACCAATGAGCAATCCGAAGGGTAACACGTTACCGAATGCAATTTCGATATTTTTGGTAATGCTTGCAGTTTACTGCATTGATATATTCTTGTTCAAGTCTGACCTCACGGTTCTTGGCGATGCTTTTTATTCAAGATTTATAAGCTTTGCAATTCTTACCTTATACATCTGGGCATCGAAGGATTCACCGAGCGTTCTCGGCATCAGCAAAAAGAAAGAAAAGTTCACGGCAGGCGTTTTTTACGGAATAATTTTCTCTGTCATTCCGCTGTTTCTTGTTACCGCCGCAGAGTGTGTTTACTACGGATTTACCGACCTTTCTGCAATCGATCTGAATTTCTCACCCCCGAGCCTTAATTATGTCCGTTCTGAAGAAAATCTGACTCCCGTTGCGGCAGTTGTAATTTACTTGTTCACGACATTTTTGGCATCAGCCTTCAAGGAGTTTTTCTTCCGTGGCTTTATGCTCAAAAAGCTCAAAAAGGTTATGTCTTTCGGCTGGGCAAACATCATTCAGTCGGCACTTTATATGTCGTTTACCCTTGTGCTTCTTTTAAGAAACCTCATCAACGGCTATTATGACGACACAACAAGCCGTCTCGGTGCGTTTATCATAGCTTTTTATATCATTCACGAAACGCTTGCAGGTGTCAAGTGGGGCTTGATGACAAGAGTTTCAGGCTCAACCTACATTGCAACGGTTGACCATTTCCTCTATGTTTTCCTTTCAAACAGCATTTTTATAACAAACCGCTATGTAACGTGGTCTTTTATGACTCATATGCTTGCAATTCAGGTGGTTTCAACTCTTCTGACGCTGGTTTACTACAAGCTCAGTATGAAGAAGATTAACGAAAAGAAAGCACGCAAGGCGGCACGTGAAGAAGCTGAACGTCTCGAAATTGAAGCAAGACGTAAGGAAAGAAAAGAGAAGTCTATCAAGAAAAAGACAGACGGCATTGAAGAAATCAGCCCCGAAAATTTCAAGAGAATTATCCGAGACAGTGAACGGGGAGCAGGAGAAATCCTCTCCGACGAGGAAATCCTGCAAAATAAAAAGAGCATCGAATATACTCTTACCAATCCTATTGAAGACGTTAATGCAGACGACAGCGAAATTGACAATTTGCTTAAAAGCCTCACAAGAGAAATGTCGGGCAACAAGCATCGTGATTCAAGAGAAATTACAGATGATTTTGATGCTGACGATTTCCTTAAGGATTACAACAAGCACGGCGGAGATCCGCACCGTCACAGTCATCATCACCACCATCATCATCACCGCAGTCACACCGAGCCTGTGAAAAAAGAGCAAAAGCCCACACCGAAACCGAAGCAGGAACCAAAAAAAGAGCTTGCAAAAAAGCCGAAGCTCACATTCACTCAAAAGCTACAGAGCCTTGGCGGCATAGACGACTCTTCATCAAACGACCTGATATAAAATTAAGAGGTTACCTCCGTGGAGATAACCTCTGTTTTTCATTTTTATGTAATTATGCCTCTTCCTTCATCTTTGCGAAGCACTCACTGCAGTAAACAGGGCGGTCTTCTCTGGGACGGAAAGGAACCTTTGCAACACCGCCGCAGTTAGCGCATGTAGCCTCAAAAAGCTCACGCTCGCCACGAACAGCGTTCTTTCTTGCATCACGGCAGCCCTTACAACGCTGGGGCTCGTTTACAAAACCTTTTTCAGCATAAAATTCCTGCTCGCCTGCTGAGAAGATGAATTCTTCGCCGCAATCCTTGCAAATTAATGTCTTGTCTTCGTACATGATTTTTACCTCACTAACAATATTTTTGCAACCGTTTCCGGTTGCGGACACTTGCGTGCGGAGTTACCCGTTGTGTATTTCACAAGTGCCGAAGGTATCATTTTTCCTTGAGTTTTTTTCTTGCTCTTTGCAAAGCGTTGTCAACGGTTTTTACGCTGACAGAAAGGATTTCGGCAATAGAGTTGTAGTTGTGACCGGAAATATGAAGCTTTAATACATCCCGCTCAAGGTCGGTGAGTTCCGTCTTGATTTTGTGATGAATTGTGCTCATTCTTTCCTGCATTTCAACCACAGTCTGGGGGTTTGCCTGACCGTCAGTCAGGTCAATACTGTCGATAAGCACGTATGAGTTGAGTGGTGTGTGTTTATTGCGCAGTTGATTTCTGACCGCACTTATAATACGGTTTGAAATGCACTTGACAGAGTAGGTTGTAAACTCTGCACCTCCGGATGACGAATAACCGTAAACCGAGCTCAAAAGACCAATCATGCCCTCTTGAATAAGGTCGCCGTGCGTCAATGGGGAACGCCCCACATAAGCGGCGGCGATGCTTTCAACGGTAGGGGCAAATGTCTCGACCAGCTCGTTCATTGCTTCGTTATCGCCGTTCCGTGCCGCATTAAGCAGATTCTCTTCAATTGAGAATTTACTCATACGGACACCTCACAGGACTAAGATACGCTATTATCATAGCCCATAAAAAATCTAAAGTCAATTAAATTTGGGGAATTCTCCGTTTACACCAAATTAACACCCCTGATTTTGTGTAAAAATACAGACTATTTTGCACTCTTCTACAAAAAAATATGTTCTTTGCACAAATATGCGTTTTGTGTTGCCGATTTTAATACTTGAAAAATACAGAGGTATAATGTATAATTAACTGAAATTTCGCAGGGAGGCGAAACGATGACAGGCTTCATTTTTCTTGATAAACCCGAGGGCATAACCTCGTTTACCGCAGTCAATAAAACACGCCGTATTCTCGGCATTAAGAAGGCGGGGCATACAGGCACACTTGACCCGATGGCAACCGGAGTTCTGCCGATAATGCTCGGCGGTGCAACCCGTTTTTCTCAGTATCTTCCCGTTCACGACAAGTCATACCGTGCCAAAATCCTGCTCGGTACGGTCACCGACACACTCGACACAACAGGCGAGGTGCTCGAAACACGTCAGGTCAATGTTACAAAAGAAGAGCTTTATGCGGCAGTTATGTCCTTTATCGGTCAGATAAAACAGCTTCCTCCGATGTATTCGGCGGTGTCGAAGGACGGTGTCCGCCTTTACAAGCTTGCACGTCAGGGTATCGAGATTGAGCGTGAGGCGAGGGATGTAACAATTTATTCAATTGAAATCGTCACCGAGCTTCAGGGAAAAGAGTTTGAAATCGACGTTTCCTGCTCCGCCGGAACATACATCCGTTCGCTAGCCGCTGATATCGGAGAAAAGCTCGGTTGCGGTGCGGTTATTTCTGCACTTCGCCGAACAAATGCCAACGGAATCAGCATTGACAGAACCGTAACTTTCGAGGAACTCGAAAAAGCAGTTGCAGACGGCACGGTCAATTCTCTGATCTCACCCTGTGACGATATGCTTTCGTCGTATCCTGCGGTAAAGGTAAGTGCAAAGCAGGCTGTTTATTTCTCAAACGGAGGCATACTCGACCTCGACAGAGTCAAGGATAAGCAGAGTAAAGGCATCTGCCGTGTCCATTCTCCCGAAGGCAAGCTTATGGGACTTGGCAAAATTGACAGGGAAGCAGGCACACTTTCGGTCGAAAAAATACTGGTTTATTGAGCAAAATCGTATACATTTTATATATATAATAAAGCAAACGCAACGGCACAGAGCTTTTTCTGTGTCGTTTTTTGCTGTTTGGAACAATAAAAAACGACAAAAAAGCGTTTTGTGTCTTCCAATTTTTCAACTAGTAAAAAAATTATATCAAATACTGTGAAATATGTACAAATTAAAAATATTACTTGAAAATTTATTGACTTTGACCGCAGAATGGTTTATATTTAAACTAACCATAAGAGTGGTGTCATTAGGGTTATTGTGCCCTGATGTCAGCAACGCTATGCTGTGACACCCGTCTGGTTTAAACTTGCGTCGTATTGACGTCAGTAATCGCGACCATCGGCACGAGCCAAGCACGCTGCTAAGAGCGGGAAGGCTTAGGTGGCGGGCGGCGGTTCGATTCGAAAGGGGAGATTACACAACGTAATAATGTCGCATCAGCGGTGCACAGCTGATTAAAAGCGTGCAAAAACCAATACTATTTACTAGTATCAAATTTTAATGGAGGTGCAATCCAAAATGGGTAATGCAAAAAGATTTTTGAGTGTTATTCTCGCAATGATAATGTTGTGTTCAACACTCGTAATCGGTGCAAACGCTGCATACACAGCTTATAAGGATTCAGCTATTATCAATCAGTATAATAAGCTTGATAAGGCTGTTCTTACAACTGATCAGTATGCATCAGCTGCGTTGGATGAAATTGACCGTATGCTCACAAAAGAGCAGCTCAAGTTCACACGTGAGGATATCATCGTTGGTGACATCGACCTCACATCTGTAGATGCAGCAATGGACTCTGTTTACGCAATCGTTCACGGTGCTCTCTTCTCATCATTGAAGGGTATGCTCGGTGACCTTCAGAACCTTAATGTTGAAGCATTTGCATATGAATCAGCAGGTGGCGTAAGAAGAGGTACAGCAGGCAAAACAGACACAGACATCCTTTACGCAGTATTCCAGTTCCTTTATGACAACAAGGATCTTCTTTCTTCCTTCGTTGCAGGTACTCTCGACACTGGTTCTCTCCTCAGCTCACTTATCGACCTTAGTGAGTTCTTGGATGTAAACAAGCTCCTTAAGGGTATGCTTTATGAGTTTGCTTACGGCGTTGAAGGTACAGACGAGCAGGTAGTTGCTTCTTCTGTTGACACAATGGCTCAGGACCTTATCGACAAGTATGTTGTTACAGGTTATGATGAGGAAAACGATGACGGCACAATCGAGCATGTTGAGGGTCTTGTTCCTGCTCTTGAAGGCAAGACAAACATCTCAACAGGTACAGCTTATACTTTCCTTGATAACGTCATCAAGGTTCTCTACAACGAGATTCTTATTCCTATCATCAACGAAGATCTCGGCGAGACAATCAAGAAGTTCTGCGGCGTTGAGTACATTGACAACGGCGACGGCACATACACACTTGATTATTCAAACCTTAACGAGTATGCAAACATTCTCAATGTTGACTATGAAGTTCCTGCATATGAGTTCACAGACGGAACATTCATTTCACAGGGCAACAACATCATCAAGTCAATCTTTGATGCAATCATCAATCCTGAAGTTTTGGTTTGGGAAGCTGGCGACCAGTCACAGCTCAAGCCGAACCTTGTAAACGTTGCTAAGGAACTCCTTATCACAGCAGGTGATGAACTCTTCGCAGATTACATTGAGTTGGCTTCTGCAGAAGAGATCGAAGCTATGGGTGATGAAGAACTTGTTATTTATGCAATTCGCGCTATCATCAATAGCTCAGCATACGGTATGTATGTTCCCGAAACATCAACAATCCGTGAGTTCGCATTCCTTGCTCTTCAGCAGGTACTTGCAACTGACGTTCCGGAGCTTGACCTTTCAAATCTTGATCCCAACAGCACAGATTCTATCGTAATCTTGGGTATCAACTATGCTATCCACGCTGTAAGCGCAGAGATCGATATGGGCCTTGAGTTCGTATACGATATGGAAGGCGTTGACGCTCAGCTCAAGAAGGCTGCTGACTACGCAGTAGATAACTATTCAGGCGTTCTCAACGGTATCACATTCGATGAAAACGCTACAGGTTGGGAAACAATCGATAAGGTTATCTTCTCAATCATTCCTGAAAACTGGCTTCCCACAGTTGCTAACGGCAGCATGAAGACATTCATCTTCACTCTCGTTGACGCAATTGCAGACCTTGACTTCGATTCACTCTTCGCAATGTTCGAGTATCGTTCAGATTCAGAACTTCAGAAGACTCCGAAGCAGGTAATCATCAACCTTGTTACTAGAATTGTAAACATCATCTTCCCGGGTGCTTTCAAGGCTAGTACATCTCTCGATGCTCTTGTTACAAACGCTGCTCTTGCAAGTACAGTAGATATGATCTTCACAGATCTCTACACATACAGAGAGAACCTTGCACAGGCAATCCTTCCTGTTATTTGTAGCATCCTCGACCTCACAAACGCTCAGGAATTCGAGTTCCCCGAGCTTAACTGGGATCCGACAGACGCAAACGTTGACGGTAACTCAATCAGCACCGCTGGCTCCATCGCTCTTAAGCTTATGGTTCGTAACGGTTCAACAGGTATCAACACTGGTTATACAGATGCTAACGGCGTGTTCCATCAGGATAGCCTCTACACATACGATATCCAGTCAGTTACAACAAACATTGCAGCAATTTCTGCTACATATCCGGACACAATCGCCGGTGGTCAGACAGCTGAATTCTCCTTCACAGGTTCAGTTTCAGCATCAACACCGTTCGTTGTAACAATCACTTATGACGTTCTTACAGAGGACGGCTCACCGCTTACAGATGCTCCTATCACAGAGACAATGTATTCATACATTGCTTACAACGAAGCTCCTGATAACGAGACAAAGCTTACATCAACAGCTTCAGGCGGTTACTCAATCACCGACGGTCCTCGTTACCTCTATGCTAACAGCTTTGGCGATTTGACAGACATCACAGTTACTGTTCAGAACACTAACGCTGCAGAGGCAACAGCAGTTCCGTACGTTCTTAAGGCACTCGAGTCACTCGTTACAACAGACGACACTTGCTACCTTCAGCTTGTCACAGAAGCTGCTACAATTATGCAGCAGGTTGACGATACAGCAGGTATCGGTAACGTAAAGGTATTTGAAGAGACAGAAGCATACGACGCTCTCACAGGCGAAGAGAAGGATGCTGCTTGGCTTTCAATGATCGAAAATAACACAATGTATAACGCAACAACAGGTTTGGTTTCTCGTTACCCGACGATTTCTTACACCTTAGGTGCAACAGTTGGTTCAACAACACTTAAGAACACAGCGGCTCGTATCTATCTCTACAACGACTTCGGTCTCCCGGGTCTCCTTGAGAGCGAAATGGGCAAGCACCGTCAGCAGTCAGCTTATGCTACAGCAGATACAACATTGTCTTATATCGACCCGTTGGATACAACAAAGACTGATATATTCGCAGGCTTGTCAGTTTGGGAAGCTTATGTTGTAGCAATGCAGCAGGCTGCAAAGGCAGTTTACAGCACATGCCGTAACGGTACATTCGCACTTGGTACAATCAAGGGTAAAGCTCGTCTTTACGAGCCCGCATTCAACAACCTTACAGCTGCTATCGAAGAGCTTGAAGCACAGGTTCTTTCAGCTGGTGTTGAGTCTTCACAGGCACTCATCGACAAGTGCTTCCCGTCAAATCCGGAAGACCTCAGCTATGACGATCCTTCATACGTTCATTTGGGCGTTTCTGACTATGTAGCATATACATACTACAACTTCCGTGACGAGTTGAGAACACTCCAGGGCATGATTGATGCAGCAACAATTCCTGACGAAGAGACAGGTGAAGTTGCAGTTGTTAACGAGCTTACAAAGGCTTACAACGAGCACAGATTCTCACTCTACTACGGCAGACTTCTTCCAAGGGATGCAGTTAAGACTCACCTTGAGAGAGAGCTTGCTAACCCGACTCGTACAATCGGTGATTCTTCCGAATACTCAACAGAGTCTTGGGACAACTACCAGAAGGCAGTTAACTTTGCTACATCAACAGTAAACGATGACGCTTCTAACCCGACAAAGGTTAAGACAGCATATCGTGAGCTTCTCGAGGCAGAGAAGAGACTTGTTGCTCCTACAGAGGGCGGCGACGTTGGCGGTGACGAAGCTTCTTACGAATTCACAGAGACAGTTGTGCTTGTAGAAGGCGTTGAAACAGGTGAACTCTTCATCACAGGTATCAACCCTGATAACGACTTGGCAGATTACTTCGTATGCTCAGGTTGCTACGTTGAAGTAACTGAAAACGAAGGCGGCTATTATTCAACAGGCGCTGTTGTTACAGTCAAGAGCGAAGCTGATGATTCAGTTCTTGCAGCATACACAGTAGCTGTTTACACTGACATCACAGGTGACGGTATGACAGATACATCTGAGGTTAGCCAGGTTCTTGTATTCACAGCAGGTTCTGATGTTCCGTCAGACCTTGGCTTGGCAGCTGGCGACGTTAACTTTGATGGTGCTATCGATACATCAGACCTCAGTAGCTACCTTGCAGTTGCTGCAGGTTCAGTAGTTGTTAACTACGAAACACGTGAAATCGCATAATTAATATTTCACTCAAACCAAATAATAATTTCCTCGGAGGCGAAAGCCTCTGAGGAAATAACGGCGAGAGGTCAGCTCTATGCCGTATATAAAAAGATGAACAGGAGGAGTATAAAGTGAAAATTTCAAAGAAAATTCTTGCTATTCTTCTTGCTGTAACTCTTGCTTGTTCCATATTTGCTGTCAGCGCATCAGCTGCCGGCACTCCTACAGGAACAGAAGCAATGACAGTAACAATCACAACGGATAACGAAACATATGAAGCAGAAACTGCTGTGCAGGTTCGTGTTACAATCGCTTGTAACTACAATGTTCCGTCTTTCCGCTTCCCGATAATGTTCGACTCAACAGTTTATGAGCTTCCTACAATCATCGGTCTTACAGGCTATAATACCTGTGCTTCATCAGGTACAATCAGCTCAAACACAGTGGACACCGCACAGTATATCCCTGATGCTTACGACTCATCCGCTTTTGGTTGTGTTCTTGTTCAGTGGACAGCTTCTGCTGCAAACGGTGAGGTTGGTCACATCAATAACGAAGCCGGTGAACTCGCTTTCACCTTCGAGCTTAAAACAAAGTCATCTGCAGTTGGTAAAACAGGTACAATCTTCATTCCCGAAGAGTCCGACTTGTTCTACTATCAGGCTATTGAAAATCCTGCAGATGCAACAACATTCTATTATCTCGATTCAACTACATGTGCTATGACATTTGTTCCTGCAAATGCAATGGTAGTTGGTGAGCAGGTTGCCTTGGTTCCCAACGAAGACTACGGCACACCCGCTACAGTTGATGAAGATAACCGTCGTGTTTACGGCTTTAATGAAGGTATTGCAAGTAATTCTGACATTAAAGAGTACGTAACAGCGACTGGTGATGCAGTTATCCGTTCAGCACCGGCAGAATTTGGTTATGGCACAGGCACAGTTATCAATCTCCAGATTGATGCTGTTACTGTCAAGAGTTATAACCTTATCATCTTCGGTGATATCAACGGTGATGCACTTGTTGATAATAATGACCTGACACATGTCATCAGCTATGCAAGCGGTTCTACAACTTGTGAAGATGCAGTTGTCATCTTTGCAGGTGACCTGTCAAACGACGGCTTAGTTGATATCGGTGACTTGCCGAGTTATCTCGCAGTTACTTCAGGTTCAGTCGTTATTGATCAATCTAATCCATACTAATTAGCCGAAAGACTGATTATTTGGTAATATTAATTTAGGAGGATTATTCAATGAAACTCGCAAAAAAAGTTTTGAGTGTTGTACTTGCAATGGTACTCGCACTCAGCGCTTTCGCAGTTGTTGGTTCAGCTAACGGTGATCCTGATACAGCCACACACCATGCTAAGGTTTGGCTTACAGGTTCAGCTGGTTCAGCTGTTTGGTCATCAAATGCAAAAGTAACTATCACAGAAGGCGATGAATCAGAAGCTGGTGGTACTCTTGAAGTACAGCCCGGCGACCATGTTTTCGTTCGTCTTTATGCAACAAATGACTATTACGTCCACACATTCCAGGCAAACCTTTTCTATTCAGCAGAGCTTATTGATGGTTATGAAGATTATTTCGTACAGAGACCTTCAGCATCATCATTCTCAGCAGCTAACCAGAAAAAGATTCATATCTGGAACACAAACAATGAATGGGCAGCAGCTCAGGGTACATCTTACTCAGCTCAGAACTTCTGGACATACCAGAATGACACTTTCAACGCTGACGTTGAGCAGAACTGGCCGACAGATGATGAGGGTAACAACCTCTTCAATATGGAAGAGTGGAAGTTCAACCGTTTGAACAACCTCGTTTCAGAAAACTCAGGTTGGACAAATATTTGGGAAGATACAGACAATCATCTTATCATGATGACTCTTAAGGTTCCTGAAGATGCACAGCCTGGCGACACATTCTATGTTACTATTCCTGAAGGAACAGAGCAGAGAGAAGCTAAGCCGAAGGGTGCTCTCAGACTTTACGAAAACGGTGTTTGCGCAGACTGTGAAGAGCCTTGCGAAGTTGTTGACACACAGTCATCACTTAACCCGAACATGAAGTATGGCGACGAATATCTCTATTGGGATCTTTCAGAAGCTACTCTTACACTTGTTATCCCCGGCGAAACAACAACAATCGACTATTCAGCTCTTGAAGCAAAGATTACTGAAGCTAAGGCAGTTGACACATCAAATGCTACAACAGCTTCTGCAGACGCTCTTGCAGCAGCTATCACAGCAGCTCAGGCTATGGTTGACGGTCAGACAGCTTCTTCACAGGACGACGTTACATCTATGATCACAACTCTTGACGAAGCTATCGCAGCAGTTGAGAACCTTGCTGATTACACAGCTCTTAACGAAGCTCTTGCAGAGTATGCAACTCTTAATTCTGCTGACTGGACAACAGACACATGGGCAGCAGTAGAAGAAGCTTATGCAACAGCATCAGCTATCGAAGAAGGCCTTGGTGCTTCACAGCAGGGCACAATCGATGCAGCAGCTACAGCTCTTGCAACAGCTATTGACAACCTTGCTCCTAACCTTGACTATTCAGCTCTTGAAGCAAAGGTAAACGAAGTTAAGGACACAGACACATCAATCTATACAGTTGATACAGCAGGTCGCTTCAACAATGCTCTTGCTTTTGCACAGAACATGGTTGATAACAAGACTGCTACATCACAGGATGACATCACAAACGCTCTTGCAGAGCTCACAAACTCTCACGCAGGCCTCACAGAAAAGGATGCTGACTACACAGCTCTTACAGCAGCTAAGGACGCTTTCGTAGCTCTTAACGAAGCAGATTGGACAAAGGCTTCTTATGCAAATGCAAAGGCTGCTTATGACGAAGCTTGCGCAGTAGCAGAAGGTCTCAAGTATTCAGACCAGGGCATCATCGATGCAGCAGCTACAGCTCTTAATGATGCTATCACAGCTCTTGTTCCCGCAACAGGCGCTGACTATTCAGCTCTTGATAAGGCTATCGAGACCGCAAAGGCTCTCGTAGCTGATCACTACACAACAGATTCTTATGCAGCAGTTGAAACAGCTCTTGCAGCAGCAGAAGCAGTTGCACGTGACCTCACATCAGAGGATCAGGCAACAATCGACGAGGCAGAGACAGCTCTTACAACAGCTCTCGGTGCTCTTGTTGAAGCAGACGCTGACTACACAGCAGTTAACACAGCAATCACAGCAGCTCAGGCTAAGGTTGCTGAAAATGACGAAGGCACACTTCGTTATGCAGACGAGTGGATTGCAGAAGTAAATGCAGCAGTTGAGGCAGTTGTTGAAGGTCTTAAGAAGAAGGATCAGGCAACAGTTGACGGCTATGCAACAGCTATCAACGCTCTCCTCGATGCTCCTGTTTACAGAGCATACGACTACACAGCAATCAACGATCATATCGCAGCTATCGAAGCTAACCCCGTTGATTACTACAATGCAGATTCATACGCAGCATACCTTGCTAAGAAGGAAGCTCTCGTTTGGGATTACACACACGAGCAGTATGCAAAGGCAAAGCTTCAGGAGATTCAGTTCTTGAAGGTTACAGTTGACGCAGCAGCAGCAGCTGACTACACAGAAGTTGAAGCAGCTCAGGCAGAGTTCGAAGCTCTCGACGAAACAAAGTATACTCCTGAATCATATGCAGCAGTTAAGGCAGCAGTTGACGCAGTTGACTGGGATCTTAACGAAAACTATCAGGCACAGGTTGATGCTTATGCAGAAGCTATCAACACAGCTCTTGATAACCTTGAAGAAGTAGTTATCGATTATGCTGATTACACAGCTCTCGATGCAGCTATCGCAGATGCAGCTAACTATGCAGCTGCTGATTACACAGTAGTTTCATACACAGCTCTTACAGATGCAGTTGCAGCTGGTAACGCAGTAGCAAGAGATCTCCTTGTAGCTGATCAGGCTATCGTTGATGATGCAGCAAAGGCTATCACAGACGCTATCGCAGCTCTTGAGAAGAAGGCTGACTACACAGCTCTCGACGCAGCTATCGCAGAAGGCGACGGCTACGACCCGAACGTATGGTCAGAAGAGACATACTCAGTTCTTGCAGATGCAGTTGCAGCTGGTAGAGCAGTTGACAGAAACCTTGGTGAGTCATCACAGTCTGTTATCGACGCAGCAACTAAGGCTATCACAGATGCTATCGCAGGTCTTAAGGAGAAGGAAGTTAAGTCAAAGATCATGACAATTAACTGGACTCCTTCAGAGGATACTCATAACACATTCACAGTTTCAGTTGAAGACAGACCCGCTATGATCCAGTTCATCGAGAAAGACGGCGGTACAAGAACATACGACAGATACAACAAGAACGTTACAATCGTTAGCTACAACGCAGACGGCGTAGAAGTTAACTCACTTGATCGTTCAGTTGCATACGAAGTATGGACAATCACAACTAACCTCATCGGTCCTGACGTAAAGGCTCGTGCTAAGTACTTGTCAGGCACATCATACATCTGGGAGACAGAGACATACAACTTCACAGTTGAAGTTCTTGAACCCACATATGATGCATCAGTTCGTTCAATCGGACCGGCAGCTACATCAGGTAAGAAGGGCGCTGTTTCAACAGTAGTTATCACAGGTCCTGATGCTCAGGCTATCAGATTCGTAATGGACAACAACACAACAACAACTTACTCTGCAGACAAGGCATATGTTCTTGCTAACGGTGACCTTATGTTTACAGGTAATGCTTGGATGAACAATGACGGTTTGAATATCGTTAAGGTTCAGATCAAGGTTGCAGGTGTATGGACAGACGCTGGTACAGTAGAGTACACAGTTGAATAATCCTACTCTAATTTAAACCCAAGGGTTGCGTGGAAACACGCAACCCTTTTTCTTTTGGTGCAAATTTTACTTTTGTTTAAAAAAATTGGAATTTGTCGAGGTGTTAATTTTGATAAAACTTGCTGTGTGCGTTGCCTCCCTTGCCTAAAGGGAGGGGGACCACGAAGTGGTGGAGGGATATTATAAAGAATAGGTTATGTTAATATTATAGGTCTGCGACGCAGAATATCCTCCCGTCACGGCTACGCCGTGCCACCCTCCTTTAGACAAGGAGGGCAACGCACGATTAACAGTTGAGCGAGTAGGGGTGACCATTGGTCGTCCGTCAAAATCAGCACAAAATCGGCGGACGTCTGATAGACGCCCCTACACACACAAATGTAGTTTGTGCGAATTTACGGGAACATAATATTTTCCCCTACGATGTGAATTGAATTTTGTTCGATAAATTGGAGTTTGTCGAGGTCTTGAATATAGATAAAACTGATTGTAGCCGTTGCCTCCATCTGACGAGGGCGCGGGTGTCCGGTGGACACCTCTGCAAAGCAGAAGCGCCGACCGAGGCGGCAGCCGAGACGGTGTCTTTTGCGAAGCAAAAGACGGAGGGAGAGATAGTGAGAAACTTGACTACCCCTCAGGCTTGCCGAAGGCAAGCCAGCTCCCCTGACAAGGGGCGCTTCCTCACAATCCAAGTTTACAGCAGAAGATAATCTCCCCGACAAATTAAAATTTGCCTTTTCCTCTCGACTATGTTATCATATCCCCGAGGTGATTTTATGAATCCGTATATCGTTGTTGCGGTTATGCTCGTTGTTGACGTAATCTCAATCCCGTTTATAATCAAATCCATTCTTAAAAAGGATATAAAAAAGAAAGGTCTTGCAATCGCCGCTTTTCTTGCTGTGTTCATTGCAATCGAGGCGGCATTCTCTGTCTTTTACATAAATGCTAATCAATTCTACGACCGTGAGGGTAACACTTACACCGCCGCCGAAAATGTCCTCTACTACGACCGTAGCGGCAACGAGTTCATCCTCCACGAAACCAAGGTTGACCGCTACCACTTCATTTCAACCGACAGCAAGATTATGTACATCGCCGAACGTGTTTACATTGATACGGACGGCTACATTGTCTATGACAAGGAAAATGAATTCAAACAAACCGACCGTGAATATGTCTATACCGACTCCGACGGCAACGAATACTTCCGTGCCGAAGAAATTAAATGGAACCATAAAGGTGAATTAAAAGTCAAAAATAAAGAGTGATTTTTGGCAATATCGGCTAATTTAAACTAAAATCGTTGACTTTTACTTCTGTCAATGATAAAATTTTTCTAATAATATTATGGAGGGATTTCCAATGACAAAAACAAAGAAAATTGTCTTGGCTGTAGTTGCAGTTGCTATCGTTGCGCTCATGGCTTTTGCTGCTGTGAACGGCGGTCACCTTGCAACAGCACCCTGTGTTGATTGCGGCGGCGCAGGTCTTGTTGAAGACGTTGCTTGCGAAACCTGTGGCGGCGAAGGCAATGTAACAGCATCCTGGTGGGCACTTGTTCCCCCGGTTATTGCTATCGGCTTGGCACTTATCACAAAGGAAGTTTATTCTTCACTCTTCATCGGTATTGTTGCCGGTGCAATCCTCGGTTCAGATTTCAGCTTTACAGGCACAATGGACCTTATCACAAACGATGCTTTGATTTCTTCGGTTTCAGGAACAGCAGGTATCTTCATTTTCCTTGTTGTTCTTGGCGTTATTGTTGCTCTTATCAATAAGTCGGGCGGTTCTGCCGCTTTCGGCGATTGGGCTGAAAAGCACATCAAGTCAAGAACAGGCGCAATGCTCGCTACATTCGTTCTGGGTGTTCTCATCTTTATTGATGACTATTTCAACTGCCTCACAGTTGGTTCTGTTATGCGTCCTGTTACAGACAGCAAAAAGGTTTCAAGAGCAAAGCTCTCTTACCTCATCGACGCAACAGCAGCTCCTGTTTGTATGATTGCTCCCATCTCTTCTTGGGCAGCAGCAGTTGCTTCTTACGCTCCGGAAGGCGAAGGACTTTCACTTTTCATCAGAGCTATTCCGTATAACTTCTATTCACTTCTCACACTCGTTTTCATTATTGCATTGAGCTTTATGAAGTTCGATTACGGCCCGATGAGAATTCACGAGGTTAACGCAAAGCTTAAGGGCGACCTTTACACATCAGGTGAAAAGGTAGAGGTTGCTGACGAAGGACATTCTGCAAAGGGTAAGGTTATCGACCTTGTTCTTCCCATTATTGTTCTCATCGTTGCTTGCGTATTCGCTCTTGTTTACAACGGCGGCATTTTTGACGGTTACAATTTTATAGATGCTTTCTCAAACACAGATGCAACAGTCGGTCTCCCGTGGGGTAGCCTTATTGCTCTTGTTTTCACAATGGTTTACTTCTGTCTCCGTAAGGTTGTTACTTTAAAGGAAGCTATGGAAGCTATTCCCAAGGGCTTCATCGCAATGGTTCCCGCTATTCTTATTCTTACATTCGCAACAGCACTTAAGAATATGACAGGCGTACTCGGCGCAAAGCCGTTTGTTAACGATGTTATGAGCAATGTTCCCGACAGCCTTGCAAGCTTCATTCCTGCAATCGTATTCCTTGTTGCTTGCTTCATCTCTTTTGCAACAGGTACATCATGGGGCACATTCGGTATCCTCATTCCTATCGTTATCACAATCTTCGATGCGGCAGACCCGCTCCAGATTATCGCTATGTCAGCTTGCCTTGCAGGTGCAGTTTGCGGTGACCACTGCTCACCGATTTCAGATACAACAATCATGTCATCTGCAGGCGGTCAGTGTAACCACCTCAACCACGTTTCAACACAGCTTCCGTACGCAATCACAGTTGCAGGTATTTCATTTGTAATGTATATCTTTGCAGGTTTCGTACAGAGTGCCGCAATTTCTCTTGCACTTGGCGTTGTTGTAACAGTTGTATTCCTCTTCATAATGAAGGGTATTGTTGCTAAAAAGTACGGCAAGGATAATATCTGATTAAATTAAAACCAAAAGGCTCTGACCCAAAAAGTCAGAGTCTTTTTTGTGCATTTTTAATAAAGGTTTTCTTTATTCATTTTTAAACAAATTGTAAATTGATAAATATCGACGAAAAATTTGTGCTTTTACTCTTGTCAAACTCTCTCAAATAGTTTAAAATAATTGTGTTATGCCGTACCTTGACGGCGAAAACATAAGAAAAGGAATGAATGTAATGGCTAATGAAAAGTCAAAGGCGGAACAGTACCGTGATGAGCGAAAGGCTCGTATAGCGGAGGCTGCAAAAAAGAACGCCAAAAATATGGAGAAGAAGAACACTGCGAAAAAAGCAGCAAGCAAGATTATCTCAATCGTCCTTGCCGCAGCTATCGCTCTGGGTGCAGTTGCACTTGTGTTTAATTACTACGGCACATTTGAAAGAACAATCAGCATCGGCGGTGTCGGTGAAGACCAGAAGGTTTCAATGGCAGAGTATGAGTACTACTATATGCAGACATACAGCCAGTTCTTAAACCTTATTTCACAGTACAGCTCAATGGGCATGGATTATGGCTTTGATACATCACTTCGTCCGTCCGAGCAGACAACAACCACAAAGGATGCAGACGGCAACGAGATTTCCTGGGAGGAATATCTCCGTGATGCAACAATCGACAACATAAAGACACAGAAGGCTTACTACAACGAGGCTATCAAGGCAGGCTACACAGAGCTTACAGAGGCCGAAGAAGCTGCAATTGACGAGCAGATTGACCAGATCCGTGAGGCTGCAAAGTCAACAACAACCTCCGACGGTTCAGAGAAGCCGAAGTATTCACTCAATGCGTACCTTCGTATGAACTACGGCGGATTTATGAATGCTCGTTTCCTTAAGAAGATTATGAAGATGGAAACCATCACTTCAAAGTATTATCAGGCAAAGATCAGCGAGTTTGAAAAGGGTTACGACCAGGCTGATATCGATAAGACTTATAACGAGAACAAGGATACATACGATGTAGTTGATTTCCGTTACTATGAATTTGCAAAGGCAACACTTACAGCAAACGACGGTGAATCCGATGCAGCACTCGAAAAGCGCCAGGCGGAGTCCGATGCAGCAGTTAAGAAGAGTGCAGATGATTTCCTTGCCGCAGTAACAGATGAAGCATCATTCATTGCTAAAGCACAGGAGCTTAACAAAGACACTGCAGATTATGATGCAGACGCTTCAACAAAGGCTGTAGGTCAGCTTAAGGCAGACATTTCAAGCAACCTTTCAGAAGATATGGCAAATTGGCTCTATGATGATGCAACAACTGCAGGCTCAAAGAAGATGTTTACAATGTCTGACGACAGCACATATTATGTAATTCTTGTTACAAAGGCTCCGCATCAGGTTGACACAGTTTCCGTCCGTCACATCCTCTTCGCAACAACAGACAGCGAAACAGGTGAGGCACTTTCTGAGGACGAAATTGCACAGAAGAAGAAGGATGCAGAGGCAGCACTTGCAGAGTGGGAGAAGGGCGACAAGACTGCTGACAGCTTTGGCGCACTTGCAACAGAGCTCACAGAAGACACAGGTTCACAGTCAACAGGTGGTCTCTACGAGAATGTTCTTCCCGGCTCAATGGTAGCAGAGTTTGATGCTTGGATTTTTGATGACGCACGTGTAGAGGGTGACACCGCAATCGTTGAAACAGATTATGGTTACCACGTAATGTACTTCGAAAGCAAGGATGGCACATATTACGATGTGACAATCCGTGCAGAGAAGGCATCGGCAGACTTTGAAACAGAAGCAGCCGAGCTTCTTGCATCTGATACTTACGAGGTAGGCTTTGGTCCTCGCCGTCTTGAGTACGCAGAGAATAAAATGGTTGACAAGATTATGATGCTCCTTTCACAGACATCAACATCTACAAGCTACTAATAAAAAACAAAACAATAAGACCGAGGTTTTAAAGCCTCGGTCTTAATCAATTTTAATACTTATTTTACTTCCTTAAAATAAACCATAAAGTTCATTCCGCCGTTGATGTCGCCGCCCAACGTGAGGTTAATACCTGCGTTCATAAGCAGAGCACCCGAATAGATTTCACCGTCAGCCTCGTTTTGGTACATCTTGTTTTCATCAAGACCCTTAAGGCGAACGTTAAGGAAATTGTGTGGTGTTCTGTTTTTGATAATAACGGTCAGCAAGGTCTCGCTCTTGTCCTTTGCAACAAACGACCATGCACACTTGAATTCGTCCTCTGTCGGAGCAATAATTCTGTAAAGGTCACCGTAGTGGGTAAGGTCATAATACTTGTGATAAAGGGCAGATGTCTTTTTAACGATTTCCTTATCCTCTTCGGTAAGGTGCTTCGGGTCAAGCTCATATCCGAATGTACCCCAAAGTGCAACAGCCGCCTTTGTTTCAAGTCCTGTACGCTTGCAAGCAGAAACGTGTGCGCCCATACTTGAAGCAGGGTAGCACATGGATGTGCCGAACTGAATACGCAAACGCTCAATCGGGTCTGTGTTGTCCGAACACCAGGTCTGCGGCATATAGTAAAGCATACCGGGGTCGTAACGTCCGCCGCCGCCTGCACAGCTTTCAAAAAGAATGTTCGGGAAAGCTGATGTAATCCTGTCCATAAGCTCATAAGTACCGAGGATGAAGCGGTGGAAAAACTCCTTCTGGTGCTTCTTGTCAAGGCTCATTGATGCCGGCTCGGAAATCGGACGGTTATAGTCCCATTTAAGGTAAGCAATGTTGTTCTTTGAAAGCACGTCATACATCTGGTTAAAGATGTTGTCACGCACGTCCTGTCTTGTCATGTCGATAACATACTGCTGTCTGCCCGGGGAAATGTCACGTCCCTCAACGTGAACACACCAGTCGGGATGCGCTCTGTAAATGTCCGAGTCGGGGGAAATCATTTCCGGCTCAAACCAGATGCCGAATTCCATTCCCTCTGCGTTAACTCTTTCAATCAGCTTTGAAAGAGGGCCGTTGAGCTTCTTTTCATTAACGTACCAGTCACCGAGCGAGCAATTGTCGCTGTTACGCACACCGAACCAGCCGTCGTCCATAACAAGAAGCTCGCAACCGAGTTCCTTTGCCTGACGTGCATAACGGACGAGTGTTTCATCGTCAAAGCTGAAGCCCGAGCCCTCCCAGCTGTTGATAAGAAGCGGACGCTTTTTCTTTTTCCACGTGCCACGGATAAGATTGTTGCTGTAAAAATCGTGGAAAGTACGGCTCATTTCGCCAAGTCCGTTTGCCGAATATGCCATAACAGCCTCGGGAGCCTGGAACTCTTCCCCAGGTTCAAGCACCCATGTGAAGTCAATGGGGTTAATACCCATAACAAGACGTGTGCAGTCCATATAGTCGGTTTCAATGTCTATGGCAAAGTTACCGCTGTAAACAAAGTTAAAGCCGAAAGCGTCGCCGTAATCCTCGCCGCCCTTGTCGTCAACAAGAGCAACAAACGGGTTGTGGTTGTGGCTTGAAGAGCCTCGTTTGCTTGCAATTGACTGAATGCCGTGAGCAAGGTGACGTGTCTGTGCTGTTCTTTCACGCAACCATGTGCCGTAAAGGTTCACCATATTGTAGCTCATTGACGGGAAATTGACACAGCAGCTTGCAACTTTTTCTATCTCAAATGCTTCTGTACCCGTATTTTCTATCTTGACACTTTGCGTAATTATGCTATGATTTTTAAAGGCGGTGTAGCAAAGTGTAACCTTTGCACCTGTGAACTTATCAACAGCATAAATTTCAAGTGTGTCTGCCTCATCATCCGAGTTGCAGTATGTGTGAGGCAAGTCCTTCAGCTTCGGCTTACCGCTGTAAATTTTATGGTCAACATATCTTATATCAGTTGTGCTTCTGCCCTCACTGTCCTTTATAGAAAGTGCGGCAAGGCGGTAGTCACCGCTGCCGTTGCAGGCATATTCCATCGGCTGAATGTCGGTTGAAAAATATCCGTCATCAGCGGTTGAAGCAGTCAGCGGAGAAATGGAAGCAAAGCCACCTCTGAATGCTGTGTGAATAAGATTTGTGTCAGGAATTTTTTTACCGTAATAAAGGTGAACGAGGAACTCACCACGGAAAACACCTATTGCATATGTAGAATTCAGCGAATCAATTTTAAAAATCCGTCGCTCTTTGTCAAAAGAAATTGGCATAATATCGTCCTTTCGGGGCTTGTTTAGTTTCAGCCTGAAAAGATTTTATCATATCGTTTATTTGCCGTCAATAATCAATGAAAAGGAAGTTTAGCTTTATGGAAAAGAAAAATATCCACAAAGACCACAGACAGCGTGTTCGTACCCGCTATCTTAAAGAGGGTATAGGCTCGATGGCTGACCATAATATCATTGAGCTTCTTCTGTTTTTCGGCATACCTTACAAGGACACCAACGACATCGCTCACGAGCTTGTCGAACGTTTCGGTGACCTGAACGGAGTTCTTGATGCCCCTGTCGAAGAGCTTATGAAGGTTGACGGAGTCGGGGAGAACACCGCAACCCTCATAAGGCTTACCCGTGACATTTCTCTTAAATATATCGAACGTAAAAGCTTTGATAAAGTTACTGTCAACGGTGAGGACAGGCTCTCCGATTTTCTTAAAATGAAGTACGCAAGCGAAACACGGGAGATAGTGTATCTTCTCTGCCTTGATTCACACGGCAAGCTTCAGCGTTGTGTCAAGGTCTGCGAGGGCTCACCCGACAGCGCAACGGCAGACAACAGAACTATTGTTGAAGCGGCTATCCGTTTTGACTCAAAAAACATCATCCTCGCACATAATCACCCCAAGGGCTTTGCTGTTCCGTCTGTTGCAGATGTCAAAGCAACCGAGCAGATAATTCCTGTTTTGGAGGCAATCGGAGTTACCCTTGCCGACCATATCATAGTTTCTGCGGACGACACATTTTCAATGGCAAAGAGCCGAAAATACAGCTATCTATTCCGTTAAGTCTTCTTCGGTTTCTTCAACCTCAAAGCTTACACTTTCACCTATGTTTTCGTAACAGAAATAGTTTCCTTTAACCGTAACCTTTTCTTTATCCTGAACTAACTCAACGTCCGAGTTTATTATCTGTGCGTGAAGAGTTCGGTTATAGCTTTCAAGTGCATAGTTATTTATCGCCATAAGTTTAGCCTCGGCTTGACTTATGGTTTTTTCTTTCTCCTCAAAAACCGTGTAAAGGCGGTAGTTTATCCCGAACGGCAGAGTTTTACCGTTTATCTGCAGGCGAGACTTGTGCGTGTAACATATACCGTCCTCTTTCCTCGGCGGGAAGATTTCTTTTCCCAAAAAGTAAAACGACCACACCTTTTTCGTTTTAGGAACAAGCTCGGTTATCTTGTTTAATGTTTGAGTTTCAACGGAAATATTAGTTTTTGCAACAGCGTACCCGTCAGCATCGGCAAAAAGACTCAGTTGTGTTTTACTCTCCGTTACTCCGCTGATCAAAAGGTCGCCTTTTGTTACCGTCTGCCCAAGCATAATTGCCGCTGAGCCTCGGTAAACTTCAAGTATCTCTACCTGCCCGTCTTTGCGTGCGATGATGTTTGAATATCCCGAATGTTTCTCAATTTCGGGCGTTTCTTTAAGCTCACGGATATTTATTTCTGCAACACACCCCTTGAAATTTATTGCCGCCCACGAGGCTTTTTTTAAAGCGATAACTGCTTGGTTTTCAATCTCGGTTATATCAAGCGTGCTTATCCGACTGCCGATTGTCAGCCCTGCTGACTCAAACGCTTCAAGCACCTCTGTATCTGATATGTTTTCATTCCCTGTAATGTCAATTATCCACACGTGACCCGACAGAACAATAAGCGTCACAACAAGCACCGCAAAGCCTGCAATCAGTCCCGTCCGTTTTATGTGTCTGTTTATGAAAAACGGCAAGCCGACTTTTTTTGTCATCCGTACTCTCATTGAGCTTTTGCGTGCAGGTGAGCGGATATTTTTGTACCCGTTTACGGTGGTTTTTGCGGTCATGCGGTCGCCGAGCTTGTGCATATCCCAAAGTGGGATGTTTTCAGCGGTGCAGGTGTTTATAAATCGCTCGGCGAAACCGTTTTCGGCTGTGAACTGAACATAGCCGAAAGCGCTGTTCATAATGTTTTTTGACAGCATCAGTTACCGAATTCCACGCTGACGATAAATCCCTCAACCATTGCCTGCTCCATGGCAAGGGACTTGATTGTCAAAGAATTACCTCTGAAGCAAACAGACTTTTTGCCGAGGTTGAGCTTTATCGTACTGTCGTCATATTCAAGTACACCTTTACAACCGTCAACAAGTGCGCAGGTGTTTGAAACAATTTCCATATATCCGCAGTTTCTGCAAATGTCCTCGGGCAACTCCAATTTGTCACAAATTCTGTGGGCAAGGGGAGCCTTGAACTGTTGATAATCCGAAAGTGCCATAAAATCCTCCTAACATAATCAAGAGATACTCTCTCATATATATTTACGGGTGATTTTCTTGAATAATTACAGGTTGAAAATTATTTTATCTCTTGTTGCTATACTTGTATTCATAGCTATGTTCATTTACGACCCGACAGGTCTGGTCAAAGGGGTAAGCGACGCACTCACCTTGTGCGCAACTGCTGTTATTCCGCCGCTTTTTCCGTTTATGGTTTTGTCGGATTTTATTATTCGTTCGGGTCTTTGTGATATTATCGGTAACTTTCTTGCGCCAATCACAAAATTTGTTTTGAATTTACCCGGAAGTGCGGGCTGTGCAGTTTTTATGAGTGCTGTCGGCGGCTATCCCGTCGGAGCAAAAATGACGGCACAGCTTCTCGAGGGCGAAAAAATCACCCGAAGCCAAGGCAAGCGAATGATGCTTTTTTGTGTTAACGCAGGGCCTGCATTTGTGATAGGTACGGTCGGAGCGGTTATGTTTTCGAGCCGAAGAGCAGGCATAATACTTTACCTTTCAATGCTCATATCCTCACTTTTTATCGGTGTTTTTCTACGCTTTTTTGACAGCGAAAAATTGGATTTAAAAAGGGCAGAGATTGTATTTGACCCGAGCGTAGCATCGCAGAGCATAATGCAAGGTACAAATTCAATTCTTATGATGTGCGGTTGGATTTTGATTTTTTCGTGCATAAATGTATTTATCAAAAAACTTCCGCTTAACGAAAACACACTTGTCTGGCTGAATATGATAACCGAAGTCACAAGCGGATGTTCGGCGGCATCAAAGATGTTTCCCGTCAGCGTGCAGGCACTTGTAATGGGCTGGGCAGGCTTGTCAGTTCATTGTCAGCTTTTCCCCTTTGTAAAAGCTACAGGGCTCAGATTAACTCATTTCTTTTTATCCCGTCTTGTTCACGGCGGACTTGCAACAGCCGTTGCCGTAGTTCTTTTCAGGTTCTTTCCTTGCGAGGTAAGCGTTTTTTCTGCCAATGCCGATGTCTTGCCTGCCGCCTTTTCCGTCTCCGCTCCTGCCGCCGCCGCAATGCTCATATTGTGTGCATTCCTTATCATTGATAACAAAGCAAAAACGCTCACTTGAAACAGACGGGATAATATGATATAATACTGAAAACGTTTGAAGTTTAGGATGATGAAAATGAGAAAATCCGTTCTTAATAAAGAAACCGCTCCTGCGTGCGGAATCTGTGCGCACGGCATTTTGTCGCCCGATGGCGAAACTGTCCTCTGCGTTAAAACAGGCATCAGACAGCTTGATTCAAATTGCCGCAGTTTTAAATACGACCCTTTAAAGAGAGTACCGCCACGCCGTAAGAGTATGGGCAGCTTTACAAAAGAGGACTTTGAACTTTAATAGATTTTCAGGGACGGTAAATATCGTCCCTTTTTGTTTCAGGTGATTTTATGATAATTATTGCACCCGATTCTTTTAAGGGCACAATGACCGCAATTGAAGTTTGCGAAACAATCAAAAAAGAATTTCTCAAGGCTGACCCAACTCTCGATGTACGTTGCCTGCCTGTTGCGGACGGCGGTGAGGGCACGGTAGATGCGCTTCTTTTCGGCGGCGGAGAGCGTGTCAGCGTTACGGTGAATGACCCATATTTCAACAAAATAAATTCCTTCTACGGCATTTTGCCCGACGGGACAGCGGTGATTGAAATGGCGGCGGCAAGCGGTCTGCCCCTTGTCGGTGAAAACAAAAATCCGTTGCTCACAACCACCTACGGCACAGGCGAGCTTATAAAAGCGGCTCTTGACAGGGGCTGCAAAAAGATTTTGCTCGGCATCGGCGGCAGTGCTACAAACGATGGCGGAATGGGCTGTGCGGCGGCACTCGGCGCAAAGTTTCTGGATAAAGATAATAACGAGGTTCCGCTCAACGGCGCAGGTCTTTGTGAGGTTCGAAAAATCGATTTAAACGGCTTGGATTCCCGACTTAAATCAACCGAAATAAAAGTCCTCTGCGATGTCGTAAGTCCGCTTTACGGCAAAGACGGTGCGGCTTATGTGTTTGCGCCGCAAAAGGGTGCGAACGAGGATACAGTCAGAATTCTTGACAACGGACTTCGAAACCTTGCTTCTGTAACAAAAGAAACAATCGGCATCGACAACTCACTTCTCGAGGGCGCAGGAGCGGCAGGCGGTCTCGGTTTCGCACTCGTCAGCTTCCTCGGTGCAAGCCTTGTCAAGGGTGCGCCAACCGTGCTTCATTCAATGGGTCTGCACACTCTTGCAAAGTCAGCCGACCTTGTAATAACGGGCGAGGGCTGTTTTGACGAGCAGTCACTTCTCGGTAAAGCTCCGTCAAGCGTAGCCGAGCTTTCGGGCGACACTCCTGTGGTTGCAGTTGCAGGCAGATGCAAAATCAACCTGCCTCAAAGCTCAAAAATCCGCAAGGTCTATGTAACCGATACAGTCGGCAAGCCCTTTGAAATACTCAAAAAAGAGTGCTTTAACGACCTCTCCGTCACAGCGGCACAAATGGCAAAGGATTACCTGAAAAATAAATTTTAAACACTTTCAACACAGTTTTCCACACCCTTTGCGCATATACAGAGGCTAAAACAGCCGCAAAATACAAGATGTGGATAAGAAATCGGTTTTCAACATAGGTTTCCACAAACAGAGGTGGAAAACATTATCAAAAATATCCGAAAAAAGGCTTGACAAGAAGCCTTACATAATGTATAATCTGTGCCTGTAAAGAAAAAAACTTTACAGGCATTTTTGTAAAGGAGTTTTAGTTGTGAGTAAGAATCTTGATATAACACTCTTGCTTGATTTTTACGGCGATATGCTAACGGACAAGCAACGCAGTTTTATCAGTTACTATTACAACGATGACCTCTCACTTTCAGAAATTGCCGCAGACGAGGGAATAACACGTCAGGGTGTGCGTGATGCCATCAAGCGGGCTGAAAGCCAGCTTATGTCAATGGAAGAACGTCTCGGACTTGTTTCCAGGTTTGAAAATATGAAAATCGGCTTAAGCGAGATTATCGAATACGCCGAGGAAATCGCAATATATAACCGCAAAAATTCCCTTTCCATGGAAGTGAACGACAGCACAGCTAAAATCAAAGCAATTGCACAGACACTTCTTACGGAGAATTATTCTTAAAAAGGTGGTACCTACTTATGGCATTTGAGGGCCTTTCAGACAGACTCGAAGCCGCTTTTCAAAGACTGAAAAGCAAGGGTGCCTTGACAGAAGCCGATGTTAAGAGTGCAATGCGTGAGGTTCGCCTTGCGTTGCTCGAAGCAGACGTTAACTACAAGGTTGCCAAGGACTTCACCGAAAAGGTTAGTCAAAGAGCCGTCGGTGAGCAGGTTATGGAAAGTCTTACACCTGCCCAGATGGTTATTAAAATAGTTAAAGAAGAGCTTACCGACCTTATGGGCGGAACAAAGTCCCGCCTTGCGATTGCAAATCATCCGCCGACAGTCGTTATGATGTGCGGTCTTCAGGGTTCAGGTAAAACAACTCACAGTGCAAAAATTGCGTTGAGACTCAAGAACGAGGGCCACAGACCCTTGCTCGTAGCCTGCGACATTTACCGTCCTGCCGCTATCAAGCAGTTGCAGGTTGTCGGTGAAAGCATCGGAGTCCCCGTTTTTGAAATGGGTCAGATTAATCCCGTTGAAATCGCACGTGAGGCTATAAAGCTCGCAAAAGACCAGGGTTACGACTACGTCTTCCTTGATACAGCAGGTCGTCTCCATATTGACGAGGAGCTTATGACCGAGCTTAAGAACGTCAAGGCGGAGGTTAAGCCGCACGAAATCCTCCTTGTTGTTGACTCAATGACAGGTCAGGATGCGGTTAATGTTGCAACCTCATTCAACGATGCACTCGGAATTGACGGTATTGTGCTCACAAAGCTCGACGGTGATACACGAGGCGGTGCGGCTCTTTCAACAAGAGCAGTTACGGGCAAGCCGATTAAGTTTGTCGGTATCGGTGAAAAGCTTACCGACCTCGACATCTTCCACCCCGACCGTATGGCATCAAGAATTCTCGGTATGGGCGATATGCTTTCTCTTATCGAAAAGGCAGAAATCGCACTTGACGAGAAAAAGGCAATGGAGCTTGAAAAGAAGCTTCGCCAGAACAAGTTTGACCTCAACGACCTTATGGATCAGCTTGAGCAGGTGCGTAAGATGGGTTCAATCAAAGACACCCTCTCTATGATACCCGGTATGGAAAAGCAGATTAAGGACGTTGATATAGACGAGCGTCAGTTCGACAGAATCCGTGCAATCATCCAGTCGATGACACCGCAGGAGCGTGAAAAGCCGGAGATTCTCAACCCGTCAAGAAAACGCCGTATCGCACAGGGTTGCGGTCAGGAGGTTGAGGCTGTCAACAGGCTTCTCTCACAGCACAAGCAGATGCAAAAAATGTTCAAGCAGCTCAACGGTAAGGGTAAGAAACGCCGCCACGGCAGACCAGACCTTTCAGCGCTTAAAGGCTTTAATATTTAAGTTGTCGACACGCACAATTCACATTGCGTGATTGATATATAAAATTTTATTTATTTTTTATTTTGGAGGAATTTATCATGGTTAAAATCAGACTTCGTCGTATGGGTGCAAAGAGAGCTCCTTTCTATCGTGTAGTTGTAGCAGATTCAAAGTATCCCCGTGACGGCAGATTCATTGACGAGATCGGTACTTACAACCCGATGACAGAGCCTGCAGAGGTTAAAATTGATGCTGAAAAGGCTGCAAAGTGGCTTGCAAACGGCGCTCAGCCCACAGACACAGTTAAGGATCTCTTCAAGAAAAACGGCATCATCAAATAATTACTCAGAGGAGAGTTAAAAGATGAAAGAGTTATTGACACAGATTGCTCAGGGTCTTGTAAACGACCCGGACGCAGTTTCCGTAGTTGTTGACGAGCCCGATGAGGAAGGCGTAATCGTTTATCATCTTCATGTTGCTCCCGACGATATGGGACGTGTAATCGGTAAGCAGGGCAGAATTGCAAAGGCTATCAGAATAGTTATGCGTTCAGCCGCAAACCGTAACGAGCAGAAGATTTCTGTTGAAATTGACTAAAGCTGATTGCCGGGGTTTCCTATGGAAATCCCGGCAGCGATATTTCAGGTGTTTTTATGATTAAAGAATATCTCGAGGTCGGTCAGATTGTCGGCACTCACGGTGTGCGTGGTGAAATGCGTGTTAACCCGTGGGCAGACGGTCCCGAATTTATGAAACAATTTAAAACTTTGTACTATGATAATAGTGGGGAGAAAAGCGTTAAAGTCATTTCCGCAAGACCTCATGGCAATGTTGTCATTTTAAAGCTTGACGGTATCGACACCGTCGAGGCGGCTTCTGCAATGCGTAACCGTGTGCTTTTCATCAAGCGTGCAGATGCAAAAATTGCAAAGGGCTCATATTTTATTTCCGAGCTTATCGGCTGTGACGTTGTTGATGCTGATGACAGTTCGGTTTGCTACGGTACCTTATCCGATGTCAGCGAAACAGGCGCAAATGACGTGTGGCACATCACAAAAGAGGGCAGGGAGTATCTTATTCCTGCAATTCCGGATGTTGTAATTAACGTCGATGTTGCCGCAAACAGGGTTGAAATCAAGCCTTTGAGAGGAATTTTTGACGATGAGAATTGATATAATGACGCTTTTTCCCGAAATGTGCGAGCGTGTGCTTGACGAAAGCATTATCGGACGTTCAAGAGAAAGCGGACTTGTTGAAATAAACTGCGTAAATATCAGGGATTATTCAAAAGACAAGCATCGACGTGTGGACGATACCACTTACGGCGGCGGTCTCGGTATGATTATGCAGGTTGACCCGATTTACGATTGCTTTTGCGATCTGGAAGAAAAAATCGGCAGTCGTCCGCACCTTATTTATATGTCTCCGCAGGGCAAAACTCTGACTCAGGATAGGGTCAAGGAGCTGGCAGAGCTTGATAATATCGCAATCCTTTGCGGTCACTACGAGGGCATTGACGAAAGAGTTATCGAAGAAATTGTTGATGAAGAAATTTCAATCGGTGACTATGTTTTAACGGGCGGTGAGCTTCCTGCGCTCGTCCTTGCAGACAGCATTTCCCGTATGCTTCCCGGAGTGCTTGCAGATGATGTTGCATTTGAAGAGGAAAGCCACTACAACTCCCTGCTTGAATATCCGCAGTATACACGTCCGTACGAATGGCACGGCAAAAAAGTGCCTGATGTGCTTTTGTCGGGTCACCATGCCAATATAAACAAATGGCGCAGGGAACAGTCACTGAAACGTACTTATGAGCGCCGTCCTGATATGCTCGAGTCGGCAGAATTAGACAAAAAAGACAAGCAATTTTTGGAAACTCTTAAAAACAGCAAGTAAAAAATAGTCATTCTGCATTAAAATGTTTGATACCCCATAGTAAATCTGCACAAACAAAGGGTTTCAAAAAACTTCAAGTTTGGACTACAAGCCGAATTATTTTTAAAGTGAAGTTTATTTGTTGACGATAAAAAGTTTTGTGATATAATAATTAACAAGTAATAAACTGATAGTTTGAATTTATTTGGATTGGGAGATATAAGTTATGTTTGAGAAAGAAGTTACAGTTCAGAATCAGGTTGGCTTAAGCGCTCGTCCGGCTACATTTTTCATTCAGAAGGCTAATTGTTTCAAGTCATCAATCTGGATTGAAAAAGAGGAGCGTCGTGCAAACGCAAAGAGCTTGCTTGGCGTGCTTTCTTTGGGTATCGACGGCGGCACAACCATTAAGGTTATCGCAGCAGGTCCTGACGAGGAGCAGGCTGTTGAAGAGCTTGTTAAGCTTGTAAATTCAGGTTTTGCTGTATAATTTAATTTCAGTTTTTTAAAGGTTGCTTTAATACGGCAACCTTTTTTCTTTAGGAGGTGAGTTTTACGGAAATACAGGAGTTAAGAAAAAAAGCAATGGCTCTACCAAAAACCCCGGGCGTTTATTTAATGAAAAACGAAAAAGGGAAAATAATATATGTGGGCAAGGCAAAAGCACTCAAAAACCGTGTCAGCCAGTATTTCGGCTCACAGAACACTCATTCCGTCAAGGTGCGCAAAATGGTCGAAAACGTCAACGATTTCGACTATATTTTAACCGACAGCGAGTTTGAGGCTCTTGTCCTTGAATGCTCACTCATTAAGCAGTATTCCCCTAAATACAACATTCTTTTAAAGGATGATAAAGGCTATTCTTATATCAAAATCACAAAAGGCGAGTGGCCGAAAATCAGCGCTGTTAAGCAGAAGTCAAACGATAACGCACGCTACATCGGACCATATACAAGCTCTTTCAGCGTAACTTCATCGGTTGACGAAGCGTTAAAAATATTTATGCTTCCCCGTTGCAACAAGAGCTTTCCCCGTGAAATCGGCAAGGGCAGACCGTGTCTTAATTATTTTATCAAGCAATGCTCTGCTCCGTGTGCACGAAAAATCAGTTGTGAGGATTATAACGAGGCTGTCAATTCCGCTGTCAAGTTTTTGCAGGGCGACAGCTCAAAAATTGTTGCCGAATTGACGCAGGAAATGGAAGAAGCCGCCGAAAATCTTGAGTTTGAAAAAGCGGCAAAACTGCGTGACAGAATCAACTCTATCAAAAAGGTTAACGAAAAGCAAAAGGTCGCAGGCTCTGACGTAAAGGAACAGGATGTTTTTGCATTGGCACAGGCGGAGGACAAGTACTGCCTTTCCGTGCTTCGCTTCTTTGACGGCAGACTGCGTGACAACGAGTGGTTTATTTTCAGCGAAATTGATTCACTTCCCGAAACAAGACACGAGCTTATAACCCGATTTTATTCAATGGGTCGCACCGTGCCCAAGCACGTCACCGTGGACGGCGAGGTGAGTGATGTCGAGCTTCTTAACAAGTGGCTGACTGACCTTGCAGGCAAAAAGGTAGAAATCAACATTCCGCAAAGGGGCAGACAGCTCGAGCTTGTTACAATGTGCCGCAACAATGCGTCGCAAAAGCTTGCTCTTTCAATGGGCAGAAGCGGAAAGGCGACAGCCGCTCTGGACGAGCTTGCACGTCTTTTAAATCTTCCGAAACCGCCTGTTATGATTGAATCCTACGATATTTCTCACACCGCAGGCAGTGACAACGTTGCAGGTATGGTCGTTTTCAAAAACGGACTTCCTTACAAGAAAAATTACCGCCGTTTTTCAATCAAAGGCTTCTCGGGTCAGGACGACTATGCTTCAATGGCAGAGGTTATGTCACGCCGTCTTAACCGATATGTTGAGGAAAAGGATACCGAGGAAGGCTTCGGTATTTTGCCCGACCTTATTCTGCTTGACGGCGGCATCGGTCAGGTCAATGCGGTTTTGCCGATTGTAAAAGCCTTCGGGTTTGATATTCCCGTTTACGGTATGGTCAAGGATAACAAGCACCGCACACGTGCAATAGCCTTTGACGGCGGCGAAATTGCAATCAATTCAAAGCGTCAGGCTTTCACACTCATTTCCACAATTCAGGAGGAGGTTCACCGCTATTCGGTTGCCTACCACCACCAGAAGCATAAAAAGTCCATGCTCAACGCAACCCTTACAAAAATTGAGGGTATCGGCGAGAAAAAGAGTAAGGCTCTTTTGCGACATTTCAAGACAATTTCCGCAATTAAAAAGGCGAGTGTTGACGAACTTTGCAAGGCGGAGGGGATAAACCGTGCCACAGCGCAAAAAGTTTTTGATTATTTTAGAAAAAATGTTGACAACACACCGCCAAAAATGTGATAATAAAATGTAAAATAAAAAAGATAGGAGCTTTGACTGTGCGAGTAATAACAGGTTCGGCAAGAGGTCGGGTTCTTAAAACTCTCGAGGGCGAGGATGTACGTCCGACAACCGACAGAGTTAAGGAAGCAATATTCAGCATAATACAGTTTGAAATCGAGGGCAGGGAGGTTCTTGACCTTTTTGCAGGCTCGGGTCAGCTTGGTATCGAGGCACTCAGCCGTGGTGCGGCTTATGCAACATTTACGGATTTGAGCAAGGATGCGGTAAGCGTAATCAAATCAAATCTTCTAACAACGGGACTTCACAAGAATTCTGCTGTGTTGCAGACCGATGCGCTGACATTTCTTAAAAACAGCAAAAAGAAATTTGACATAATTTTAATGGATCCTCCTTATTCAAAAGGACTTTTGCAAAAGGCACTTCCATTTGCGGCGGAGGTTACAAACGACGGCGGTGTAATCGTCTGTGAACATCCCCACGGCGAAGAAATGCCCGAAAAGGCAGGAAAGTTCGTTCTCTACCGCAGCTATAAATACGGCAAGCTTGCCTTGTCGGTTTACAGGATAGGAGATGACGAAGAATGAGCAGAGTTATCTATCCGGGCAGCTTTGACCCCATAACCAACGGTCACCTGAGCGTAATCAAAAGAGCGGCTAAGCTTTTTGACGAGGTCATAGTCGTTGTTATGATAAACCATAAGAAGCCTGTCGGTTGCTTTACTCACGAAGAAAGGGTCGAGTTAATCAGCCGTTGTACAAAGGATATTCCGAATGTCCGTGTGGACTATTACGACGGCTTGCTTGCAGAGTATGCAAGGCTTCACGGTGCAAACGCCATTGTCAAGGGCTTGCGGGCTGTTTCAGATTTTGAGGATGAGTTCCAGCAGGCACTCACCAACAAGGAGCTCAACCCGAATGTTGAAACTGTTTTTGTAACGGCAGGTGCCGACTATATGTACCTTTCCTCCAGCATTGTAAAGCAGGTTTGCGAGCTTGGCGGAGATGTTTCAAAATTTGTACCCCCCGAGGTATATGAAGATATTGTCAAAGGCATAAAGAAGAAAGGATGATTGAGAGATGAATGTACAGGGTTTACTTGATAAGATTGAGGATACGCTTGAAACAGGCAGTAAAATCCCTCTTTCAGGAGGAAAAATTGCAGTTGATGCAGAGGTAATCAAGCAGTGCGTTGAGGACATTCGCTACGATTTACCCATAGAGATTGAAAAAGCACAGGAGGTTGTTGCACACCACAATAATCTCATCACAAAGGCTAATAACGAGGCTTCATCAATCGTTTCTTCTGCACAGACAGAGGCTGACGGCATCATTGCCGAGGCAAAGGAAAAGGCAGCTTCAATCGTTGCAACTGCTGAAACAAACGCTAACGCAACAGTTGATGCGGCGGCAGAGCAGGCACGTCAGATGGTAGAAAATTCAGAAATCGCACGTCTTGCACACGAGTATTCCGACCGTGTAAGAGCACAGGCGGCGGCAGAGGCAGAAAAGATGCTCGGTAACGCACGCAAGGAGGCTGACTCAATCCTTCTTGATGCCAACAACCAGGCAGCTGATGTCAAGTCAAAGGCAGACAAGTGGGCAACCGAGATTCGCAGCGGTGCCGCTGAGTTTGTTGAGGACATTATGAGAAACAGCGACGAGGTTCTCTCTTCAAATATTGCCGAAATCCGCAAAGCACGCCAGAGTCTTTTCGGCTCAAACAGATAATTACATAACGGGCGGGCAAACCGCCCGATTTTTTTGGAGTTGAAAAAATGAAAAAACAATGTGATTGTTGCTACAAACGCTTTGAGGTTGTCCGTGATACAAGCATTCCGCTTTCAACCGACCTCTCTGCACCTATGGATCACATCTATTGTCCGTGGTGCGGTGCGGAAAACGGCGCTGTCGAAAAAGGCTCGCTTATCCGTACACAGCGTTGTAATGCTGAATGTGAATTCTGATTTCAGAATTGTATTATTCATTGGAGATGAATTCTTATGTGTCAGAGCTTAATTGAATTTTTAAAGGATAAAAACATTGTCATTCTCGGCTTCGGCAGGGAAGGCGTGTCTACCTATAATTATATAAGAAAGTATTTTCCCGAAAAACCGCTTGCAATTGCGGATAAAAAGGAAATTTCAATAGAAGATAAAAACGTGACTCTCCTCACGGGTGACGGATATATGGATAAGGTTTTTGATTACGAGCTTGTTATCAAAACCCCGGGTGTGCCGATTGTTAATATCGAAATCCCCGAAAACGTGCTCATCACCTGTCAGGTAGATTTGTTCCTGCAGTTTGCACCGTGCAAAAAAATCGGTATCACGGGCACAAAGGGCAAAACAACAACCTCAACCCTTATCTACAACCTCGTCAGCGAGGCAGGTTGTGACGCTTACCTTGTGGGCAATATCGGTGTTCCTGTTTTTGATATCATCGACGAGTGCGACGGCAAGGTTGCAGTAATTGAAATGTCCTGCCACCAGCTCGAGTTCTGCCGCACTTCTCCTGATGTTGCGGTCTTTACCAATATTTACGAGGAGCATCTTGACCACTACGACGGTTACAGAGGCTACATCAACGCAAAGCTCAACATCGTCAATCACCAGACAGAGGAAAACTACCTTATTTATAACGCTGACCAGGATGTTGACGGTCTTATTGATTTCTCACAATACAAGAGCAAAAAAATTGCTGTCAGCGCCGAACCGAAAAATGATTTTCAGCAGAACCTCACAACACTCAATTCAAGACTTATCGGCAAGCATTGCCACCAGGACATTTTCTTTGCCGAGGCTGTTGCACGTCTTTTTGGTGCAGATGATGATGCTGTTGTACGTGGTGTCGAAAAATTCACAGGCATTCCGCACAGAATGGAGCCTGTCGGTGAGTTCAAGGGTATTTCGTTCTACAACGACAGCATCGCTACAATTCCTCACGCTGTCGAGTGTGCAGTTGATGCACTTGGCAATATAGATACACTCATTTTCGGCGGTCTTGACAGAGGAATAACCTACGACGATTTTATCACTTACCTTGATGAGTGTCCGATAAACAATATCATCGGTATGCCCGAAACAGGCACCAAAATCTGTAAAGCTCTTCTTGCAATGGGTACAAAGAAAAACGTTGTCCCCGTTGAAACAATGCAAGAGGCGGTTGAGGCGGCATTCAAGTTTACGGCAAAGGGCAAAACCTGCCTGCTTTCACCTGCCGCACCAAGCTACAATGTTTACAGAAACTTTGAACACAAGGGTAACCATTACAAAGAGATTGTCAAAGAAATCGGTGATAATTAAACGATTTTAACGACAAAGTTTTCGTAAGGTATAGACAATGTGTCGAAAAAGTGTTACAATTAAGTGTATTTGTATAATACGGAAGGAAGCATATCTGTGAAAAGCTGTTTGATACTTTTGACAAATTTATATCCGTATTCTATTGAGGAAACGTTTTTGGAGCCTGAAGCTCCTTTCCTGTCAAAGCAGTTTGACAAGGTAATCACGCTTTCAATCAGCCTCAACAAAAATGAAACCTTAACCCGAAAAGTGCCCGACAATTTTGATTGCTACAACATCACAACAATCCCCAAAAAAGTCGGTCGTGCAATTTCGCTTTTTAAAGGTGCTTTGAATTCTGTTCTGCCTTCAAAGGATTTGGAGGACGAAGCAAAACAGAGCATAAAACACCGTCTTTTTTACGAGTACTTCTCTGCAAGAGGCGAGCGTGAATACGCACTTTGCAAGGATATACTCAAAAAATACGATTTCAGCCAATACGACAGCATTACGGTTTACAGCTATTGGTTTTTTGTTGCGGCACTTGTCGCAAGCAAAATTTACGATGAAATCGCTCCACAATGTAAAAACATAAAATTCGTTTCCCGTGCGCACGGTCACGACGTTTACCGTCATGCGAATTTTATCAACTATATTCCAAAAAGAAGATATCTTCTCGAAAAGGTAGATATGCTTTACCCTTGTTCAATCAACGGCGAGGAGTACATTCTTGAAAGCTATCCCGAGTTCCGTGATAAGGTCAAGCACCGCTATCTCGGCACGCTTGATGACGGACTTTCTGAGATGAACGAGGACTGCTTTCATATAGTTTCGTGTTCTAGAATGATTCCTCTCAAGCGTATTGACAGAATTGCCTCTGCTCTTGCACTTCTCAAGGACGAGAATATCGGTGAAATCCGATGGACACACCTCGGAGACGGCGAAACAATGCAGACTGTCAAAGAAATCTGTGACAGCAAGCTCGGCTTTATGCAGGTGAATCTTGCAGGCAGAATTTCAAACGAAGAGGTAAAGGCTTTTTACAGGTCGCAAAAAACTGACCTGCTTGTGAATACAAGCACAACTGAGGGCTTGCCTGTTTCTATGATGGAGGCTATGTCCTATTCGATTCCCGTTCTTGCAACGGATGTCGGTGGTGTCGGCGAAATTGTAAAGGACGGATTTAACGGTATGCTTATCTCCGAAAACTTCACAGATGAAGAGCTTGCAGAAAAAATCAAAGAAATTATCCTTTCCTCGAAGGAAGAAAGAGCTGCAATGCGCAAAAATGCACGCACCTTCTGGGAAGATAATTTCGATGCAGAAAAGAATTTTACATCCTTCGCAAAAGAGATTTGCGGTTGAGTTTATATAAAAGTGTTTATTAAAGGGGTGCGATATGGTCTCTTTAAAAAAAGGTGTTCTTAAGATTGAAGGTAATAAAGAGAGCACCGCACGTACAATTTATGAAATATGCTTTGTTCTGAATGCAGTTACGCTGTTCGCTTTTAACGACGTTAAGTTTATCGGTACGGCAACAGGCATAATGATGCTTCTGGCCTCAATGCTTTTGTGGATTGGCAGACGTGACAAGCGTGTAATCCTTCCGTACAACACAGTGTGGTATACTCTTTTTACGGCTTATTCAGCAATTTCCTGTTTATGGTCATCGTATATCGACACAGATATGGCATCATACTTTTTACGAATGGTCGTCATTATAGCGATGATAACCTCTGTTTCGATTTATGTCGACACACCCGAGGACTTGGAAAGGATTATTAAACTGTATATCCTTTCGATGACGGCTATTGTTTTAATTGAGCTTACCTATGTTCCTTTTGAAGATTGGTCTGACGGCTATATGGGCTCGCATTTCAGTGGCTCAAACTCCAACGGCGTTGCGTTTCTCGTGTTCTGTGCCGAGCTTATGGCGTTTTATGAGTTTTACTCAAAAGGTAAAAAAAGCTACTTTTTGCTTGTCGCATTGTTTTTAGGTTTTGTTATTCTTTCAGGCTCGAGAAAAGCAATGTTTGCATCCATTGCAGGTCCGCTGCTGTTTGTTCTTTTTTCAACCTATAAGAGAAATTATTTCTTTAACATCCTTCTTGTGCTGGCGTTGGCAATTACTGTTGTATTTTACATTATGACCGATGAAAATGCCTACAACACAATCGGTAAACGCTTCGAGTCGATGCTCACTTTCTGGTTTGAAAACAGAACTCATAAGGTAGACAACAGCCTTTATATGCGCTCTTACTACATTCAGCTTGCGCAGGAGATGTTCTCCGAATCGCCCATCTGGGGCAAGGGAATGGGTAACTTTGCAAAAATTATTGACGAGGTTTACAAGCTCGAGGGTGTTTACAGCCATAATAATTACTGGCAGATTTTAAGTGAGTTGGGTCTGGTTGGCTTCTTCTCTTACTATTCGCTGTATTTTGTAGTAATCATCAAGCTTTTCAAGGGTGCGTTTGTTAACAAGAGCCGAATGAACCTTATGTTCCTGTGCTTTATGCTTTTGCTTATGGTGCTTGAAACAGGTCTTGTTACCTACAACTCAAAAATGCCCCACGTCGTCATAGCAATTGCTTATGCCGCAACCTATGTCGGCGAAATGGACGGCAGAAAATATCAGTATATTCAAAACAATAATTTTAACCAAAAAAGAACGGAGGAATTACTTTGAATAACTACGACAGTTCAACAAAACAAAAGGGATTTGAACTAAATATCATCGGTTATTTGCTTGAGCTTTCCAAAAAGATGTGGATAATTGTTGCAATTGCCATCATCTGCGGTCTCCTCGGCGGTGTTGTCGGAAAGATTACAAGTAAAGAAACCTACACTTCAGATATTTCTTTCATCGTCAACACACTTTCTGAAAACGAGGCAGTTGAAAACTCTGCTGTTTCCGCACAGATTAACATTACCAACACTTTCAAATACATTCTCTCCGGTCGTGTGCTTAAGGAGGCAGTCCGTGAGGCTTGTCCGGGAAATCTTTCTTACGAGCTTATCGACAGAAGCATCACTGTTGAAACCGTTGCATCAACCAACGCAATCGAGCTTCGTGTAAAGACAGAGAGTCCCGACACTTCCTACAACATTGCAAAGGCTGTTGTTGATGTTTATGCCGATGTTGTTGAGGAAATTTACCCCAACGCACAGCTCAATGTCTGTGAAACTCCGGTTAAGGCAACAGCAGCAGAGGTTGACCGTTCACCTCTTGTCATCGCAACAATCAGCGCAGTTTTCGGCGTGCTTGTTTACTGTGTATTCGTTCTCATCATCTTTATAATTAAAGATACAGTCAAGAGTGCAGACGAGCTCAGCGAAAAGCTTCACATTCCCGTTCTCGGCTCTGTTCAGTTTGTTACCAACAAAAATAAAACAACAAAAGGACTTCTTATTGCGGACAGAAAAACAGGCTTCTCTTTCATTGAAACCTACAAGGCTATCCGTACAAAGATTGAAAGCAACTCTGCAAAGACAGGTAACAAGGTTTATCTTGTTACAAGTGCCTGCGAAAACGAGGGTAAAACAACTGTTTCTGCCAATATCGCACTTTCTCTTGCAGAAAACGGCAAGTCAGTTCTCCTTATCGATGCTGACTTAAGAAATCCCTCGATTTCAAAAATCCTCTCTCTTCCCGACACAGGCTACGGTCTTGCAAATGTTATTAAAGAGGAAGCATCCATTACCGATGCAATCAAGCTCATAAAGACATTTAATCTCTACGTTCTTGCTGACCGAAGACCCGTTTCCAACCCGTCAGAGCTTCTTTCAATGAAGAGCACAGAAGAAATTATCCACGGCATCCGTGAGGAGTTCGATTACATCATCATTGATACAGCTCCTGCAAGCATCGTTACAGACGCATCTATCATTTCAGGCTTTGCCGATGCAGCTATCATTGTTGTCCGTTCGGATACAGCACCTTTTGCAAGAATTCGTATGTCTGTTGAAGACATCGACTCAAATGGTGCAGAAATTGTCGGTTGTATCTTCAACGGCGACGAAGAAGCAACAATCAAAACCGGCAGATACGGTTCAAAGTACGGCAAATACGGCAAGTATGGCAGGTACGGACGATACGGCAGTTACGGTAGCTACGGCTATGGCTACGGTGCTAACCAGACAAATAAAAAATAACAGTTACAGCCTCCTTCGCATAGTATGTAAGCGAAGGAGGTTTTTAAATGCACAATTTTGAAGATATGATAGAAAAATATCGCAGAGAACTTTTGGAATTTTCAAAGCAAAGCCTTGTACATAATGTTTCTCAAGACACGCAGTACAGGGAAACGAGTGCTGTTATGGCACAGCCCGAGCCTCAACAAACGGAACAGACTGTTCCCGAAGAGCCGCAGGCTGTCATTACGACACGGGTTCCTTTTGCAAATTACGAGGAGTTCCTTAACAATAATCAGTCCCGAGGGCTTCTGCGGGTGCAGGTTTTTTCCGCAGACCGTACCTTTCCCGTCAGTAACGCTTCCGTGCGTGTTTTTGTTCCGCTGGCGAACGGAGAGAGGGAGGTTTTCAGCGGAGTTACCGATGTTGACGGAGTGGTGGACGATATCAGCCTGCCGGCTCCCAACAGTTCACTTTCGTTTGACGAGAACAGCACAGTTGAGCCCTTTGCAGTTTACGGCTTGCGTGTAAACCGTCAGGATTTTTCACCCGCTGTTTTTACAGGTATACCTGTTTTTGATTCCGTCAAGTCCATTCAACCTGTTGAGCTTGTCCCGTTGAGCAGAAGCGGTGGCACACCAAATCAGACCGTTGTTCCGTTTGAGACAATGACCCTTTTCGGAGGTGAAAGATAATGGCTGTTGCAGATACACCAACCATTCCCGAATTCATCACCGTTCACCTCGGCAGACCCGATTCAAATGCCGAAAATATAAGGGTTTCGTTTCCTGATTACATCAAAAACGTGGCTTCGAGTGAGATTTATCCCACCTGGCCTGAAAATGCAATTAGAGCCAACATATATGCACAGATAAGCTATGCTTTAAACAGGGTTTTTACTGAATACTACCGCTCACGTGGATATAATTTTGATATAACAAACTCAACACAGTTTGACCAGGCTTTTGTCAAGGACAGAGATATTTTTGAAAACATCAGCCGAATTGTGGACGAGATTTTTAACGACTATATCGTCAAACAGGGGCAGGTACAGCCCTTTTTCGCACAATATTGTGCAGGCTTTGACTGTCCGGGACTTTCACAATGGGGTACAGTCCCGCTTGCCGAGCGTGGCTTGACACCTTATGCAATTTTGCAGGACTTTTACGGTAACGACATCAACCTTGTACGAAATGCCCCCATTTCGGCTAATGTCCCGTCTTATCCGGGAATTCCCTTGCGGCTAGGAAGTGTAGGCGAAGATGTAAGCGACATTCAGCGTCAGCTTAACCGCATAGCTATCAACTATCCGTCAATTCCGAGAATTTCCAACCCGAACGGTATTTTTGAAGAAGATACTCTTGCGGCGGTAAGACGTTTCCAAAGCATTTTTAATCTTGCGCAGGACGGCATCGTCGGCAAGGATACCTGGTACAAGATAAAATATATTTTCAACGGAGTCAAAGGTCTGTCGGAGCTTTATTCCGAGGGTCTTTCCTTAAGCGATGTTGAACGTCAGTTTTCCCGTGTCCTGCGAAGAGGGGACAGCGGCGTTCCGGTTCGCACATTGCAGTATTATCTTGCATTTCTCGGCTTTTTTAATCCGAATTTGCCCGTGATTAACGTTGACGGAATTTTCGGTCAGGAGACCTACGATGCAGTTCTCACTTTCCAGAATCTTTACGGCTTGCCCGTTGACGGAATTGTCGGCAGAAATACGTGGAATGCTCTGCAAAACGCTTACGAGGGCATTATAGACACGTTACCGCCCGAGTATAAAAGTTACTCAAACCTTATTTATCCCGGCTATTTCATCACCACGGGAGCCACAGGCAATGTTGTGCGGCAGCTGCAGACATTTTTGCGTGTAATTGCTCAAAACAACAACTCTGTTCCGCTTGTCACCGTTGACGGCGATTACGGTCCACGCACCAGAGCGGCGGTTGAGGCAGTCCAACGTCTTAACGGACTTGAACCTACGGGTCAGGTCGGGCCGATTACATGGAACGCAATAATTGACCTTTACCAAAGATACAGATAGGAATAATTTTCAAAAATCCGAAAATAATACTTTAAAAGTGAGGTATGCTGATGAACGCAGAAGTATTATTTTCGGATAATTTTTATGATAATGAAAAAATGCTCGACGAGTATTTCAAGGTCGGCAAAAACTATGATGTCGTAAACACACGCTTTCACGTTACCAAGCGTGAAGCTAAGTTATATTATATTGACGGCTTCGTTAACAACGAAATTTCCGAGCGTGTAATGAATTTTATGATGAGTACACCCGAGCAGATACCCGACGGTATCTCTCCTGAAGAGTTTGTGCAGAGTGTAGTTTCTTACATCGAAATGGACATCAGCACCGATATGAACACCATTGCAAAGGTTGTTTATTCGGGCGCAATTCTTATGATTGTTGACGGCTTCAAAACAGGCTTTCTAATCAAAACACGTAATTATCCACGACGTTCGGTTGAAGAACCCGATAACGACAAGGTGCTCCGTGGTGCGCACGACGGCTTTGTGGAGGCATTGCTCATAAACACGGCACTCATCCGCCGCCGAATCCGTGACCGTGACCTTATTATGGAGGTACACGAGGCGGGAAAACGCTCACGCACGGACATTGCTATCTGCTACCTTGAAAACAAAGCGGATATGAAAACAGTTAAAAAACTGCGCAAAAAAATAAGCGAAATTGATGTTAATACACTCACTATGAGTCAGGAAAGCCTGATTGAGTGCCTTGTTAAAAAGCAGATTTTTAACCCATTCCCAAAGGTGCGATACACCGAACGTCCCGACTCTGCGGCGGCTTGCATCGCCGAGGGAAGCATTATTGTCCTTGTGGACAACTCTCCTGCGGCGATGATTGTACCGACGAGCTTTTTTGAATTTTTGCAGGACACAAACGACTATTATTTTCCGCCCCTTGTCGGCACATATTTAAGATTTATCCGTGCCTTGATTTTCGGGCTTGCTCTGCTTCTTTCCCCGACGTGGTATCTGCTCATAAGTAACCCCGATTGGATTCCCGAATGGCTCAGATTTATAACCGTCAAAGAACAATATACAATCCCGATAATCGTTCAGCTTCTCATAATAGAAGTAGTTATTGATACACTCAAGCTGGCATCACTCAACACCCCGAATTCCTTGAGCAATTCCTTCAGTGTCATCGGCGCACTTGTCCTTGGTGACCTTGCGGTTACTGCAAAGCTTTTCTCATCCGAGGTTGTTCTTTTTATGGCATTTGTCGCTATCGCAAACTTTGCCCAGCCCAGCTTTGAACTCGGCTATGCTTTCAAGCTTTCGAGGATATTCATTCTTGTTTTAACTGCCGCCTTTAATCTGTGGGGATTTATTGCAGGCATTTTAATTGTTTTAGTCGAGATGCTTTTTACCAAGACAATCACGGGCAGAGGCTACCTCTATCCGCTAATTCCGTTCAATGCAAAAACACTCTCACGGCTTCTCATACGTCACCCCATAAGCAAGGACAACACTTGACAAATTTGCCGTTATAAGTTAATCTTATTATCGGTGATATTATGAAAAAAAGAATATTAAATTTCATATCGCTTCTTCTGGTTCTGTCCACGGTTTTCTCTCTTGTGTCGTGCAATCCCGACACTCCGGACAACCCCGACAGCACCGAACCGCAGACTGATAAAAGCACAACACTCGCACCCGTTGAGATTGTCGAAGTTCCTACCGATGCTAATGAGCTTTCCGAAATGCTCAATGCGGCAATCGAGTATGTTGAGCTTTATTGCTACCGCTACACAAAGCATACAGTGTGCAACGTGAATTCATTAAATGTCGGTACACTTTCGACAGCATCAAATGCCGCCGATGCTTTCAGGTCTATTTTCGGCAAAAAGGATGTAACGATTGATTACAATTACAACACATCCCGTGACTCCTTTGCCGCCAATTTCCCGCAGAGCGGATATACTGTTAACGATATGTCTTCAATTACTGCACAGCAGGTTGACAATTCAATTGTAATCACCGCACAGTTCCCGAGTGAAAGCAGTCCTGGCGAAGAGTCGGGTCAGCTTTGTAAACTGACTAACGATTACCTCTCTGTCGAGGATGTAAACAAAGCACTTACAGATTTCAATTCCTCTGCAAGCTCTGTGAGCGTAACCGCTTCGGACATCAAGGTCAAGGCAACAATTAACGCAAAGGATTCAAGCCTTACATCCCTTGAGGTTTCTTACACACAGCGCTTCAATCTTTCGGGTGTAACACTTGTAAAGCTTGAAGGTTCGTCTGTAACAGGCACATCACAAACAACGGTAACTTATTCCAAAATCGGAGTTTAAAAAATATTTTTAAAATCTATGGAATTCATACAGAAGTTGTGATACAATAGTTTCTAATATATTTAAGGAGAAAAATCATGAATAAATCTTGGAAAATTTTCACAATCGTTGTATCCTCGCTTTTAGCGGTAATGATTGTTTGTTTGACAATAAATGTATCTATCGACAAGGTTACAAGCAATGTTATGCCCATCGTAAAGGACAGTAACAACACCGTGCAGAACGGCGGTTTGTCGGGCGGCGGCTCACAGGGTACGGTTAACCCGAACGGTGTTGTTGATACACAGCAGGGTGTGAACGGCGGAGACACACAGAATCCCTCGGGTGTAGTTGGCGGCGACACTAACCAGCCCACAGCAGGGCAGCAGGGCAGCGCACAGACTCCCGTGCAGAACAATGCAGAAAACCCGCTCACATACTCAAAATCACAGCTTATTGCTTACTATAACAAGTGCCTTAACAAGTCGTATTCACAGCCGAAGGTAAACGCTACAAAGACAGAGCACGTTGATGTTGCTGTTTCCGGTATTGATATCGGTTCACTCAATCTTGATGTTGACGAATTTGCACAGAACATTATCTCAAATAACACAGAGAAGAACGATAAGCTTCAGACGAAGACATATACAAACGGCAAGACCTCTGACGGAACACCGATTACACAGTTTGTTCTTCCTGCAAACCTTTACGATGCGGCAGTTAAGAGTATTACAGTTTCAAAGAGTGGTAACGGCTATCAGATTAAGTATACTCTTAATGCGGAGTCCTGCTCACACACAGGTACAGCGAAGTACAATGCATCCTGCGCTTGGCCGCTCGATATCAATGCAATTGACTTTGGTGCGGCAGTTAATATTCAGAGTTGTACCTTCAATTACCCCGGCACAACTATCACTGCAACAATCGACTCACAGGGCAGAGTTACAAACACACTCGTTGAAATGCCTCTTACAGTTGCAAATGCACAGGCAAAGGCGCTTGGTGTTACAATCAAGGTTGCATCAATCAGCGGTAAGTGGACTTGTAAGAATACAATGTCATTCTAAAAATGAAATTACAAAACGCACTCGTTTGAGTGCGTTTTTTCTTTATATAGGCTTGACAACGCTTTTTTATGGGTTTAAAATAAAAGGGTACGTGAGTGCAAATAATTTATTTATGAGGTGAATTTTTCGTGAGTAGCGACGGTAGTTACGGGCAACGATTCATTACTTATTTAACTCAAAACAAAATAAGTGGCGAATGTATCGCCGTAGGTGCGTCTGACTTTGCGAAATAAGCCTTGCACACCTGCGGGCGGTAGTTTTGTCACTACAAAAGGGTGTGTTCAAATGGAAACAATGGTTGAAATCATCAGCAAGATGCTTGCTAACAACAAATTCTCGGCAATCAAAGAGATGCTTGGCGAAATGAATGTCGTTGACATCGCTTCCATGATGGAAGAGGTTGAGTCCGAGGAGCAACAGGTTCGCCTGTTCCGTTTGTTGCCAAAGCAGTCTTCGGCTGATGTTTTTTCTTATCTTGACAACGAAATCAAAACAAATATCGTTAACGCAATTACAAACAAGGAGCTTGCATTCCTTGTTGAAGATATGTTCATTGACGATGCGGTTGACTTCCTTGAGGAGGTTCCTGCAAATGTTGTAACCCGTGTGCTTGCACAGGCGGACAGCGAAACCAGAAACCTTATCAACAGATTCCTGCAGTATCCCGAAAATTCCGCAGGCAGCATTATGACAATCGAAATGGTTTCTTTCCCCGAAACCTATACGGTAAAGCAGGCGATTGCACAAATCCGTGCAACCGCACTTGACAAGGAAACAATTTATACCTGCTATTGCACCGACGGCAAGCGAAAACTCGTCGGAACGGTGCCTTTAAGACGACTTATCGTCTCGCCCGAGGAAACACTCGTCAAGGACATAATGTACGACGACGACCAGCTTATTTACGTTAATACGATGGAAGACCAGGAAGAGGTCGCAAACATCGCCAAGAAGTACGACCTGCTCTCTATTCCCGTTGTGGATAAAGAAGACCGCCTTGTAGGTATCATCACAATTGACGACATCGTTGACGTTATTGAAGACGAGAACACCGAGGACTTTGAAAAGATGGCATCACTTTTGCCGTCAGAGGACGAGTACCTGAAAACAGGCGTTTTCACAATGTTTAAAAACAGAATTGTCTGGCTTTTGATTTTGATGGTAACAGCCACCTTTACAACCCAGATTATCGAAGGCTTTGAGGATAAGCTCTCGCTTATTGTCGGCTTGACAGCTTCAATTCCGCTCATTATGGGTACGGGCGGTAACTGCGGTAATCAGACCTCAACACTTGTTGTCCGTGGTCTTGCGCTGGGAGATATCAGGCTCAACGACTTCTTCCGTGTTCTGTGGAAAGAAATCCGTGTTGCTCTGCTTTGCGGTGTTGTTCTTGCTGTTGCAAACTACGGCAGAATGTGGCTGGTGAAAATTATCACAGGCAGTGCGGTTGAAAGCAATACCTTCATTGTTGTGTGCCTTGCAATGGTTTGTGCCGTAATCGTGGCAAAAGCAATGGGCTGTATGTTGCCGATGCTTGCAAAGCTTCTTCGCCTTGACCCTGCACTTATGGCAGGCCCGATGATTACAACAATCGTTGACGCATTAACACTTTTAATTTATTTTGCAATCGCAACCGTGTTTATTAACAACGGACTTATAACGGGATAAAAAATGCTCCGACTTTTGTCGGAGCATTTTACTATTTTTTTACTTATGCAATTGCATCTTTAATTGCTCTGAAAAGTTCATTGATGATTGTCCAGACCTTTGTTCCTCTGAACCAGATAACAAATTTGTCGCAGAAGCTCTTTTCTTCTTCCTCAAACTCAAGAGGCTCTGTGCCGTTGTCAATAACAAATGCCTGTGAAAGACACATACCGCCCTCGCCGTAAAGCTCTGCTCTTACGTACTGGAAGTCCTCTGCACCCTCGATTGCGTCAAGGTTAAGAGTAACTGCGTCTGTACCGATAGCGGATTCAGCGATAATCTTGCCGTTTGCAATCCACTTGATTGTGTCGCAGTCTGTTGCGTTAACAGAAATCTTGTGTCCGTCAACGTTTATGTTTGTAAACATCGGGTAGGGGAGACCCTTGTTCATAACGTCAAAATCCTCTTCAGGGCCGATAACATCGTTTGCACGGAGCTTTCTTGTAATCATAAAGAATGCACCGTTCTGCATTGTCTTTTTGATGTTATCAACGTTGTTTTCTTCCATCATAAAGACGCTGAAGGAAGAGTCAACCGTTCCTATACGGTGAGCGTCTGTGTTACTGTAACCGATAACGTTCTTGCCGTAGGGGAGACAGTACATAAGAAGGTTGTCCCAAAGAATTCGGTCATAGCCTGTTGTGCCGTTTCTCTCGTTAAATACCTCTGTACCGAGACAGGAGTCGTATTTAAGAATAAGGTCACCGAAGAATTTTACATTTTCGGGGTCGCTTACAGCATCGGGGTTAGCGTTTGAATTGAGCCAGTCACCCGGGTGGTTGATGTGAGAAAGACCGCCGTTTTCTTCAATAAACTTAATTGCTTCCTCGTAACCTGCCTCGTTTTCAGCACCTGCAAAGCCGCTGCCTGTTGTGCCGGGGAGGAAATAACCGTTAACGTGATTTTTGGTAAGTGAAAGGTTGTTGAACTCGTTTGCACCGAGAACGGGAACAAGCTTCTTGTTTCTGACTGTACCGTCGTAAAGCTTGTGTGTACCGTCTTTGTAAGCCTCGTATTCCTCTGTTGTAAGGTGCTCATACGGATTGTCGATAATCAACTGGTATGTATAAAGAATCTGTGTATCAGGCTCTTCGTCCCAGTCAACACCTGTAATACCGTGGTCAGAGTGTGCAAGGAAATCGTAGTTCTGGTTGTAATACTCTTCTGTCATAACAGGAAGAGTGTCGTCAGCATCGCTGTATGTAGTGTGCGAATGAAGCGTGCCCTTGTAAGCACCCCAGGCGTTATTACCTGTCCAGATAACCTCATTATAGGGGTTAACGATTGTGTAGTCAGCGTCTGCGGCAGAAGCGCCGATGATTGCAAACTGTGCAAGCATAAGAACGCTCAACATTACACACAATATTTTCTTAAGTGATTTCATAATAAAAACCTCCCAAAAGTTTTTGCATATTTATTAAAACAAATTTATCCTTTAATGTCAATAAAGAAAATTTGTTTTATCCAACCTTAAAATTAAGAACAGCGTTTTTACAGTTGTAAGAAAGACCGTCTACATATGGGCTTGATTTACTTGTAATATCTGCCGACTCACAAACCGAGCACATAAGATGACCGTTAAGGTGTTCTCTTGTTCTTCTTGACTCAACCGGAATAATAATCTGTCCCGTTGTACCTTTCTTTGCAGAAGAGCTTACTTTAAACTCAATTGTAACAAGGTCCTCGTCAATGGACTTCGGCACTTCATTTGTAATCATAGCGTTGGGTGTCATTGTAACACGAAGGAACTTGTGGTTATTTTTAAATTCCTTGAGCTTTGCTTCGCTGTAATCAGGCCAGCAGAGTTCTTTGTTCTGTGTTGCAACTTTATCCCAGTCAACAAATGTGCAGGTCTGTCTGCCGCAAGCTTCATATAGTCTGCCGTTTTTGTTAAATTCCGCAGACGGAGCATTGGCGAAGATGCTACTGTTGTAATAAAGCTGTGCGCTTGTCGGGCCTGTGTAGTAGTTGTTTGTAAGCGAAAGTGTTACATAAACCGTGTCGCCTGCCTTAACCGTAATCACATCGCCCGAGTCGTAGTATTTGTTTCCGACTTTTGCTGTCAGTTTAACAACAACCTTGTACTTTGATGTGTCATACATACCAACGCTTATCTGTAAAATTGCAAGTGCATCGGTTGAGTTTATCTTGCCGTCACCGTTGACATCTGCTGTGGTTTTGTCAATGGTTTTAATTATGCTTACCGAATACTGAAGAACAGTAAGTGCGTCGGTAGAGTTTACCTTGCCGTCACCGTTAACATCACCGAGAGTTTTCGCCTGTGCTGTAAGACATACGCCAAAAGCAAGGCACATCGCCATTAAAAGAGAAATTATACGCTTCATTTCAGTTACCTCCCTACTTCATAATAAGAGCAATTATGATGCTGACTACTGCAGAAGCACCAACAGCACCCGCTGCAATTTTGAAAAGATACTTTCTCAAAGCCTTGTCACCCTTGGTAACGACGTCTTCTTCCTTAACGGCTGAAAGCTTGTCAAAGTTATAGAGCGTAAGCAACACCTTGTCAATGCAGTCAGCAGTGAATTTCTCATCACTTTCGCCCTCTTCAGCAAACACTCTCATTGTGCTTGTGCCGCTCTCGTCAGCGATTGCAACATCAATAAAACGCTCTCCGTTTTCTTCGTCAACCGCAATGTCTGCAAAAACAACACCAAGCTGAACGAATTTATCATCACGCAATTTCCTTGCCGTGTCAATAAGCTCTTCCTTTTTAAGGGAGCTGTATTGCTTTGCCTCATCAATAACAAAACACCAGTCAGCAGACTTCTTGTGAGCAAACTTTTCAAGATGCTTTGTTATTGCTTCGCCCGAAAATGCGGCTTTCATTGTTTCTGCATCAAGCTTTTCAGCAGTTCTTTTAATAATACTTGCGTGCCTTCTGCCAAAAGCAATTTCGTTGCGGTTTTCTTCACAAATGTCTGCAAGATAATCGTAGAGTGAGCCAAAAACAACCTCGTCTGCTCTCGGAGCGTCAATGGGTAGGTAGATTATATGCTGTCCGCCCGATGTCAGAGCGAAACCGCAGTTAAGAAAGCTCTCTGTCGGCAAAATTTCCGCCCCGGCAGGAAAACGGATATTTACATCAAAAACATTCTGCTTGATTTTGCCTGTTTCAAGCAGGGGCTTGAGTGCGTTTGCAACCTCGGCACTTTTTGCGGTTTTTAAGTCAAGCGCCGCAGAGAGAAGACGCTTTGTAGCGTTATACATATTACCTTGTACCGCAACAATAACAACATCTGCGGCACGAAGGCTCTGCGAAATTGCAAGTAGCATTCTCTTTTGAGAAGTGAATGCAGAAAAGCCCTCACAGTCGGGGAAAAAGCTTTTCACACATTCCAGAATATATTTTTTGCCCTCTTGCGTTTCGGACAATTCCTGCTTACACAGGGAAAAAAGTTTTACATCCATTGGGTCTACCTCTTAGTCTATTGTGTACTTATCAGCGTTTTTAAAAGGATTTCTATCGTCCTTGGCGTCGTACCAAGCCTGCGGAAATCTCTGGTTTTCGTTAATCTTTGCCTTTGAAGTGTCAACCTCGGCACTTTCACCGTCACGCACAAGTCTTGCCATAACAACAAAACGTGCATCCTCAAAAACCGTGTCGCAGGTTGAAAGGGTAAGGATTTTGTCCCCGGGCTTGATGTCAACAGCCTCGTTTATATAGTAAGAGCGTGACTTAACCTCGTCAATAAACTCGAGGAACTTTGCCTCTGACGGGAAATTTGTTGTAAGGTAGGGGAATTCGTATCCGTTATCCTGTGATTTGTCACCGTTAGAGATAAAGGCGGCAAAAACCTTCCAGGTGTAGTTGCGGTAAATTGTATTGAATTCAATTGTCGGATATGCCTTGTAGTTCTCAATATCGCTGTAAATGCTCAACGAGCCAAGCTGTGAGCCGTCACGCATATTGTGACCGTAGATGATTGTGTTTGTATTGAATTCTTTGATGTTGTTGCGGTAATCAACAAAAAGTGTACCGTAGCGTGTGGTCTCTCCCTTGAAGCCAAGGTTAAGATATTTGTCGTTATCCTCTGCCTGAACAACATTAAAGCCTGCTTCTTCAATCGCTTCAATGTAGAGCTTGCCGACAAAATCGGGATTGATTTTTAAAAGTGCGCTGTATTTTGCCTGAATAGTATCGTTACTGCCGTCAAGCTTTGTTGTGCCTGTGTTATCCTCGTCGGTAACTGTTGTGTCGTCGCCGTTCTGATGATGCTTGAACGGCTCAATAACATAAGCGTTAATAAGGTAAGCTGAGGTGCCGACAAGCACAATTATCGCAATACCGAGTATGATTTTTCTGATCATTTCGCCTACGGATTTTTTTACTTCTTTTTTCGTGACCACGGTATCAGCCTCCTTTTCTTCTTGTTATCATCAACTGCAAACAGCGACGAAAGCTCCTCCTCGGAGTTTCGTTTAATTCCGTCATCTGCACTCTCGTCAACATAAATCACACGTGTGTGCGTGTCAAAGCCGTAACGGTTAAAACTCGTCGGTGCAGGTGTTTCGGACTCGTTGGGAGTTCCTTCGACAACTTCGGGAACAACCTCTTCTTTTTTCTTTGTTGTGCGTGTTCTCTTCGGCTTTTCTGCTTCTTCAACAGTATCAACTGCAGGCTCTGCAACTGTTTTGGCTGTTCTTTTTCTCTTTGGTTTTTCAACCTCAACAGCCACTTCTTCAGCATTTATTTCAGCATCCTTTTTCTCTTGCTCAAAGCTGATATCGCTGAACGAAACCGCCGTCGCATCAAACTCACTTCTTGTTGTGTCAAACACCTTTGAAAGAGGGGAGTCAACATCTGTTCGAATTTCGTCCTTCGGGTTCACGGGACTTGAATAGTAACCGTAAATCGGGTTTTCGGGACGCTGTTTTTTTATAAGACCGCTCTTTTTTGCAAGGTTAAAACCCTCATTACGGAGTTCTTCATCCTCTTCAATTGCGGCATAACGAGCCTTGAGCAGTTCAAGACTGCTCGGCTGGATATATTCTTCAAGATTATCGTTCGGGGCTAACTCGGCAGGTACGGTTAATTCTTCTGTTTCGGTTTTGCTGTTACGCTTTTTTGTGTCTGCCATAAGTTTTTCGTCCTTCCGTAATTTATTTCTGCGATGGTTGCCATGTCACGGACTTGGCATAAGGGTTTGTCTTACCCTTTTTGTCATACCAGATTTGTGGGCGGCGGTAGTTCGGGTTTGACTTTGCCTTGGAGGTGTCAACATCAATGTTTTCACCTGCACGCAGAAGTCTGCCGACCACAACAAGTCTGCCGTCAATGTCCATACCGCAGGCAGAATCAAGTGAGTGTGTGCAGGTTGAAAGAGTAATAATTCTGTCAGTCGGTTTAAGGTCAACTGCCGTGGTGTAGATTGCACGCTGGTCAATCTGCTCAATGTAACCCTTCATGCTGACGGGACCCATGTTCGGGTAAATGTAGTTGAAGTAATAGCCGCCGTTATATTTAACTGTACCCGTTGAGTAGAAAGCGGTATAAACAAGGAATGTATATGAGCCGTTAAGAGTAGTGTAAGTAATTATCGGGTGTTGCTTGTACCATTCGATATCCTCGTAACGGTGAACGTCGTAGAAGTGTGTTCCTGACGGCATATTGTGTCCGTAAATAACCGTATTTGCGCTCAACGTGTTTTTCTTGCATCTGTAATCGGCATAAGCTGTGCCGTAATTTGTGTTTGAACCGTAAAAATTATATCGGAGATAATAGTTGTTGTCGTCGGACTGAACAATCGGAGTGTTTACGTTTGTTCCGGGAATGTAGAGCCAGCCGACAACGTCGTTATTTACCGAATAAGCCTTGATAAGCTCCTGCGGAATACCTGTGGGGTATTTTGTGGTCTTGTATTTTGGTACAAGAGTTGTGTAAAGGTTGTATCCGGAGTTGTTTGACTGAACGGGGACATCTTCCTCTTTGCTTGAGTTGAGATAGTTATTTATGCTGAAAACAGAAAGTGCGGAGCACGCAACAATAGCCACACACAACACAGCACAAAGCACGGCAAAGAGAGGACTTTTTTTAGTCCTTTTTTCTTCCTGCTCGGGTGCTTTTTGAGCAGGAGCCTGCTTTTCTTCAGTCTCTGCAACTTCCATCACGGTTGCAGTTTCTACGACCTCTTCAATTTCCAACGAGTCAAAATCAGGGTAGTAGTTGTATGTGTTTTCCGAAAAATCGGGATTATAATCCTTTTTGTTTTCAGCCATTATTTTCACCTCTTGTTAAGATAAACTCTTACCATATTAAGTGCATTGGATGCATTTACATATCTGTTGTAGTCTCGGTCTTTTCTGCCGGTATTAAGTTTCTTGACCCAGACATTGTCTTTGTCTGCAAGTGCGATGTAGCTCAAACCAACGGGCTTGTTTGTGCCGTCGCTCAAGGGACCCGCAATCCCCGTAACGGAAACCGCAATGTCAGCACCGCTTAACTTAAGAACGCCTGTTGCCATCTGCTTTGCAACCTGCTCGCTAACGGCACCGTATTTTTTCAGGTCATCCTCATTCACACCGAGGATTTTATGCTTGATTTCGTTTGAATATGAAATAATACCGCAATCAAAAACGCTTGAAGCGCCTGAAATGTTGGTAATTCTTTTTCCTATAAGACCGCCCGTGCAGGATTCGGCGGTTGCGAGCTTAAGCCCTTTTTCTTTGAGCATTTCAACAACCGCTTCTTCAATGCAGGTGTAGTCAATGCCGTAAATGTAATCGGAAAGTCGGCTTCTGATTTTCTCAATCACGGGAGCACAAAGCTTTTCAGCCTCCTCTTCGTTGTCCGCCATAGCTGTAACACGGAGCAAAGCCTCGCCGTCCTTTGCATAGGGTGCAACTGTCGGGTTTTCGGAGTCGAGCAAATCCTCAACCTCCTGCGACATTGCTGACTCACCGATACCAAAGGTGCGGATGTTGTGCGAAATAATAACCTTATCCGAAAATTGCTTCAGATACGGTACCGCACTTTCCGTAAACATCGGCTTTAACTCTCTCGGTGGGCCGGGGAGCAGGAGAATGTGCTTGCCATCCTTTTCCATTCCAAGTCCGGGTGCTGTTCCGTTGTTATTTTCAAAAACAACACAATCGGCAGGAAGCATAGCCTGCTTCTTGTTGCTCTCGGGCATATCCAGACCCTTATTTTTGAAATATTTTGTCATTCTCTCAAGGCTTTCTTCGTGAAGAACAAGCTCTTTTGAGAAAAATTCGCAAGCTACCTCTTTTGTGATATCGTCGGGAGTAGGACCGAGACCGCCCGAAAGAATGATAATGTCGCTTCTTTCAGCCGCCTGACCGAGTGCTTTAAGCAAGCGGTCGTGGTTGTCACCGACAACGCTCTGGTGCAACACACCCAAGCCGAGCTTTGCAAGCTCTTGTGCAAGGAACTGTGCATCGGTGTTGAGTATATCACCGAGCAAAAGCTCTGTACCGACACTTATGATTTCGCAAGTTTTCAATTTATTCACCTATATTGATAAATTTGAGATTATTGAGAGCCTCTTCAATAAGACCTTCAACATCAAGTACGCTTTCGGCTTCCTCAACACTCTTGAGCTGCGGACGGGTACGTGGATGCTTCGGAGTGAATACGGTACAGCAATCCTCATAGGGGAGAATTGAAGTCTCAAATGTGTCAATTTTGCGTGAGATTTCAATAACCTCATCCTTATCCATACCGATAAGCGGACGGAAAAGGGGCAACTCCTCAACAACAGCCTCGGTGCAAGCGATAGCCTGCATTGTCTGGCTTGCAACCTGACCTACGCTCTCGCCCGTGATAAGTGCGCCGCAGCCCTGGTCTTTCGCAATTCTTTCTGCACAGCGCATCATAAAGCGGCGCATTATGATTGTGAAAAGATCCTCGGGGCAGTTGTCCTTGATTTCCTCCTGAATACGTGTGAAAGGAACAACACAAAGCGGAATGCTGCCGCTGTACTTTGAAACCTGACGCAGAAGTGAATGTACCTTCATTTCCGCACGCTGGCTTGTGTACGGGGGAGAAGCAAAGTGGATTGCATAAAGGCGAAGTCCTCTTTTTGCCATCATCCAGGCGGCAACGGGGCTGTCAATACCGCCCGAGATAAGAATGGCGGCTTGTCCTGCCGAACCGACGGGCATACCGCCCGCTCCCTTTTGCTGGTTGCCGTGAATATAAGCGTAATTGTCTCTGACTTCAACATTGACAATCAAATCGGGATTATGCACGTCAACCTTAAGATGATGATATTTTTCGAGTATAACACCGCCGAGCTCCATACAAATCTGAGGGGAGTTGAGCGGGAATTTTTTATCCGAACGCTTTGCCTCAACCTTAAAAGTCTTGGCAAGCAACAGTTCATCACGCAGATACTCGCAGGCAGCGGGAAGTATTGCATCCATATTCTTTTCAACTGCCGCACAACGGGAAAGACCTGCAATACCGAAAACAGTTTTAAGTCTGCGGTATGCTTCGTCAAGGTCAACACGCTCGTCAACAGGCTCAACCATAATTGTTGACTGCGACTGAACATAACGTATTTTTCCCAGGTCGTGAAGTCTGTACTTCATATTTTTTACAAGCTGATTTTCAAAAGTATGGCGGTTAAGACCCTTAAGGGCAAGCTCGCCGTTTTTGAGCAAAATAATTTCCTTCATTTTAAAGATTCCTCTGGTTTATTTCATTCTTCTCATATTTTTCTGCGCATTTGCAATACCGTAAAGCAGGTAGTCCATTTCCTCCTTTGTGGTAAAGCGAGAAAGGCTTATTCTCAATGCGCTGTTAATTCTGTCGTCCGAAAGGTTCATAGCCTTAAGCACACGACTCTTGTTGCCCTTTGCACAGGCAGAACCGCTCGAAACATAAATACCCATATTTGAAAGGTAATTGAGCATTACCTCTGACGGAATACCGAGCACCGAAATGTTTATGACATACGGCAGGGCATTCGCAGGGGAGTTTATTTTTATATTTTCCATTGCGGAGACATTTCTTACAAAATAGTCACGCAATTTTTGTGCGTGTTCAAGACCCTGACGGTAGTCGGGCATTGCATTTGCGGCGGCGGCAAAGCCTGCAATTGCAGGCATCGGCTCTGTGCCGGGGCGTATTTTATTTTCCTGCAAGCCTCCGAGAACGTAAGGTGCAAGACGGGTGCCTTTCTTAACAAAAAGTGCTCCTGCGCCCTTCGGGCCGTGAATCTTGTGTGAGCTCACAGACATAAGGTCAACGCCCATGTTGTAGGGCTTTAACTGCATCTTGCCGAAAGCCTGCACAGCGTCACAATGAATAAGTGCGTTAGCACCTGCGTGAACAGCGGCTCTCTTGGCAAATTCAACGGGCTGTATCGTGCCGACCTCGTTATTGACGTACATTATGCTGATAAGCACAACGGACGGGTTTGTTGCGGCATAAAGCTGACGCTCATCTATAAGTCCGTTTTCGTTAACACGCAGTCTTATAACGTCAAAGCCCTGACTTTCAAGGTGCTTGATAGGCTCTTCAACACTCGAATGCTCAACAGAAGTGGTGATAATCCTGCTTCCACGGCGTTTGAGTGCGTTAGCGGCGCCGAAGATGGCTATATTGTTGCTTTGTGTTCCGCCCGAGGTAAAAATGATTTCGTCGGGCTCACACGACAGCTTGTTGGCAATAATACTGCGAGAACTTTCAAGCAGTTCAGATGCGGCAATACCGTTTGCGTGCAGGGAAGACGGGTTACCCCAACAGGACGTAAGGGCAAAATTAACTTTATCAACAGCCTCCTTGCAAAGTGGGGTTGTTGCGCTGTTATCCAGATAAGCTTCCATAAGGTTTACCTCCAAACGGCACTATGCCATTATTAACTTTTTTATTATACATCAGAATTCATCTACTTTCAATCTTTTTATGGTTTTTATATATTAACAATATATAAATTTTTTGAGGGAAAAAGCAAAGTTTTCCCCATTACATTTTATGTCGTCAAAAATACTTTGTTCTACACTTGACTTTTTATTTCATATATGGTAATTTATAGAAGCGTTGAAAAACGTAAAAATATTTTAGAAAGGAGACGGACATAATGACAAGATTAACAGTTAAAAACAAAAACGAGTATCCGGTAGTTGTGTCTGTTTCTGCATAACGGACATTTTGATTTTTCACTCCCGGGGACGTTTGTTCTCGGGAGTTTTTGCGTTGTGCAGAAAAGATACATCCTCGGAGAGGAGGCAAAATGAAACAAAAAACAAAAACCAAACAGCCAAAAAAGCGGCTGGAAAATCTGAAAAACACTTTGTATGCGTTTAAAATCATAACGCAATGCGCACCGTTTATGCTGGTGTCGCAGGTGTTCACAATGATTGCATACTGGTTTTTCACAGGCTTCGTGCAGGAGATTATGTTTCTCAAGGTTCTGCTTGATGTTATTGAAAACGGCGGCACGTTCAAGCAGTTTGCAACAATGGTTATTATCTTTGTTGCGGCAGGTGTGCTGTCAAAAGCGGTGGATTGCTTCGGCGATTATGTATGCTCAAAGCAGATGAAGGTCTTTTATAAAAACCTTAACCAAAAGATTTTCAAAAAGGCTGTTGAGGTGGATATGGCTTGCTTTGAAAACCCCGCCTTTTACGATAAATATCAGCGTGCGACCGAGATTATAAGCGACTCACATTATATGGAGTTCAGTTACGTTTTCGCAATGATTATTTCGGGCGGACTTACGGGCATTTTCCTTATCGCTTATGTAATTTCAATCGATGCAAAAGTTCTTCTTATTCTTTTGTCAATGCTTTTTGTTGTGGCAATTGAATCTCTTAAGGGTAAGGTCGAGGTTGAAAAAGACAAGCAGATGACACCGCACAAGCGCTCAAAAGCATATGTAAAGCGTACGGTTTTCCTGCGTGAATTTGCAAAGGATATGCGTACCTCGGGCATCTTCAATGTTATGCACTCAAGGTACAAGCAAGCGGTTGAGAAAAACCGTGAAATAATCAAAAAATACGGCAAAAAAATGGCTGTACTCGAGGTGCTGTCAGGACTTTTCGGCACTTCCTTGCCTGTCGTAATCACCTACATTTATGCCGCATACCGCTTTGCAATCAAGCGCAATCTTTCAATTTCAAATTTTTCGGTAATAATGACTGCAATGAGTAATCTCAAGGATGTTTTCAACGACCTTGGAGAGGCAATAGGTGCAATCCGCAAGGAGGCAAAATACTTCGGCAATCTGCGTGAATTCTTTGAATACGAGTCCGAAGTCACGGGAGGAAATTTGCAGGCAGACGAGCTTGAAACGCTTGAATTCAAGGGAGTTTCTTTTACATATCCGTCTGCAAAAAAGCCTTCGCTTGAAAATGTAAATCTCAAAATCAACAAGGGCGAAACAGCGGCAGTTGTCGGCAAAAACGGTGCAGGTAAAACTACCTTTGTCAAGCTTCTTCTGCGTTTCTACGACCCCGACGAGGGCGTGATTCTCTATAACGGTGTTGATATCAGAGAGTACAACATCGCTTCAATCCGTAACCGCCTTGCAACCGTTTTTCAGGATTACAAGGTCTTTGCTTTGAGCGTCGGCGAAAATGTTATCTGCCGTGAGGTTGAAACCGAAGACGACACAGCCTGCATAATCGAGGCACTCAAAAACAGCGGTGCAGACACTTGCGTCAATGCCTTGCCCGACAAGGAAAAAACCGTTCTCACAAGAGAATTTGACGAAAAAGGCACGGGACTTTCGGGCGGCGAACAGCAAAAAATTGCCGCCGCAAGAATGTTTGCAAGAAACTTTGACCTTGCAATTCTCGACGAGCCTTCCTCGGCTCTTGACCCGATTGCCGAGTACAAAATGTACGAGAGCCTTATCGCCGCCACAAAGGAGAAAACGGTTATTTACATCTCCCACAGGCTTTCAAGTGCAGTTCTTTCCGACAAAATCTATGTCTTTGACGGCGGCACGGTAGCCGAGCACGGAACACACGACGAATTGATGCAGATGAATGGAATTTATTCCGATATGTTTACACTTCAGGCTTCAAACTACAAGTCAGAGGAAGGGAGCGTGAGTGGAATATGAAAAAGAATAAGGAAAAAACCGGTCACGGTATGATTTCAAACATATTTTATATGATGAAAATTATGTTCAAGGTTTCACACGGTCTGGTCATCGGTGAAATTGCAGAGCATTTGTTGAGCTCATTGCCGGGCAAGCTTATTTCGGTTATCGGTCTTAAATACATAATTGATGAAGTAACAAGCGGCGGCGACACCAAAAATGTTGTTATCGGCATTGCGGCAATACTTATCATCCTTGTGTTCAGCGAGATTGCAACATCACTTTTCTTTGAGCTTTTTGCTCACCGTGAGCGTGAAAAGCTGGACCTCGGTATTCAGTCAATGCTTTATAAAAAGGCCGCACAGCTTGACCTTTCAAAATATGACGACCCGGGCTATTACAGCGATTTTATTCTTGCTGTCGAAATGTCGTCGGATAATATCCGTTATATTCTCACAAATGTCAAGCATTACATCGGCGAAATTGTTTCTTTCATAACCATCAGCGCAGTTTTGCTGACGATTGACCCTGTCTGCCTTTTGATTGTGTTAATCTCTGTGGGCATTTTTATCCCCGTCGGCAGATATACGGGTAACCTGATGTTAAAGCGACGTGAGGCTATAACCGAAAAGCACCGCAAGGGTGACTATTTTGCAAGGCTTTTCTACCTGCGTGACTATGCAGGCGAAATCCGAACCGGCGGACTTTTCCCGCTTCTTAACCGCCGCTTTAAAGAGAGTGCAGACGAAATCATTTCAACGCAGGACAAATATGTTAAAAAGATTGATAAAATCTTTTTTGTACAGGAAACTTCAATTCAGGTCATCGGCTTTATGCTTGCACTCACTCTTTACATCGGCTACAGAACTCTTGTAACGGGAGATATGTCGGCAGGTGATTTTGTCGCAACCTTTAACGGTGCCGTGCAAATCGGCGGTGGAGTTTTGTATCTCACGGTTTACGGCGTGCGACAGTTCACCGAGCGTTCGGGAATGATTGACAAGTACCGCATATTTATGGCTGAACAGTCAAAGGTAAATGACGGCAAAGAGGTTGCAGCTTGCGGTGCGCCCGAAACCATTACCGTGAAGAATCTTTCGTTCTCCTACACGGGAAGCGAAGAGGATGCACTTACGGATGTTTCATTTGAAATCAAACCGTGCGAAAAAATTGCCCTTGTCGGCTATAACGGAGCAGGCAAAACAACGCTTACCAACCTTTTGTTAAGACTTTACGATGTCACGGGCGGTTCAATCGAAATCGGCGGAAAAGACATCCGTGACGTTACTGTCGAGTCCCACCGAGCAAGGTTCTCGGCGGTTTTCCAGGACTTCCAGATTTTCGGTGCAACCGTTGGTGAAAATGTTGCTCTCGAAAAAGATTTTGACGAGGAGCGTGTTCTTGATGCTCTCAAAAAGGCAGGCTTTACCAAGCACTTGCCAAACGGAGTGAACACAGTTCTGCTTCGTGAATTCGACGATGACGGACTTATGCTCTCGGGCGGTGAACAGCAGAAGATTGCAATTGCAAGAGCATTCTATAAAAACTGCCCGTACATAATTCTTGACGAGCCGTCGGCAAACCTCGACCCTGTTTCGGAGTATGAGCTTAACAAGGCAATCAGCCGCACCTGCGACGACAGAACGGTTGTGTTCATCTCGCACAGGCTTTCAACAACCCGACACGCAGACAGAATACTTATGCTTGAAAACGGCAGGGTAATCGAGTCGGGAAGTCACGACGAGCTTATGGCAAAGGACGGAAAATATGCCTATATGTTCCGCTTGCAGGCAGAAAAATATTCTGAGCACAACAGCTGATTGAAATAAGAATTAACAAAACTTTAACCTTCCGATGCTATACTTCATCGGAAGGCTTTTTTCTTGACAAAATTGTGGTTTTGTCGTATCATAGAGAAAGTATTTTTATAAAATATGTTTAAATGGATAGTTTGTGCTGTTTTATGAAACTATACTTTTTAAAGTGTTGAATATCTAACAAAAATTGAGGAAGTGATGGGTATAAATACACAGATTTTAACGGTAAAAAATCTTGTAGATTTTGCGGCAGAGAAGTATTCTCAAAAAGATTTTTGTCGGTTTTTCCGAGGTGACGAGCTTTGTGTAAAAAGCTTTTCAGAGTTCCGTGACGATTGTTTTGCGGTCAGCAGATACATTCGTTCAATCGAAAACGGCAAAATGCACATCGGTTTTATCGGCAAGACAAACTATGAATATGTTGCTTGTCTTACGGGTATGATTTGCAGCGGCAACGTTGTTGTACCATTTGCTCCCGACATCAGCGTCGATGAAGCATGTCAGCTTTTTGATGATGCAGATATTCAGATGCTTTTCTGCGAAGAAGAATTCAGCGAAAAAGCACAGGAAATTTCCAAAAGATACAGCGGACTCAAGCAGATTGTGTCGCTAGGCGACTGGCAGTGGTTTGACGGTATTTTCAAAAACTATTCTGCCACTTCCGAATACGCTTCACTTTCCGAGGTCGAAATTGACCCGCAGAGCTGTGCTTTAATCATCTACACATCAGGCACAACAGGCGAGCGAAAGGGCGTTATGCTCTCAAACTCAAACCTCACGGCAAACTCCTGCTACGAAACATATAAAGTAGAAGAAGATGATGTAACACTCTCCCTGTTGCCCATGCATCACGTTTTTTGCTATGCCTGCGACGTTTTAAAAATTCTTTATGACGGTGCAACAGTCTGTCTTAACGGCTCACTTGTCAATCTCTATAAGAATTTTCTCGCTTTCCAGCCGACAACAACAAGAATTGTGCCGTTGTTGTGCAAATCTCTTCTAACAAAAATCAAAATTGCCGAAAGAAAAAATCCGCAGTTAACTCCCCGTGAGGCGGCAGAAAAGGTTGTCGGTAAGAACTTTACAAAACTCATTGCAGGCAGTGCTTTTTTAAGCGGAGCACTCATTGATGAGTTTGAAAAGTACGGCATTGCCGCACGTCAGGGCTACGGTATGAGCGAATGCAGTCCACGTATTTCGGTTTCGGACTTCTCGGAGGTTTGCAAGTATTCAAACGGCATACTTCACGGTGTTGATGATGTAAGAGTGCAGGATGGCGAAATTCAGGTCAAGGGCCCGTCAGTTATGCTCGGCTACTATAAAAAGCCCGAAAGAACAGCCGAAGCCTTTACCGAGGACGGATACCTCCACACAGGTGACCTCGGCTACATCGAGGAAAATCACGTTTTCCTCGTCGGCAGAAAGAAAAACCTTATAATCCTTTCAAACGGAGAAAATGTTTCTCCCGAGGAAATCGAAAACAAGTTTGCAGACGACGGAATTGTAAAGGAAATCGTGGTTTATGCCGAGAAAGACAGCATCGTTGCAGAAATTTACCCCGATGAACAGCTTGTTCTTACCTTGCAGATTGAAAATCTTGAAGACGAAATTGCAAAAATCGTTGACAAGGTAAATTCACAGCTTAATACAGACAGACAAATCCACACATTCAGGTTAAGAGAAACACCGTTCGCAAGAACAACCACAGGAAAAATAAAAAGAGCACAATTTAATTTTGCGGAGGATGAAAAGAAATGATTGAAAAAGTTTTACCTAACGGCGAAAAAGTCAATGCGTATCCTATCTCCAACTCCCAGAAGATGATGTATCTGATGTCACTCAAATACGGCTCAGGTTATCCTGTCAACAACATCGGTTGCGGTTATTACTGGAAAGGCGAAATGGACAAGGAAGTTATGAAAGAGTCCATTTACGAGGCAATCGAACGCTGTGACACAATGCGACTTCGCTTTGTAATGGGCAAAAAGCTCAGCCTTTTACAGTACGTTACTCCGAAAAGCGAGCTTAAGGTTGAAGAGTGGGATTACAGCAATATGACAATTGACGAGGCAGAGGAAAAGCTCACAGCCTTTTCAAGAAGCAATATTCCGATGTTCAACTGCGAGCTTCACAGAATTGCTCTCATCGATTTTGCAGACGGCTACAAAGGCTTGTTTATGCGAATTCAGCACCTTGCAATGGATGCTTATTCGCTCAAGATTTTCATCAACGATATTCTTGAAATCTATTGCCACAAGACACAGGGAACACCTTACCCGAAGCCGATGCGTCCATACATTCCTGCACTTGAAAAGGAGCTTGAATATCAGGAGTCTGAACAGCACGAAATCGACAGACAGTATTGGTACGACTCTCTTGCAAAGTCAACCGAGCCGATTTTCACAGACTTTATGATTAACAGCAGACTCAAGGAACAGCAGATAAAGCACCCCGAGCACCGCTATGCAGATATTCATTCAGGTCTTCCTGATGCTTCTGCAATTCACTTCAGTATGAGTGCCGAGGACAGCCAAAAGATTATGCAGGTCTGCGCTGAACGTAATCTTTCAATTTTCTCATTCATTTCAATGGGTGTGCGCACAGGTCTTTCCTGCTTTAACGATAATCAGGAGGACGTTTCCTTCAAAATGATTATCAACCGCAGAGGTACTCTTGCAGAGAAGAAGTCAGGCGGACTGCGCATCAACTTCCTCCCGATGAGAAGCATCATCAAGCCCGAGGAAACCTTCTGTGATGCTGTCAGCAAGATTTCTGAAATTCAGAACGAAATGTATCAGCATTCAAGCCTTGCATTCCTCGAAACTCTTAAAGAGCGTCACAAGTCAATGCCCGAGGATTCAAAGTTTGACTCAACCTACGACAGCTTCGGTCTTTCCTATCAGCCGCTTATGAAGCTTAAGAGCATCGACGAGGAAATGGAAAAGAGTGTCAGAAGCGTGTGGTACAACAACGGCGCAACAATGATTCCTCTTTATGTAACAGTCAAGCACCGTTCGGTTGACGAGGGTCTCGACTTCGTCTTTGAATACAGAAAAGAGCCCGAGGCTGAATACGACTTAACAATTCTTTACTCTAAAATTGCACAGACTCTTGTTTTGGGAGCAGAAAATCCCGACATAACAGTAGGTGAAATTCTTGAAAAAATCGCAGTAACAGATGCAGAAAGGAACGGAAAACCGCAATGCAAAAATTCGAACAGCTTGTTGCACTCCTTGAAAACTACGTTGAAGCTGACGAAATCAAGGCTGAAGACAATTTTAAGCTTGATCTCGGCATGAGTTCGTTTGACACAATGTGTCTTGTAAATGATATAAAGGACGAATTCGGAGTTGAGCTCAAAGCCGTTGATTTTGTAAATAACAAAACTGTCGGCGAAATGGCAGAGTATATCGCTTCTATTTGTGAATAAAGTTAAACACAGTATCTTTTGCGGATACTGTGTTTTTTCTTGTGTTTTAACCTCATATTTGTTACAATGAATGCGAGGTGTTGAATATGAATTTTTTAAATATCGGTCAGGAAAAAAGCATTTTTGCCGACGGCTTGCACGACGACACAAAGGCGATTCAATCCTGCCTTGACAAAATGAAAGACGGCGGAACTATATATTTTCCCGACGGAACTTATCTCATCTCAGCCGCTCTCATATTTTATTCGGGACAATGTCTCAAGTTTTCCGACAAAGCCGTACTCCTGCGCTCGTCACAGAGTGAAAACATAACAAAATATATGCTCGCCTCGTATTCCGAGCCCGATGTCGGCGGCTACGACGGTACGCACGATGTTGTGATTTCGGGCGGAATTTTCGACGGCAATGCTTCTATCACCGAAAAGCTGACTATTTTAAACACAATTCATTGTGATAACATCGTCATAAAAAACTGCCGCTTTGTCAACGGCTCATTCTGGCATTACATCGAGCTTAACGCAACAAAGGGCGCTTTGATTCTCGACTGTACCTTTGACGGAACAACCTACACCGCAATGCGTGACAACCTTACAAGCGAGCTTGTTCAGGTTGATGCATCCGAATACGGTCTTTATGGTCCTGTTTATAACTGCGACGGCACACTTATTGATTTCTGCAACGACAGAACACCTTGTACGGATATAAAAATTGCCTCGTGCATTTTTAAGTGCGACGGCTTCAGTGCAATCGGTCACCACGGCAACTTTGAACATACCGACATTAAAATTCATAACAATGTTTTTACGGGTGCATCGGGCAAGGGTGACAAAAGCCGTGGATATATAACCTTTATGGAAAAGGCGAGGGAAATTGACGTTTCCGACAATGCCTTTATTTCACCGGCAAAGGAAAATGATGCAAATATAGGAATTCTCATCCAAAACCCGGACAAATCCTCTTTAACAGCAGAGAACAACACCTTCATCGGCTGTTTCAGCGAATATTTTGTCGGCGGAATTACGCAGGAGAATAACACGTTTTAACAAAAAATCACCGATTCAACCGAATCGGTGATTTGCTTTTATTCTTGAACACCGTAATGCTCAACAAGTGTCTTGTACTCGTCCTCCGAGATTGCAACAACAGAGCCGTGACGTGGGCTTAAGTGGTCAATGCCCATTGTCGAACGCTGAACCTGGCGGAAGTTCTCAAAATCCCTTGTCATCTGGGTGAAGAATGTGCCTTCACCGTACTCGTCCATAATCATTACCCACGCATCAGTTCCCGTAATGCGGTACATCGAGCTTCCCTCAACGCCCCACCAGTTCAAAGAGCAGATTGTGTAATCCGTGTTGTACGGGCCTGTCAGATTTTTCGACCTTACGTAAGCAATTTTCTGCGTTAAATCTTCCTTGAAATAAAGGTAGTAATAGCCGTCCTTTTCGTTGTAAACTATGTCACCGTCAATGCACTGTATGTTCATAACCTCGTCACGTTCGGGGACATATTCGTTCCATCTGCCAAAAAGAACTTCAGGCGCTGTTTCAAATGTCTTGAAATCCTTTGTGTAAGCGTAGTAGTGACCTGCGCAGTCATTTTCAGCGGTCGAGTTTGCCCAGTAAACCATATACATTTCTTTGCTCTCGTCCCAGATAGCCTGCGGTGCCCACGCTCTGTTGGTTGTCTCAAAGCCCTCAAACTGACGGATGTCAATTACGGTTTCATCAATCCAGTTAACAAGGTCGTAAGACTTCCAAGTGATAAGGCTGTGGTTGGAAAGCCAGCCCTGACCTGCATCCATATCGGTTGCAATTATGTAGTAGCAATTCTTGCCGTTTTCGTCAACACCCTTTAAAATGTACGGGTCACGCACGCATTTTGTGCCGAGTGTCTGGGTGATAACAGCCTCGTTATTGTTAAGTGCCTTGAAGTTATATCCGTCTGTGCTCACGGCAAAGTGAAGTGTCTGCTCGCTTATCTCGTTGCCGACAAAGTAGCAGAAAAGGTACGCACCCGACGTGCTGTAAGCAGGGTAGGCGTAGTCGTTGAAAGCGTAGTTAAAAAGATAGTACGGCATCATAAGAATTGCCATAAGCAAACGTGTAAAAGATAACCAAGTCATAATAAACACCCCTTATTGCCTAAATTCTACCATAAATTTTTTGTTAAGTAAATACTGCGGTTGTCTTTTCAAAAAAATTAAAGTATAATAAACCCATTAGGGGTGACGGCAATGAACGAATTAAGCACAATTTTTCTGAATATAAAAGATGACGAAATAATAACTCTTGAAAAAGGCAGGACTTACCACGTTCGTCAGGACGACTCTTTTTCGCTCAAGGATTATTTCTGCACAAATACAGCCAAAAAGCACGAAAATCCCGACGGAACACGCTATGCGGCGATTTATTTAAAAGACAGGAAAAATATCGTTATCGACGGCAACGGTGCAACATTGTTCGTTCATGGCAAAATGACTCCTCTTCTTTTTGATAAATGCGAAAACATAACCGTCAAAAATCTTACGGTTGATTACGCCTGCCCGACTATGACGGAGTTTAAAGTTCTCTCAAACGATAACGGCGTCTGCGTTCTCAAAATCAATCCCGACTGCCGCTTCCGTGTGGACGGCAACGACCTTTACTGGTGCGGTGAGGACGGACTTGACGGCAAGCCCTATTGGGAGAATAAATGTAACGTTCAGGGACGTTATGTCAAGGTCTATGACCCTGAAACTAAAATGTGCAGGGACTTTGACCGCAACCAACTCACTTTCCAAAAAATCGAACAGCTCGACGACACAACACTTCGTGTAACGCTTGCCAATAAAGATGCAGATTTTTGCGAGGGCAACATTTTCCAGACCCGAAGCATTGTCCGTGACCAGACGGGCAGTCTTTTCAACCGTTGCAAAAACCTTGTGCTTGAAAATCTCCGCATAATGTTTATGCACGGTCTCGGTATGGTCTCGCAGTTCTGCGAAAATGTGACATACACAAACTGCGACTTTACCCCGAAAGACGGCAGAACAATCACCAGTACGGCAGATTTCTTTCAGTTTTCGGGCTGTAAGGGTAAGCTCGTGATAGATTCCTGCAAGGCAAACGGTGCGCAGGACGATTACATAAACGTCCACGGCACACACCTGCGTATAGTTGAGAAAAACGATGCCCAAAACAGCATCGTTGTCCGATTTATGCACAACGAGTCGTGGGGATTTCAGGCTTTTGAAGCTGGTGATGAGCTTGAATTCATCAAGTGGGACACTCTCATTCCTTACGCAAAAACCAAGGTTGTGGCGTTCGGAAAACTCAACGACACCGATATTCTTCTTCACCTCGACCGCTCGTTACCCGAGCTTGAACTTGACAAAGATGTAGTCGAAAACATAACCTGGACACCCGACCTGCACGTCAGAAACTGTGAATTCGGGCCTACATCGGGCAGGGGAATACTCTGCACAACACGAGGCGAGGTCATAATCGAAAACAACCGCTTTATCAACCTCTGTGGCCCCGCTCTTCTGATAGAGGACGATTGCAACTTCTGGTTTGAGTCGGGCAAAACTAACGAGATTATTTTCCGCAACAACCATATTGTAAACTGCGATTATGCGGGAATGTGGCAAGGCTCACCATCAATCCGCTACACGCCTAAAGTGATGAATGAAAATTCACAGGAATTCGTCCACGGTAAGCTCACACTCACGGGAAACCGCTTTGAAAAGGCATCAAAAGGTACACACCTTATATGGCTTGAATACCTGCGTGAAGCCGAAATCACGTCCAACTCCTTCGACGCACCTTACGAAATTCATACCCACGTTGTCGGAGAAATTACGGATAAAAACAACAAAACCGCTTGATGTTGCATCAAGCGGTTTAACTTTAAATTAAAGACCAAGAATTCTCTGAACAATATTAACGAGCTTCAGCACAAAGTTACGAAGTACACCGAAAATTGAATCAAATACAGAAACATTCACGTTACCCGAACCGTCAGCGGCATTTCCCTCGTAAGAAGATGAAAGTGAGTTCATCCACTTAATCATACCATTGGGGCTTACAAGTGAAACTGTGTTTCCGTTACCGTCCTTTGTGGTAACATTGGGGTAAGTGCTGCCGTCAAGCATATGGAAGTCGTATGTAACAACCTTTGCCATATGGTGGTTGTCACTTGCCGAAGCACCTGCAGGCTCAACAACATTTTCAAAGCTTGAAAGTCTGCATTTTTCGGGGTTGCTGTTGTGCTTAACAACGTTGTTCCACAGCGGAGTTGTAATTGTTGTGTAGTTAACAATGGGGTCTTTCTTGCTGGCAATCATCCAAATTGCAACGTCAGAGCAAACGAGCGTGTCTGTCTCGCTTACAGTACCTGTTGAAGCAATCGGGAAAGCGCCTGCGAAATACTCGGGGAATGCAATAATCATCTTCCATGTCATTTCGCCGCCGGCAGAGCTGCCGCCGATAAAGATTTTTGTTGTGTCGATGTTGTCGCCGTGCTTTGCGATAACATCATCAATTACGGAACGCAACGACTCAATAAGAGTCTCGCCCCAGTAGATGAGCTTATCTTCGGGAGCACGGGGCAGGAGGATGAATGCGCCGCCTTCGTCAAAACGGCTCTGCAGCTCGGCAGATGCCCAGTATGGGAAGTCACTGTCGTTAAGCTGTGCGCCCTCATAATCTGCATGACCAATGCCGTGCAGGAAGATAACAAGCGGATATTTTGTATTGTCGTTTACACCGACGGGTGAATAGTAAGCGTAATCAAGAGCGTGACCGCCTGCCTTGGGAGCAACGTCGTGGTCGAACTCGTCACGCAGAGCCTGAATACCTGCCGATGTGCGGAGTGCAGGTTTTCTGCCTGCGGCATTTGCACTGATTACAAGGGGGACAAGGAGCATACAAAGTGCCATAAATACTGCGAAAACTTTTTTCATAACTTTCACAATCATCACCTCAAAGTATTTGTATTTTATTCTACCAATTATTATTTTGTCTGTCAATCATCAATAATCGCCAATGTGTTGATGAAAATATAATTTATTGGGATAATTAAATGTACGGTTGCGTTGTAACCAAACCTCATCAATTCATCAAACAAAAATGCCCGACAGTTTTGCGCTGTCGGGCTATCTTAATGGTCGCTATCTGAAAAAAACCTTAATAAATAAGGCAAAAAGAACCGGATGCCGGTTAGCACGCAGTCCATAAAAATCATGTGTGTGTATAGCGACCATTTAAGATTGCGTGTGGGTTAATTTCCGTTATTTTAATCATAATATCATATTTTAACTGATAAATCAATACCTTTACGTCATAAAATATGACATTTCACCTAGTTATATCGGTTAAAATATAACAAAGGTGGTGGTTAATGTGGATGAAAAAGATTTTGCTTTGCGTTTAGCACGGCTTAGAACTCAAAAGAATGTATCAGCACGTGATATGAGCCTATCAATAGGGCAAAATCCGGGATACATCAATAGTATCGAAAACGGCAAATCTCTTCCGTCCCTAACCGGCATATTATATATCTGTGATTATTTCAGAATGACTCCCAGCGAGTTCTTTGACTTCGAAAACAAAAATCCGACCAAGCTCGATTCAATCATCAACGATTTAAAACGTCTTGATGACAAACAGCTTGAAACAATCGCAAACCTTGTCAAAGACTTGGCACGCAAATAAACATTTAAGGCAGACCAACGATCTGCCTTTTTTCTGTTCCGCAATAAACAAACAACACTACAATGATAATTGCAAATTTTAATTTCTTGGGGTCTTTTAAATATAAATGCAACTGACTCTGTGACCGTCGCCCCTGAAAGGAGATTCCCCTGTTAGGGGAAATGTCTGCGAAGCAGACAAAAGGGTGCCAGTTTTCGGAGAAAAAGATGTCACGAAGTGACAGAGGGGTTTGTTGCGAAGCAACAAGGAAAAACATTGCTGATTAAAGGTTTTTTGTCGCTAACGCTCCACCCATCCGCCCTGTCGGGCACCTTCCCTTTCAGAGAAGGCTGCTTATCTTAAAATTGATTTGATATTTGAAGCACCCCGAAAAACTTCAATTGCCGATATAATTATACTTTCTATCCTTTGATAATCAATGGAATAACAGTTTCTAAAATAGCATAAATAACAATCACAATCAGGTATACAAGCAGAGTTCTTTTAATAAACTTCTTATCGTCAAATTTTTTACCGCTATCACCACAACACGGGCAGATGCCTGTGTTAGTTTTTTTGTTTGCGCCACAATTGGGACATTTGGCTTTGTCAATTTTTATATAGGCGAAAACGAACGGGAAAACGACCCAAAAATTCATCACGATAGCTGCAATTAACCACCACAGAACGCTCATTTTGATTTTGTAAGCACAATAGGCAAGGACTGCTATCAGCACTATGGTGAAGAAAGCAATAAACATCATAATTGGAATGGAAAGTGCCATACTCACAAGCATTGCTCCCATACGGTTACCTCCCATACCTCTTCAAAAGCTCATACGCAACAAAATATTCTCTCGTATAATTCTTGATAACGTCGCTTTTGTTCGGGCAGCTAACCTTACCGATTTTCTCAAATCCGCACCTCTTTGCAATAATTCCTGCTCTGTGCAAATGGTAATCGGACGAAAGAAATGCCACCCTCAACTCGTTCGGACTTTTGCCTGAATGGTTTTTGATAACCTCAAACGCATTTTCAAAATTCTCAAATGTCGTTGTAGATTTGTCCTCAAGCACAAATCTGTTTTCGTCAATTCCGAGTGCAACAAGATGCTCTTTGATGATGAGTGCCTCGCTCTTTTTCTGCTCATCACGGAAACAACCGCCGCAGGGGACAACAAAACAGCTCGTGTTTTCTTTAAGATATTCTGCCGCCGCATTTATCCTTTCAAGCAAATGCTCGCTCGGTGTCTCTGCACCGATGACAAGACCGCCCAGAACTAAAAGATAATCGCAATCGTCACGGTAGCCTTTCTTTGCATCTTTTATAGCAAACGGAAGATATGCACCCGCCGTTACTGTAAGATACCCCGCAACACCGCCAACAGTACCTAATAATATTTTAGAAATTGTATTCATAAAATCACCTTTTTTACTCAAATTCCACCATTTTCTTTAAGTATATATCATATTCCTCGTCTTTGCAATAAAAATCCCTGCCTGTAATTGCAAGGCAGGGGAGTGTATCATCTTTTTTCAATATGCTTCGCAAATCCAACCAGGTCAAGTTCAGGGTCGTTACCGATCACGCTGATTACAGCCTCGTCCGCCATAATAATTACCATTGTGCGGTCACCTTTCTTGGTTATTATGGCATCAAAACCTGCAATGGCTGTCTCTTCATAGCTGTCCAGGTCTTCAGTGTCAAAATGGAAAGACATTCCTGTTTTCAGATGTTCAGCGTAAGAAATAATTTTGCCGTCCCCGTTCTCTAAAAGAATTGAGTGGTTGTGGTTTTGATTTTGAATGTTCTTTATTTCATATTCCTGCGGAATATAGGTCGGGATATAAATACCCTTGTACTCCGCAAGCATCTGTGAATTTTTGTTGTCAGCCGATACTATAACCGAATACGACGGATTGGTTTTTGCAATTAAATTGCAAAGCTTTTCACGCACACCGTCAACTGTAAGCGTGATGGCAGAAATACCCACAAGTAATGCGACAAGAATTGAAGCCGCACGAAGCAGCTTTTTTCTGCGTTTCTTCTTTTTACTGCACTTCAGGCTTTGCTCCAAAGCGGCAAGCATTTTGGTGTCAGTCTCGTTTGTGTTGGCAAATAAGGGGTTGCTGTCAGCCTTTTCAATTTCTTTAAGAAAAAGCTTGTCATTTTCCTCACGGATGTCCTCCAAAACATTTTTAAGTGAACGTTTATTATACTCCGTCATCGCTCGCAACCTCCTTTACCGTCTTGCCCAATCTTTTGATACTGCGCCTGATGGTTGTTCGGACACTGCTTTCGCTTATTCCGATAATCGGTGCAATTTCAGCGTCACTTAAATCGAGGTCGAACTTCAAAACCAGTATGGTCTGGTCACGCTCCGAGAGCTTATCGAAATTCTGACGGATAGTTTCATATTTCAGCTTCATTTCAACAATGTCTTCGGTGCTTGGTGCATTGTGAATGCTTTTCAAAAACTCCTCCTCATCCTCTGCGGCAAGGCAGATTTTTGAAGATTGTTTGATGTAGTTTTTAGCCGTGTTATCAATGGTTATGGCAATGTAAGCACGAAGTTGACTGTCGTTAAAGGTGCGGAGCTTGTCAACGTGTTTTATTAAGCTTATAACACAATCGTGAACAAGGTCGTTGCTTTCTTCAATATCGTTTGTGTATTTATATGCACGTGCTCTCAACCACGGGGCATATTTTTTGTAGATATCCAAAATCAACGTCTTGTCCTCTTCATTGTCGAGTGAATCGACGATAAAAAGAATCATTTTTTTCTCTCCCCAAATATAAATAGCGTCAATATGATATCATTTTTTTGTTTGCTTTACAAGATAAAAAACAAAACTCTCAAAAACGTTTTCTTGACATCAAAAAAATCGTTTGATAGTATATATACAACGAAATAAGTAAAGGAAAATTGCAATGAAAAGTTTACTGTCTTTATTTTTAAGCATCAGTCTGCTTGCAAGCCCAACAAATCTAACGGGACTTTCTCAGGCAATAGCGGCACTTTTTAATATGAAAGAAATTATAAATACCGACTATATTGGTGAAGTCAGCATGCAGACGTGGGACGAAAACACACCGTTTTCTCTTGATGATTGTGTAACTCTTACCAAAAAGGACGGCGAGGATTTTGTAATCCTAAACATCACGGACACTCATTTTTCCGATTATGACTACCGTGCGTTTTTCGCTTTTGAGTCAACACACAATATAAAGCGCCTTGTCAATAAGGTGAAGCCCGACCTCATCACCGTCAGCGGAGATATCGTTTGTGCTGACTCAACCGTTTATTCCATCAAAAGAATAACCGACCTTTTCGACAGCTTCGGTATTCCGTGGGCACCTGCTTTCGGTAACCACGACGACGAGGGAAATGCCGACCTCAATTACCTTGCAGATGTTATGATGTCGAGCGAATATTGCGTAATGCAAAAGGGCGACCCCGAAATGGGCGTTGGCAACTACATAATAAATATTCAAGAAGAGGGTAGCGGTGAGATAGTCGAAACCGTTTTTATGATGGACACGCACCGAAGCCACCTCAACGAAAAGCAGATTAAATGGTTCGAGTCCTGCGCTTCGTCAATCAATGCTCTTACAAGTAACAGCTCCGAAATAAGCGTGATTTTCCACATCCCGAATGTTCAGTATCAGTACGCATTCGATGTCGCATGGGATGAAGATGCAGGTGAGTGGAAGCCGGGTTCAGATGCCTATGGCGAAAAGAACGAAAAGATTTGCTGTGAACGTGACGGGAACGGTAATCCGAAAGAAAACGGATTTTTTGCGGCGGCAAAGAATGTCGGTGCAAAGTTTGTATTCTGCGGTCACGAGCATATGAACAACTTTTCCGTTGAGTATGAGGGAATAAGACTTACATACACCCTCAAAATCGGCTACGGTTCAGGCTTTCAGTTCGGCTTTAACGGAGGTACCGTTATCAACGTTGGTGAGGACGGCATAAACCGAATTACCCACAAAACCCTTACTTACGGCTTCATTCAGGATATTGTTGATGTCGAGTGCTGAAATCAATTTGAATAAAACTACAAGCCGTCCATTGTTCGGACGGCTTGCTTGCTGTTTATTATTTCTTCGGTATCGGGCGGTGCTTTGCGGTAAAGTCGAGAACATCAATTTTGATAACACCTACAACCGATGCCATTTTATCCTCAAAGCCGAAATCCTTGCCCGTCTGTGTTTTCATAAGGAACGAAAGTGCGTCCTTTTTGGTTTCAACATCTTCAATAATTTCTGCAATGCCTCTGCCCATAAGGGACGAATAAGCAAGCCCGTACTTGCAGGCAACCTCACCCTCAAACGGCTCAAGTCCGCACTCCATTTCAAAGAAAACCTTGGGGTTCTTTCTCATAACGTCCATTTTTCTGCCTTGTCTTGCACCGTGAAGCCAGAGTGTCAGCTTACCGTCCTCGTAGGTGTATCCGTAATTCATCGGCACAACGTACGGCTCGTCACCGTCAACCATACCAAGGTGAAGCACCTTTGAAGTGTCAAGAATTTTTATAATCTCATCAATATCCGTAATCTGTCTTTCTCTTCTTGTCATTCCGTTCATAATTTTAACCTCCAAGTTAATTTTTAACCCAAGACATTATATCACAACATATGACCGAATACAATAAATTCAATTTCAATGAAAATGAAAATTTGACTTTTTCCTTTTATTGACTACAGGCAAAAGAAATGATATTATTAGCATAGAAACAAATCAGGAGGGAAATATATGAAAAGATTTATCAAAAAAAGCTTGACTGTTTTGCTTGCAGTCATAATGCTTTCGGGCACCTTCACTTGCCTTGCCGCTGATTATGAGAAGCAGTATGAGGACTATGGCTCTTATGTACTTTTGGGCGACAGCGTTGCAAGCGGCTGGAGCGATGTTGAATACCGAGAAACAAGATTTGTCCGTGTTGAAGGCTCTTACGGCGCTTATGTTGCCGACGACCTTGGTGTTGAGTATCACCCGATGGCTTGTATCGGTTTCAGAACAGTTGAAATGCGCTACATATTCGAGGACGATTTTGAGGGCGACCGCTTCCTTTTCTACTCCATTGACCACGAAGAAATGGAATGGCGAATTCCCGAAATCCGCAAGGCTGTATCCGAAGCAGGACTTATCACGCTGAATGTCGGCGGAAACGACTGGGGCTCATACCTCGGCTGGCACGTGTTTGAAGAAATGGATAAATTCCACGACAAAAACGAGGAGTTTATGCAGAAAGCGGAAGAATATCTCATGAATGCGGGCACAGATGAAAACACAATTGAGTCACTCATCGACCTTGCAGACCTTTGCGGTGCACTTCCTGACATTATAAAGGTTTTACCTTCAGCACTCAAAACCGGTTTAGAGAATTATATGATAAACTGGAACTATATGATTGAAGACATTTATGCTCTTAATCCTGATGTCACCTTGCTTGTAATCGGTATGTTTGACAATATGGTCAGAGACCAAGAAACAGCAGAGGAAAATGAAGCAGCTTTGCTTAAACTCAGTGTGGGACAGATGATTGTTGACTACGCAAACAAGCCGATGATTGAGGGCGCAGAAAAGTACGGCTACACCTTTGTTGACACTACAGGCACAGTCTGCGAAGAAAACCACCCGAGCCCGGAGGGACACAGATATATTGCAGACAAAATCCTTGATGCACTTCCCGACGCAAGCTTCCCGTACACAGATGTTGCAAAAGATGCCGATGAATACAAGACAATCGAATATATGTATCAGAACGGCATTATGCAGGGCATTTCCGATACAGAGTTCGGTCTTGATATGCCTCTTACCAAGGGTCAGCTTGCAGATGCGATATATGCGGTTTGCGGTGCAGAAGACGTTGTAGACACTTCCGACCCCGACAAAGAAGCAAGCTTCCTTGAAACCGTAATATCAGCATTCAAAATGGTGGTAAACAGCGGTGCAACCTTCAGGCAGTATGTCAAGGCAATTGTTCTCACAATCAACTTGATTTCCGCCAAAGGAATACTGGATTTAAACAGCACTCTCACAAGAGCCGAAGCCGCAGTTTTGCTTAAAGGCTTTCTTGATATTATCTGATTAAACATAAATAATATAAAACTTACTTTTTTGAACTGTACCATTTTGTTCAGACGAACAAAATGGTACAGTTAGTTATTATCTTAAATTTTCACAAACGAGCTTGTGTTAAAAGGATTTTTGCTTGTTTTTTGTTGACATTCACCTTAGGTGAAATGTTATTATAAAGACAAAAGAGGGTGATTTTTCTGAAAATTAAAGAGGTTATCCAAAAAACAGGTCTGACAGACAGAGCGATAAGGCTATATATCGACGAAGGATTGGTGTTTCCTGATATAGAGGAATCTTACAGCGGAAGAAAGAGCATTGAGTTTACGGATGAAGATATTAAAAAACTCAATAACATTGCTCTGCTTCGCAAAGCAGGTTTTTCTATTGCGGAAATAAAGAGTATTGCCGACAACAAAGAATCTGCAAAAGAGATTATTGAAGTTTTTATAGAACAGACCGAACAAAACATCAGACACGATACTGAAGTTATTGAAAAGCTAAAAAGTATATCATTTGATGAAGATATAACTCTTGAAAAAATATGTGAATCTCTTTCGGAAACGGTCAAGGAAAACGAGATCCCGCAAGAGGATATTAAACCGAAGTCTGCACTTGAAATATTAAGAAAAATTGCTTTTGGCTGCGGTATTTTTGGAATAGTGCTTTCGGTTTGTACCATGATTGCGTATATAGTGATTCTCAAAGGTTTCTTTGTACATCTTTATTTTGACGATGAATTTATCAGAAGATTTTTGTTGGGGAACTGTGGTATAATTGCTATATTATTTTTATCAATTATCCTTGTTGTGCTCAACAGAAAAGAAGAACATCGTCGAAAAAAACAAAAAGTCAAAAAGACAATCAGCAGCATTTTAGTCTTGGGACTTGTGCCTTTAAGTATATTTTCAATGATACCGTATATTTGCGTATTAGCTTTATTAGGAGGATACTCACTTACATACGATATCGAAGACTATCTTGTTCTTGATTCATGGATTCAGGAGGATTACGGTGCAGAAATTGATGCTGTGTTTCCCGATGAAGTACCGCAGTCGGCAATGAAATCTCCTGACAGATATTTTGATGTAGGTATTCCTATTACAACTAAATATTACTATAAACATACATTCGTGTTTGACCCCGACTTTGACTTGGTCGCAGAGTGGGTTTTGCCGGAGGAAGAATATAACAGCGCAAAAGAAGAAATACAGATACCCGCTAAACATACGGAGAAAAAGGGAGATTGGGTCTGTATGTATTTTGCAGATACTCAAGAATATGAATTATGGGAAGATGAGAACTATTGGTTTTTAATATTTGCATTCAATGATAAAACTCAAAAAGTCAGATATATCGCATCCTATGCAATTGACTCCTTTCCTGAAGGACCTTACTATCTTTCGCTTGACTGGTAGTTTTTAAGAGCTTCCGTTATTTCTGTATCAAGCAACAAAAATCCCCTTGAATTTCTAAGGGGACTGATTATTTATTGACTTGCTCCTTCAAGGATTAGCCCTTAATTGCAGCCTGTGTCGCAATTCTGCTTGGTTGGGAGAGAACCCCCAACCACAGAAACAGAACTGTTTTTTCGCTTTTTACCCTCGGTTTTCAGGTGCAGGGGGTCATTCGGATCGCCGTCAAAGCGGAGATACCAGTCGAAGCCGTCTTGCTTCGCAACAATCTTCACAACAAAGGCTTCAATAACACTTTCGGGGATGTCATTGTCATCGACATTAGTGTACTGCTCCAAAGCATATTGAAGAACTGTCAGCTTGTCCTTGTAGTCTGTAATCACAGGCTCCTTATTGAGCTTCAGCTGAAGCTCTTCAATCTCTGCAGAAAGCTTTGCAATCTCTTCTTTCACCTCGGCAGTTTTCACCGTGAAATACTCCTTGTCGATTTCTCCCTCTGCCCTCATATCAATGAAGTTGCTGAGCTTCGTTCTGTGCCTTTCAACCTCTTTGCACTTTTTCTCGATGATAGCCTCGTAATCCACATCATCCTCTTTATAGTCAATGTGAGCCTCGAGCATTGAGTTGGCAAGGGCAAGCACCTTGTCCTTTTCTGAAAGATAATTGCGAAAAATATAATTTGCCATCATCTGCAGCTTCCACTCGGGAATCATAGGTGTACGGCAAATACCGTCGAGAGGCAAGCCTTTTTTCTTTCGGCTCTCGTATGACCCGGTACGGACCGAGTCATAGCACTGATAACCGATAACGGATTTATCTCCCTCTTTTCTCCAGAGCTTCGTATTGAATCTGTGACCGCATTCACAGATAAGGAGCTTTCCCCATACTGTCGTTCTCGGTCTTTTGCCTGTTGTAGTTCTTCTGCCTGTGTTAAGATTTTTCATCTGAGCTGTTTTACTTGCCATAATTAATTGCACCCTTTCAAAGTCTTCTTCAGATATAATCGGCTCGTGTCTGCCTTTTACTTGTATAAGCTCAACCTCACCGTAGTTTTTAATCTTTTTCTGTGTGAGATAGTCAGGCGTATATTCCTTGTGGTAGGTTATGATTCCGCAGTAGAATGTGTTTTTCAACACGTGGCCTATTACGGTTTCGTACCACCTT
>JAFUPA010000007.1 GCA_017481575.1 Clostridia bacterium | reverse complement strand
TTAATTGATATGGTGTATTATATTTTCTTGTGATATTCTTTTTCATTGCAAGTAAATTATATCACAAAAAGGACTACATTCCTACCTTTCGGTAAGTTTGTAGTCCTTTTCTTTTTCAGGCTGTTTTTTTACAGCCCCTTTCTTGTTACATAAAGGTGTCCATAAAGTTGTTGGCTGTTTTGATGGCTTTGTTTGCCATTTTTTTGTAGTTCATTTTTTTAGAGCCCTTCATTGTGCCGCCGATAAGTGCAGTTGCACCGCCGACAAGCATACCAACACCTATGCCTTTCATAATTGACGATGTTGAACTTTTCATCAAATCCCCTCCTTGATAATATTGTTTGTATCACGGGATATAATATTCTTGGTTGCTTTTTTCCAACGAAGTTGATATAATAACCAACAGATATGTTGGAGATGATAATTTTGGAAAAACAGAAAAAAATTGCTTTAATTAACGATATTTCCTGCGTAGGCAGATGCTCATTGACCGCCGCTATTCCTATTATATCCGCTTGCGGCTTTGAATCTGTGCCTCTGCCAACGGGAATTTTTTCTGCTCACACGGAATTTGACGGTTTCGTATGCACAGACCTTACAGATAAAATGCAGTCGTTTGCCGACCATTGGAAAAATATCGGCATTCGTTTTGATGCAATCTACACGGGCTACCTTGCCACAAAGGAGCAGGCAGAAACCGTAAAGCGTTTTTTGATTGATTTCAAAAAGAGTGATACTCTGTGCATTGTTGACCCCGTTATGGGCGACAACGGCACATTTTACAACCGAATTGACGAAAGCTTTGTGGGTGAAATGCATTTTCTTTGCTCAATGGCTGACATCATAACCCCGAACGTTACGGAAGCGGAAATGATTGCAGGCATTGATTGCACAAAACCGCCGTACAGCGCCGACCACATAAAGGATTTGCTTATCAAGCTCCGAAATCTCGGCACACCGAAAATCGTTATTACGGGCATTGAAAATGAGGACGGTCAGATTGGCTGTGCTGTTTATGACAGCTACACAAGGAAGGCAAATATGTTCTTCACCCCGAAGGCTGAAGGTCGTTTCCCCGGTGCAGGTGATGTTTTTGCGGCTTCGCTCGCCTCTGCAGTAATGAGCGGCAAGGAATTTACTGAAGCGGTGCAGATTGCGATGTCCTTTACCTGCGACTGCGTTGAAAAAACAGCACTCACGGACGAGCCGAGACGCTTCGGACTTCAGTTCGAGCCACAAATATATAAACTTATAAAAGCGGTGAAATAATGGCAACACTCAATATAGTTCTGGTTGAACCCGAAATCCCGCAGAACACGGGTAACATTGCACGCACCTGTGCCGCAACGGGAACAAGGCTTCACATAATTGAGCCGATGGGCTTCAAAATCGACGACAGGAAATTAAAAAGAGCAGGTCTTGACTACTGGCACCTGCTCGACATTACATATTACAAAAATCTTGAAGATTTTTTTGAGAAAAACAAGGGCGGACAGTTTCGATTTTTCACCACCAAGGCACAGCACAAGTACACCGAGGTGGACTACAAGGACGATGTTTTTCTCTTCTTCGGCAAAGAAACAAAGGGATTGCCCGAGCAGCTGCTCTTTGACAATCCCGAAAAATGTATCCGTATTCCGATGATAAACGACTCCTCCGCACGAAGCCTTAACCTTTCAAACTCCGTGGCAATCGCAGTTTACGAGGTGCTCCGCCAATGGGACTACCCCGACCTTTTGTGCGCAGGAAAGCTCACTCAATTTGACTGGGAGGATGCCGAATAAAATTATTTTGTGGTGCTTCCGAAGCCGCCGTTGCGGACGTCGGTAACGTCATCATCATAAGTGATGCCGTATTCAACAAAAATACCCTGGGCAAAGCCCTGCCCTGCTTTGACTTCAACGACCTTACCCTCGTTGGAGTCATTTGTTATTTTAATGAAGATATGACCCTCGTTGTCCGAGTAAAAATAGTCGCTGTCGATTACGCCGACGGTGTTGTTGAGCTGAAGACGGAACTTGAAGCCAAGACCGCTTCTCGGATACACCTTAAGTACCCAACCCTCGTCAATCTCGCAACGGATGCCCGTAGGGATTTTGAGTGTCTTGCCCGGTTCAAGTGTGAAATCCATCGGGCTGAAAATATCGTAGCCTGCCGAGCCTGATGTCGCACGGCGGGGAAGCTTTATTGCATCATAAATTGCCTTTATCTCGTCGGGTGTGCCGCCGAAATCCTCTGCCCAAGCCGAGCAGAAATTTTCAAAGCTTACCTTGCTGTATTTTGCCATTCTTTTCATAGTTTAATCTCCGTTTTTGTGGTTTTACACCACAATATTTAAAATAGAAAGCCCCAGAAGCATCTGGGCATAGAAATAAGTCCAGATGTTAACCTTTCTTATTGCGTAGCTCTGCGAATACCTGTGAGTAAAGCGAAGCAGAGCAAGCGTGAAATCTGAAAGCGTAAAAAGTCCTGCACCGAGTATGAGGATAATTCCCGTTGCGTGTGCGTTTTCGACCGTGTTGTTAAGCATAAATCTAAGACTCAACGAAAGCGCCTTGACAAGCATAATCATAATGACATTCATATACACCGTACACGGTAAAAACGCCTTGCCGTACTGTGCCTTGTGAGTATACAGCCTGAACTGGCTGAAACAGATTCCCGCAACCAGTACAAGTGTTTCAAAAATATCAAGAAACGGTGCGTCGGGGAAATATGTTTTCTGAACATTTAAAAATGCCGCTATGTAGCAAATGTGACCGCAGAGGAATGTCAGCACTCCTGCGATAAAGAAATTCTCCGTCGTTTTGTAATGAAGCAGGAAGTCGCCTGCCCACGAAAAAACAAGACCGACAAGTATGAAAAACGCATAGTTTGAAAAATTGCCTGCGGTAAACATTGCCAGAAGTGCGTTTAAGATAAAAATCGTCGAACAGGTTACTTTCATAACCAACGACTTTTTGCTGGGTTTGGGGATTTCGACCTTTAGAAATATAAAGGTCGTGACTGCCTGTAAAATAAACAAAACTGTAAAACCAATTATATTTGGTACTGACATTTCGCAAAACCCCTTTACAAGTTATTTTTCTTCTTGAACAAACTTGCCTTTGTGCGGAACATCTATGACATGGTGTGCTTGCTCAAAGGCAATCGTACCAAGCTTTTGAACAGGTGCAAACGGCGGGAAGAAAACATCAACATCCTTTTTGAGATGCTCTGCAAGCGCCGTTATCGGTGGTCTGCTTGACGGGTAGAAGGTTACTTCGTCCTCGTCATCAAAAGTGAATTTGATGATTCGCTGACAAACAGCCTGAAGTGGTCTCATGTGAACTGTCAGCTCATTCTGCGAAGTCCACGCCGCAGTTGCGTTTGCGGTGAAAGGCATACCTGCAAGGGTAATCGGGCTCTTGCGTGCCTTGCCGTCCATACCGCAGACTATTGTATTGTGCTCGTCGCCCTCGTCCCAGGTCATTGTGCAGGTGTCCTCGTCGAATTCAAAGACAACGTTGGTAATTCCGCCTGCCCTGTCGCCCGACATATAAACAATCGGTATCGGGAGCATACTTACAGGGAAGCCTGCGGTTGAGAGTACGAGATTTTTTTGAAACTTCATCATTTTGCCGCCGAGCCAATCCTCAAGCGTACTGCGTTGCATTGCGGGCAAATCCTCGTCAAGCGGTGCGAGTGCAGGCTTTTCCTCGGGTGGAATTTCTGCATCGTTTTCAATTAAGCACTTCGGGAAATGCCGCCAGATACAGTCACGTGTTTTCTGCTCGTCAATTTCGCTTGCGGTGAGAATGAAGCAGGCATCGTAATCCTTTGCAACAATGCCGAACTGCGAGAACATTCCGTCGGCACGGTAGCCGTTAGTGCCTGCGCAACGCCAGAAGCAGTAGCCATAACCTGACTGTGAGTCGGGAGTTTTATTGGCAAACTCATTGAGAGCCTGAACCTTCTGAGATTTATGTACCCAATCAGCAGGAATTACCTGCTTGCCGTTGAACATACCCTTTTGCTGATAGCAAAGCGTGAACTTTGCAACATCCTCCGTTTTGAGGAACAAGCCCCAACCGCCTGCTTCAATTCCGTCAATGTCGTGCTCCCAGAACGGGATATCAATGCCGAGCGGCTCAAAAAGCCGTGGTGTGAGGTAGTCAATAACGCTCATTCCCGTTACACGGGTAAGCATAGCGCAGAGCATATACTGATTTTCGCTGATATATTCCCAATGACCGTCACCGGGTGTGAACGACCACGGAGCGTCAAAGAAATCTTTAATCCACTTGTTTTTGCCCTTGTCAGTAAAAACGCTGACACCCTTGCCCGATTGCATTGAAAGAAGATGATGCACCGATAGCATTTCGAGGTTTGCATCAGGCTCCTCCTTACGGTACTCGGGGAAAACATCAATAAGTCTTGTGTCCAGAGTTATAAGTCCCTCGCTGACCGCAAAGCCGACGGCGGCAGAGGTAAAGCTTTTGCTGACTGAATACATTGCGTGCGGAATGTCGGGTGCGTATGGCTCTGCCCAGCTTTCAAACGCAACCTTGCCGTGACGCAAAATCATAATGCTGTGAACTTCAATATTGCTTTCTTTAAAATCCTTTATAAGCTCGGCAACCTCACGTGAAGAAACACCGACCTGTTCGGGATAGTCAGCCCTTTCGAGGCTGATTTTTTTGTTTTCGTTCAAACCTATCACCTCAAAAATATTTTTAAAGCAACTGTTTGTTACTGTGCTTTCTTGTTTTTATCTCTTCTTTTGAAAAGAAGAATTTGTGACACTACAAATGCCGCACCGACAAGTACGACTGCAAGAAGTCTGCCGACGGTGAAATCAAACTTGAGAGTTACCGCCTTTTTCTCACCGAGGGTAAGATTATCGTAAGACGACTGCAAAGAGAAGCGTGCATTCTGAAGCTCTGAAAGTGAGCTGACGCTGTCGCAAAGTACCTGTGCGTTTGTCAAAGCATCTGCGAATGCGTTTTCCGTATCGGTTGTATACGGTTGTAGGTCGGTTGACTTATATAAATCAACAAAGTAAGCAAGCTGTTTTTTCTCGTCTTCAATTCTGTCGAGATAAACGCTCAACTGTTCGGGGTAGTCGGTTTCGATTACGGAATAGCCGAGAGTTATAAGGTCATCCCAACCACGCTCGTTGTCGGGGCGCTTGCCGCTTCTGCCGCCGACCATAGAAACCATTGCCCTGCCCTCATTTTCAAAATAGGACATAAGAAGCTCGTCATAAAGTACGCCGTTGCCGTTTTTACTGCCGAGCTCGACGGTAGTCATACCGTTTTTGAAGCTGTTTTTAACTGCACTTGTTGCAAGGAAAATTATGTTACCCTGATAGTTACCGAAAACCGTGATATCCTTTGCATTTTGTGTTGTTTCTATTATATCGTTGTTTGAGTCAGTATTGAAACGGAAAATTACCTTGTCGGTTGCGTTCAGCTCTTTGACAGTCTGATAAACTGTGTCGAAAGCTTCACAGTTGAGATTGAGAATAAGAGCGGTGTCCCCCGCCGCTGTGATTGCCGCCTCAAGGCTTGCAACCTTGCACTCGGTTTTCGCCTTATCCTCGCCACCGTTTTCTGCACGCAGATAAAGAGCGGTAAGCTCTTCAAGGGTCAAATCCGAAACATTGCGTGAAACGGTTTTGCCGTCGGCATCAACGACCATTCTGTCGGTTGTGTCGTCAGCCATAAGGACAGCCTTGCCGTCCTTTGTAACCTTTACGTCAACCGAAACCGCACCGTAGCGTATGGCGGCTTTGACGGCTTCCAATGAATTTTCCGGGAAGGAATGCCAGTCACCCCTGTGGGAAATGCAGATTACATCCTCGGCTGTGGAAAAGTCATCGTTATTTATTGCGGCAACACTTGTTGCAAAAATGTTGAAAATAAGAACAAGCAACATCATAACTGATGCCGATTTTAGTAGTTTATGAGCCATTTTGTACTCCTGTGCCATATTTTTCTATTATTATAGCACAAAATTGATAAAAAATAAAGAGAAAATTTTTATATTTTTTAGCAAACAAATGTTTGCTTTTTCTAAAAAGGTGTGTTATAATACCCTTAACAATAGTGTAAAGAAGGGATTTTAGTATGCAAATTAACGAAACCCAAAGAAAGATATATGAATTTCTTGTAGAAAGAAGTACTGACGGTGTTCCCCCGTCCGTGCGTGAAATCGGTGCGGCTGTCGGCTTGCGTTCGACCTCGTCTGTTCAGTCCAACCTTGACGCACTCGAGGCGGCAGGCTACATTCAGCGTGACCCGCTACTTAAGCGTTCAATCCGAATTGTAGGTCAGGAGGCAGACAACGTGACACAGGTGCCGATTCTCGGTACTGTTGCCGCAGGTGCGCCGATACTTGCAGTTGAGCACATCGAGGGCTATTTCCCCTACACGGGTACCGTTTCAAGAGACAAGCCTCTTTTCGCACTTCACGTCCGTGGTGAAAGTATGATTCAGGCAGGTATACTTGACGGTGACCTTGTTATTGCGGAGAAAACTCCCTTTGCAAGAAACGGAGAAATAGTTATTGCCATGGTTGATGACGAAGCAACCTGTAAGACGTTTTATAAGGAAAACGGACATTTCCGACTTCAGCCCGAGAATGATACATACGAGCCGATTATTGTCGAGGATTGCTCAATCCTCGGTAAAGTAGTCGCAGTTATGAGATATTACTGATACCAAAATAAAGAAAGACCGCAGAGAAATCTGCGGTCTGATTTTTTTGAATATTATACCGAAATAATGCGTGAAACCCAGAGGGAAAGGAAAATGTAAAAAACTGCAAGGAAAATGAACGCATAATAAAGAATTGATTTGAGTATGTATTGTTTCTTCGTCTCTTTATTTTCTGCAAGGGCAAAGCGCTCTGTGCTTACCTTTTGTGCCGCCATAATAATGGTGAACAAAAGCAAAACAGTAAATGCAACGCTACCCCAGAACGGCAACTCGACACCGCCTGTGCGAAGAAAATATCCGACAAGGGCTATTACAAGTGAAGCCGCAAGCCAGATGAATTTTTCTATCGGCTTCGGCATTTTTTCAGTTGTTTGAGTTTGTTCATTCTTGCTCATCGCAAATTACCCCTACATTTCCGTACTGAAACTATCATATCATAACAAAAAAACAAATTCAAGACAAACATACATTTTTATAGTATTGAAATAGATTTTTCTATATGGTAAAATTGATTCATGGGAGGTATTCACAATGCAGAAAAGAAAGTTTGACAATCTCGGGGTTGAGGCTTCTGTTCTCGGCTTCGGATGTATGCGTTTTCCGACAGTTGACGGAAAAATAGATGAGGCGGAATCCGAGCGTATGCTCGATCGTGCAATGCAGGCAGGTGTTACCTATTACGACACAGCCTACCCTTACCACGACGGAGACAGCGAGCCGTTTGTAGGTAAAGCACTAAAAAAATATAACAGGTCGTCATTTTTCCTTGCAACAAAATTACCTATCTGGAAGCTTGATTCACTTGATGACGTTGAAAGAATTTTTAACGACCAGTTAAAAAGACTTGATGTTGATTATGTTGACTTCTATCTTCTTCACGCTGTTGATAAAGATAAGTGGCAAGTAATCCTTGACCTCGGTATTCTTGACTACTGCGACAAATTAAAGGCAGAGGGCAAAATCCGCTATTTCGGCTTCTCTTTCCACGACGAATACGAGGTTTTTGAAGAGATTATCTCTTACAGAAAGTGGGATTTTGTTCAGCTTCAGCTCAATTACATTGACATTGGTGAGCAGGCAGGAGCAAGAGGTGTTGAGCTTTGCAATAAGCTCAATGTGCCGATTATCGTAATGGAGCCAGTAAAGGGCGGCACACTTGCCAAGCTCCCCGATGAGGTCGATGCAAAATTCAAGGCGAAAGACCCCGAGGCTTCAACCTCCTCCTGGGCAATGCGTTGGTGCGGTACTCTGCCGGGAGTTAAGGTTATTCTCAGCGGAATGAGCACAATGGAGCAGGTTGACAACAACCTTAAAACCTTTGGCGATTTCAAGGAGCTTGACGAAAGTGAAAAAGCACTTGTTCAGGACGTTGCCGACACACTTAACAGCAGAATGAGAAACGGTTGCACAGACTGCCGCTACTGTATGCCCTGCCCCGCAGGAGTTAACATTCCTGCAAACTTTGCACGTTGGAACAGATACGCTGTTTACGGCAATGCAGAAGATGCGAAAAGCCGTTGGGCAAGCTTCAAGGACGAAGAAAAAGCACACAACTGTATTGAGTGCGGTGCTTGCGAAACAAAGTGTCCGCAGAAAATAAACATTCGTGAAGACTTAAAGGCACTCCAGACGGAAATGGATGCAATTGAATAAAAGGAGATTTTGCTATGCCGATGATTTTAACAAAAACAAGTACACCCATAAGCACAGAGCAGGAGCTTATTCTTAAAGAAAAGCTCGGTAAGGCAATTGAGCTTTTTCCCGGTAAGACAGAAAATTGGCTTATGCTCGGATTTGAAGACAACTGCCGTCTTTGGTTCCGTGGCGACAATTCAAAACCGTTAGCTTATGTTGAAGTGAGTGCTCTCGGTAAAATCAATCCTGCCGCCGCTGAAAATATGACCGCAGAGCTTTGCAAAATCTACAAAGAGGTTCTCGGCATTGAGGGTGACGGAGTTTATGTCAAATATGAAGAAACTGACAAATGGGGCTTTGACAGCGTAAATTTCTGACAAAAGATTTGACTTTATTGCTTTAAAGTGTTATACTTGTTGAAATCGTTTAAAGGAAGAAAAAATTATGCCTATTACTGAAATACTTAACAAAAACGCAGAGCTTTATCCCGATGATGTGGCTCTCGTTGAAATTAACCCGCAAAATGAAAATGCGGGCAGGGTTACATGGCGTGACTACTCACTTATCGAGGCAAATCCGAATGAATTTTACCGCCGTGAAATCACCTGGAAAGAGTTTAACAAGAAGGCTAACCGCTTTGCAAACCTCCTTATGACAAGAGGTATTAAAAAGGGTGACAAGGTTTCAATCCTTATGATGAACTGCCTTGAGTGGTTGCCGATTTACTTCGGTATTCTTAAAGCAGGCGCAATTGCCGTGCCGCTTAACTACCGATACACAGCAGAGGAAATCAAGTACTGTGTTAACAAGTCGGATTCCGAGTTTGTTGTTTTCGGTCCCGAATTCATTGGCCGTATTGAAGAAATCTGCCACAGAATGCCCGCTGTTAAAATGTGGCTTTATGCCGGCGAGGGTTGCCCGACATTTGCCGAGAGCTATGAGTCACTTATTCAGTACTGTTCAACTCACGCTCCGAAGGTAGACATTACTGACGAGGATGACGGTGCAATTTATTTCTCTTCGGGCACAACAGGTTTCCCGAAGGCGATTTTACATAACCACGAAAGCCTTGTTCACGCCGCACGTGTTGAACAAAACCACCATTCACAGACAAAGGACGACGTTTTCCTTTGCATCCCTCCCCTTTACCACACAGGTGCAAAGATGCACTGGTTTGGCTCTTTCCTCGTTGGAGGTAAGGCTGTACTTCTTAAGGGTATCAAGCCCGAGTGGATTTTGAAGGCTGTTTCGGACGAAAAGTGTACAATCGTATGGCTTCTTGTGCCATGGGCACAGGATATCCTTGATGCGATTGACCGTGGCGACATTGAGCTTGACGATTACGAGCTTGAGCAATGGAGACTTATGCACATCGGTGCACAGCCCGTTCCTCCGAGCCTTATCAGACGTTGGAAGACAGTTTTCCCGAACCACGATTATGATACAAACTACGGTTTGAGCGAATCTATCGGCCCCGGCTGTGTTCACCTTGGTGTTGAGAATATTCACAAGGTTGGTGCAATCGGTAAAGCAGGCTTCGGCTGGGAGGTTAAAATTGTTGACCCGCAGCACAACGAAGTGCCCAGAGGCGAGGTCGGTGAGCTTGCAGTCAAGGGGCCCGGTGTTATGACCTGCTACTACAAGGATGAGCAGTCCACAAACGAAGTGCTTGCAGACGGTTGGCTCTTCACAGGCGATATGGCTGAAGAGGATGAGGACGGATTTATCTACCTCGTTGACCGTAAGAAGGACGTTATCATCTCGGGCGGTGAAAACCTTTACCCCGTTCAGATTGAGGACTTCCTGCGCAAGAACGATGCAATCAAGGACGTTGCGGTTATCGGTATTCCCGATGCACGTCTTGGCGAAATTGCGGCGGCTGTTATTGAAGTCAAGCCCGGCTACTCTCTTACAGAAGAAGAGGTTAACGACTTCTGCCTTGACCTGCCGAAGTACAAGAGACCGAGGAAGATTATCTTCAGCGATGTTCCCCGTAACCCGACTGGTAAAATCGAAAAGCCGACACTTCGCAAGAGATATTGCGGTGACAGCGTTGTTGCTCAGCAGAACGAAATCAACAAATAAAATTAGAGTTGGTACAGCTTTTGTACCAACTCTTTTTGATTATTTATAGCACTCAACAACCGTCATCGATGTGCCTGTGAGTGAAAATTTATCTTTGATAATTTCGGGAACAAAGAAATAGTCGCCCTTTGTGATTACCTTTTCGTAACCGTCACCGACGATTTTGCCGTCGCCCTCGGTTACTACGTAGATGCAAGCACCCTTGTCGAGTGTGAAGCTGCCGCCGTCAAAGACAATCTTGCGTACCTTGAAGCTCTCGGTAATGCTTTCGTCAATTACTGACTGATAGTCAACTCCATCTGAGCTTTCAAGCCACTTGCTGTCGAGCGGAACAGGGAAGGTTTTTTCCATATCAAAGCACTCAAGTGCCGTCTTTTTATCAAGACCGAGATACATTTCGTTGTCCGAAAGACGGTACTCACCGCACCAACGTTCGGGCTGGATTGTGAAGTCGGTCGGCTCCTGAACCTCGAGCAAAAGACACCCTGCACCGATTGCGTGTACCATTTTTGCAGGAATGTAAATGATATCGCCTGCCTTGACAGGGAAGGATTCAAGCAAGTCCTCCATAACTGTTGTGCTTGTTTCACTTTCTGCAATAGCCTTTTCAAACTGTTCGAGAGTTACACCTTTTTTAAAACCGTAAAAAATCTTTGCATCAGGTCTTGTTGCAAGGATAACCCAGCTCTCTTCCTTACCATAGTTTGAGTTGAAATGCTCTTTTGAAAAAGCCTTGTCGGGATGCGCCTGAACAGGCAGTCTGATTGCACTGTCAAGAATTTTTGTGAGAATACCGATATCTGTCCGGTCACCGATAAGCTCGTTTTTATACTCTTTCAGAGCATCGCTGAGGTAGAGGTCAGCACCCTGAATTTTTGAAATACCCTCGTATTCGTCCGTGCTGCCTTCGTTAAGAGCGTGAACGGCAGAAACTACCCATTCTTCGGGATAGTTACCGTCGGTTGAATCGTCTGAAAAGAAATCGGCAAAAAGCTTGCCGCCCGTGTAAACACGGAAAACTCTGTTCTTTTCAAAGAACATCGGAAAATCGTAGAACATAAAATCACCTGTAAATAATAAGTTTCTGTGCTTCATCAATATTTTCGAATTTGCCGACAGCAACGAGGGAAGTCAACGCCGCTCCGTAAGCCGCCTCTTCCTCGTAGCGTGGAATTTTAATTTCTGCCGAAAAAACCTCGGAGGCTACCTTTTGCAATGTCGCATTCTTTCTTATTCCGTTACCCGAGCAGACAATGTTTTCTTTTTTGCCGCCCGTGTACATTGAATGAAGCTCGTTTGCGATAGCGTAAAGCATTGCAACGCTCAAGTCCCCTGCCGTGAAATTATCCTGCGAAATATTGCTTATCGCACCACGGATTGTCGGGTCAGAGCGTGTGCCGCAGAAGCGGCTGTCCGCAACCATATCGGTTTGTGTTTTTGTTTCGAGCATTTTGTCAATCTGTTTATAGAGTAACGGACATTTTTCGCCTGTTGCCATTTCTACAACAGAAGCAAAGAAGCGTTCGAGCATCGAAAACGCTCTGCCGCCGCAAAGGGAAGAGCCGACAACAAGAAAACGCTTGCCGTCATACGGACGGGACTCTATGTTTTCGCCAACAACGGGCTTGTAGTTAAGGTAAGAAATCTGTGAGCCTGTTCCGACATTCAAAAGAGGTGCATCAACACCGACTGAACCGATGAAGCTTGCCTGATTGTCACCGACAGCAACCGAGACCTTTGCACCGTTCCACTCGCCGACCGCTTTGAATTCGTCGGTCACCTCGGGGAGCATACCGTTGTCGATAGTAAATTTATTCTCGTTAATATCAAAGCAACCGAAGCTTGCGGCATTTGAAATATGCATCAAAGGCTTTTTAGTACCCGTAAGCTTCATAGCAATGTAATCGCCGATTGTGCAGACACAGACAGCAATTTCGGGTACAAGGGAATTGACACGGTTGTAAAAATCCGTTACAAGACCGTAGCCTGCAAAACTGCCGAGATGCTGTGCGTAGGTTTTGCCGTCCTTGTAGGGAAGGTTGCCACGCTCGTCCTGCCAGATGTAAAGCGGACTTACCGCATTTCCGTCTGCATCAATATATAAAATTCCGTGCATCTGGTTAGAAATACCGATGGAAATAATTTCACCATCGTCTTTTTTGTTCAGAAGCACATTGTCGATTACTTCAAAAACCTTTTCTTCAATAACCGACACGTCCTGAATTTTCTCCCAAGCGTTCGGTGTTTCAATAAAAGAATCATTCTGATGTGTTGCAGTACAAATGATTTTGCCCGTCTGCGGACTCATCAAAGCGGCACAGATACTTGTTGTGCCGATGTCTATACCTATTGAATACATTTTTCAGTTCTCCTCAGCAACCAAGATTAGAGGACTTCGGGTCAAGCCGCTTGATAATATCCTGCTGAATTGCGGGTGACAAGTCGAGGAAATTAACAAATGTGCCGTGAATACGCATAATGTAAACACCGCTCGGAGCGTACTTTTTAGGGTTTGCAAGAACTTTCTTAAGAATCTCTGCTGTTGTAACATTAACATAGAGATAGAAAGGTGCTACACCCTCGTTAAGCGGATTGAAGAAGAGCGGATTTATAATCTTATCTCTGAATTCAACACCCTTGCCCTCGTCACTTTCAGATGTGAAATACTTGGGGTCGATGCCGAGATGTGAAGCATAACCTCCGTTGAATTTTTCGAACGGGAGCTTTATATTTGAAAGCATACGGAAGCCGAGACCGTTCTCTGCACTGCCGTAAAGCGGGTCAACACCGTAGCCGAGCATTTCTCTTGACTTTCTGCCGTCGGGAGTTGCACCGACCCAGTAACCGTAAAGAAGGTGTGTTGACGGACTGCTGAAGTCGGGACGGAAGCTGTTGCCGAGGTAGTTCTTTGCGTTTGCAACGATGTCTGCTACCTTTGAAGCAACCTCTGCGGCATAGTTGTCAACCTTTTCGATATTGTTACCGAATTTGTCGGCTGAAAGCAGGAACTCCTGCAAATCCTCATAGCCTACAAAGTTTGCCTTGAGTGCATCTACGAGCTTGCCGGCATCCTCGGGACGTTCGGCAAGCAGCTTGTCGATTGCGCTGAATGAGTCAGCAATAACAGAAGTTCCGTGGATAAGGCATCCGCTGCCGTTGTACTTTGTGCCCTGACGGTTGAAGTCACGCATATCAATGCCGTTTTCAAGTCCGCCCATAAAGCAGGAAAGAAGCGGTACACGCTGGGTTGAGAGAGCAACAGAAGCACCGTTTGCCGCCTGTGCCATTTCTGCAACAAAAATCTCAACATTTTTATAGAACTCCTCCTGCACATTTTCGAGTGTGCAGGCTTTAACATCGGCAAGCTTTTCGCCCGTTACGGTTGAAACACCGCCTGTAAGAGTCATTTCAAGGATTTTTGGGAGGTTGAGCCAGCTGTTGGTTGTGTTGCCGTTATCCTTACCCATAATCAGAGGCTCCTGACAGCCTGCAATTGAAATATCGGGCAGGTCATCCTCGTCAACACCGTTTGCTCCAAGTACCTCAAAGAGCGAATCGTCGTTGAACATTGACGGAGTGAGAACGCCGGGTGTGAAGAAAAATCTGCCAAGCTCCTCGTAAAGCTTCTGCGGAGTGTTCTTGTGAAGCTTGACGGAAAGAATCGGCTGGGGCAGGTTCATATCGAAATACGCATCAAGCATAGCGTAGGAAGTGTCGTTTGTGAGGTCGTTTCCGTCCTTGTCACGTCCGCTGATGATGACATTCTGCGAAATAGCCCAGCTTCTGTCAGCAACGTTGAAGAAAACAAGGAAATGCTTAAAAAGACCTGCAACCGTGTCACGGTCAAGTCCATTTCTGTAAGGCTCAAAAATTCTGTCCGCATTACCGACGGAGAATGCAAACGGGTTCGGAGTCTGCTCAAGGCACATCATCTGCCAGATGAGCAGGAATGACTGCATAGCCTCGTACATATTATCGGCACCGAATTCGGGAACTTTTTTGAGTGTTTTTATCATCAGTTCAAGCTCTGCCTTGCGCTCATCGTCGGCTGTTGCAAGCTGAATTTCGGCAAGAGAGGCATACTTATGAGCAAGAGCAATTACGCTTTCAAGTGCAATTCTGAATGCCTTGTAGCCGTTGCCTTCCTTATCTTTTATACTGTCAATCATCGCACGAAGTCCGTTTTTGAGTGCATAGCGGTAATCGGGGATAAGGTGACCCGTAACCTGCTCAACGAAATAGATAACCTCTTTTGTGCTGTTCTCGCACTTTGCGTATGTCTCGCCGAGCTTTTCGGCATATTCAGTTTTGCTGAACTCGGTTTTTGCCTTTTCAATTCGTTCTGCGGTAAATTCCTCATTCGGTTCAATATCGCCGAAAACTGCCGCAGGGTCACAGTAACCGCTGAAGCCCTCAACCTTAAATGAGGGGTTGATAAGAGCGTAGCTTCGTGCAAAGCCGTCGTCCTGTGTTCCTGCAAAAATCTGATTGTCGTCAAGGTAAAGCGGAACAATATCCACAAGCTCACGAAGTATTGATGCCTTCTTGACCTCTTCGGACTCGTTTTTATATTTTTCCTGCAGCTGAAGCTCGGCTTCCTTTGCAATAAACCAGCCGTCAAGACGCATTTTTGCACGCTCGTTTTTGAACAAAGTCTTGGCTTTTTCGGTAAGTTTTTCGGATGAGTAAATAAATTCTGCCATTGTAAAGTCTCCTTTAAGTCGCCGTAACCTTTAAGCCCCTGGCGGCAAATAAATCTTTAAATTCTGCAACAGTTTTGTCCGACACAAAGCCGTCCTTGATTTCGTATTTCTCGGTCCACTTATCCTTGCCGAATTCGTGGTAAGGTAAAAATTCAAAAACTGCATTTGAGGTATCAAAACCGGAGAAATAATCTGCAAAGCCTTGCGGATTGTCGTTAACATTTTTGATAAGAGGTATTCTGACGTGTACCTGCCTGCCCGACAGGAAGATTTTTTCAAGATTAGCCTTGACCGCCTCATTACCGACGCCTATCCATTTTTTATGAATATCGCTGTCATAATGTTTGAAATCGGTTATAAGGTAATCGACGTGTTCGGCAATCTCCAAAAGATGAGGGCTTGACGCATTCGTTTCAATTGCGGTGTTCACACCCATTTCACGCAGGTGTTTTAGCAGTTCGGTAAGTTCCTTATGCTGCAAGGTACATTCACCGCCCGTAAAGGTTACCCCGCCGCCGTCAAAAAACATCATACGACTGCGTTTTACCTCGTCGCAAAGCTCGTCAACGGTGTAGTTTTTTGCTTCTGGATTACTGTCCGTCATACTCTCGGGGTTTGAGCACCACTTGCAACGGAAATTGCATCCTTGCAGATGGTATACAAGCCTATTGCCCGGCCCGTCCTGTGAGTAATTAAAGCCTTTTTGCAAAATCTTCATCAATTTACCTCGTATATATACATTTAAATAACAGTTTGATTGTATACTTTGACAAACCATTTGTCAAGAATAAAAATAAATTGTATATATGCAATAAAAATTATAATATTTCTTGAATTTCCTTGACTTTATCTGAATATATTGTATAATTATTCATTATCAATGAATATAGGGTGATTAGGTGAAAAAGATTTTTATTGACGGTAAAGCAGGCACAACGGGACTGCGAATTTATGAAAGATTAAGCGAGCGAAAGGACATTGAGCTTATGCTCATCTCTGACGAGCTTCGCAAAGATGTGAATGCACGAAGAGAGATGCTCAACTCCTGCGACATCGCTTTTCTCTGCCTTCCCGATGCGGCGGCAATGGAGTCTGTTTCCCTTATCGAGAACCCCGATGTTAAGGTGCTTGACACTTCAACTGCACACCGCACAAACCCTGCATGGGCTTACGGCTTCCCCGAGCTTTCCGACGCTCACAGAGAGAAGATTTTAAACTCAAACAGAATTGCCGTTCCCGGCTGTCACGCAAGCGGTTTTATTGCACTTGTGTATCCGCTTGTTGAAAAGGGAGTTCTCTCCCCCGATGTGCTTCTCTCCTGCCATTCGCTCACGGGCTACAGCGGCGGCGGAAACAAGATGATTGGCGAATACGAGTCCCCCGAATTGGACGAGGCTTACTGCTCACCCCGACAGTACGGACTTACACAGAGCCACAAGCACTTGCCCGAAATGACTGCAATTACGGGAATTAAGAACGCTCCTGCGTTTTCTCCCATCGTTGCAAACTACTACAGCGGTATGCTTGTGACCGTGCCTTTGTTCAAAGAATACATCGGCGGAACAAAAATTGATGAAATTCGTAAAATTTATAGTGAAAAATACCACGGACCTGTGGTACAATATAAGTCTGACATCGGCGAGGGCGGTTTTATCTGCTCAAACAAGTTATCCTTCAACGACGGTATGGAAATTTATGTTGAAGGCAATGACGACAGAATTATGCTTATGGCTCGTTACGATAACCTCGGCAAGGGTGCTTCGGGTGCGGCTATACAGAATATGAACATTATACTCGGTGTCGATGAAACTACAGGATTGAATTTTGAGGTGTAAAAAATGAAAGAAATCGCAGGCGGCATTTGCGCCGCTAAAGGCTTTAAGGCTAACGGAATACATTGCGGAATAAGGAAGAACAAGACAAAGAGAGACCTTTCTCTTATCACAAGTGAGGTAAGGGCAACTGCGGCGGCAGTTTACACAACAAACCTTGTTAAGGGTGCTCCCCTCACCGTTACAAAAAATCACATCGCTGACGGCTACGCTCAAGCGGTTATCTGCAACAGCGGTAACGCAAACACCTGCAACGCAAACGGAATTGAAATTGCAGAAGAGATGAGTGAGCTTGTTGAAAAGGCAACAGGTATCAGCAAGAACGACGTTGTTATTGCGTCAACAGGCGTTATCGGTCAGGTGCTTGACATCACTCCGATTGCAAACGGAATTGATGAGCTTGCCGCAGGTCTCGGCGACCACAGCGACTTTGCCGCAGAGGGCATTATGACAACCGACACGGTTAAAAAAGAAATCGCATTGAGCTTTGACATCGGCGGTGTCGAATGCAAAATCGGCGGTATCGCAAAGGGTAGCGGTATGATTCACCCGAATATGGCAACAATGCTTGTTTTCATTACAACAGACGTTGCAATATCCCCCGAGCTTTTGCAGAAGGCATTGAGCACAGACATCGCATCAACCTTTAATATGGTGAGCGTTGACGGTGACACATCAACAAACGATATGGTAACCGTGCTTGCAAACGGTATGGCAGGCAATGTTATTATTGATAAAGAGGACGAGAGCTACGCAGAGTTCTGCAAGGCACTCAACAGCGTAACAGTTTACCTTTGCAGAAAAATTGCAGGTGACGGCGAGGGCGCAACAAAGCTCCTCGAATGTAAGGTAACGGGTGCTGCTGACGAAAAGACAGCAAAGACTGTTGCAAAGTCAGTTATCTGTTCCTCACTTCTTAAGGCAGCAATGTTCGGTGCTGATGCTAACTGGGGCCGTGTGCTTTGTGCTATCGGTTACAGCGGTGCAGATGTTGATGTTAACAAAATCGACGTAAGCTTCGAGTCCGTTAAGGGCAGACTTGACGTTTGTGTAAACGGTGCAGGTATTGATTTCTCTGAAGAGAAGGCAAAGGAAATCCTCCTTGAAAAAGAAATCGACATACTCGTTGAGCTCAACTCGGGCGAAGCAAACGCAACAGCATGGGGCTGTGACCTTACATACGATTATGTTAAAATCAACGGTGATTACAGAACCTAAGGAGATTTTGATATGAGAATTCCAAACGCTGACAGAGCGCACGTTCTTACTCACGCTCTGCCGTACATACAGAAATATGCAAACAAAATCCTTGTTGTGAAATACGGCGGCAACGCTATGATTAATGAGGACCTTAAGCAGTCGGTTATGAGTGACATTATTCTTCTCTCTACGGTCGGAATTAAGGTTGTGCTCGTTCACGGCGGCGGCCCTGAAATTACCGAAATGCTTGCAAAGGTCGGCAAGGAAACAAAGTTCGTCAACGGACTTCGTGTTACAGACAAGGAAACTGCCGACATCGTGCAGATGGTGCTTGCAGGTAAGATTAACAAGAGCCTTGTAAGCCTTATTCAGTCAAAGGGCGGCAAGGCAATCGGTCTGAGCGGTGCTGACGGTCATATGATTATGGCAAAGCCCAGAAGTGCCGAGCTTGGATTTGTCGGCGACATCGAAAAGGTAGACGTTACACCTATCCTCGACACTCTTTCAATGGGTTATATTCCCGTTGTTTCAACTGTCGGTTGCGATAACGAGGGCAATGTTTACAATATCAACGCTGACACGGTTGCGGCTAAAATCGCAGGTGAGCTTAAGGCAGAAAGCCTTATCTCAATGACAGACATTGAGGGAATTCTTCGTGACAAGGACGACCCGACTTCCCTTATTTCACGAATTTTTATCGAAGACGCTCACACCCTTATGGAAGAGGGCATCATCTCGGGCGGCATGATACCTAAGGTTCAGTGCTGTGTTGATGCTATCAACTGGGGTGTGCGTAAGGTATTCGTCATTGACGGCAGAGTGAAGCATTCAATCATCATCGAAATCCTTACTGACGAAGGTATCGGCACGATGTTTGTAAACGGCGAAGACTACAAGAAAAGACACCCGGAGGCAAAATAAAATGAGTATTACAGAAAACGATAAACAATATATTGCCAACACCTATGCACGTTTCCCCGTAGAGCTTGTGAGCGGCAAGGGTGCGATACTTAAGGATTCAGACGGTAAGGAATACATTGACCTCGGCGCAGGCATTGCCGTTAATGTTTTTGGTGTTGCAGATGATGAGTGGCTCGAGGCTGTTACAAACCAGCTTTCAACCCTTACACACACATCAAACCTTTATTTCACCGAGCCTTGCTCAACACTTGCAAAGATGCTTTGTGAAAGAACAGGTATGGCAAAGGCTTTCTTCGGCAACAGCGGTGCAGAGGCTAATGAATGTGCAATCAAGGTTGCCCGACGTTATGCTTTTGACAAGTACGGTGACGAGAGCCATTCAACAATAATCACACTCAAAAACAGCTTCCACGGCAGAACGATTGCCACTCTTACCGCAACAGGTCAGGACGGCTATCACACACATTTCGGTCCGTTTGTTGAGGGCTTCGTTTACGCTGAGGCTAACAACATTGAAGATGTTAAAAAACTTGCTGAAGAGAACAACTGCGTTGCAATTATGATGGAGCTTGTTCAGGGTGAGGGCGGTGTCTGCAAGCTTGACGAGGATTTTGTAAAAGATGTCAAGGCACTTGCAGACGAGAAAGAAATGCTTATCATAATTGACGAGGTTCAGACAGGTAACGGCAGAACAGGCAGTCTTTACGCTTTCCAGCAGTACGGTCTCGAACCCGACATCGTTACAACTGCTAAGGGCATCGGCGGCGGTCTTCCGATTGGTATTACAATGCTTGGCGAAAAGGTCAAGGACGTGCTTATCCCCGGCTCACACGGCACAACCTTTGGCGGTAACCCCGTTTGCTGTGCAGGTGCTTGTAATATTCTTTCAAGAATTGATAACAAACTTCTTGATGAAGTTAAAGCAAAAAGTGCGTATATTTTCGAGGAGCTTAACAACGCAAAGGGTGTAAAGAGTGTAAGCGGTCTCGGACTTATGATTGGTATTGAAACCGAAAAGAGTGCAAAGGATATCGTAAACTCTTGCCTGCAGAAGGGTGTGCTTGTGCTTACTGCAAAGACGAAGGTAAGGCTTCTTCCCCCGCTCAACATCGGCTGGGACGAGCTTAAAAAGGCAGTTGCAATTCTTAAAGAAGCCATTGCTGAATAAAAACTCTTGACAAAAGAAAAATATCTTTGTAGAATAGTAATATAGGTAGGGAACAAACGTTCGCTACCTATATTTTTATTTTGGAGGTTTTTTCTTGACATTAGAAAACTTTAATTATCGTACAAATCCGCTATTTTTACGCAACGAGTTCGATTCAGATGAACCATGGTCCATGCCAATTATTCCTAAAGCTAATCTTTCTCTTGACAGTAACCTTCGTTTGATAGGATTTGACAAAGTAAAAAACAGCAAAGATAATCATTATAAAAGAATGGTACATTTCTTTTTATACGATTATCAGTTTGAAAGTATATGGGATAATCCCGGGAAGTACATTGATGCATTAAAACAATATAAAGCTGTACTCTCACCTGATTTCAGTATGTATATTGAGATGAACCCTATTATGCAGCTTTATAACACCTTTCGAAATCGCTGGGTCGGAGCTTTTCTTGCCAGCAAAGGTATAAAAGTAGTTCCCACAGTAAATTGGGGGCTTGAAAACTCTTTTGGTTTCTGCTTTAATGGTATTGAAAAAGGGTCAACTGTTGCTGTTTCTACTTATATGGTTTCAGAACACGGAAACCATTGTGACCAAAAAGATTTCTTTATGAAAGGTTACAATGAAATGCTCAACCGCATTGAACCCGAACTGGTAATTTGTTACCATGAACCATTTCCCGAAATGACCGGAAACATCTTGTATGTCAATTATAGCTTAAGTTCATGGCAACACTATGAAGATGATGAATGTAAATCAATAACACAAAATTCATCAACTATAATAATAAAAAATAGTTGTGGATATATATGTTCTGATAGGGTTAAAGGAACAGGAAGTGCCTTTGGAGGAAATTGGAAACCCAAAAAGCTGCAAGATGAAAGGTTTTTAGGAAAACCTAATTCAATAAAAACATATATCACACCTAAAGGTGAAAAATATGAAACCAAAATAGGTGAAAACGGCTTGGCAATTAAAGAAAGACATCATACAACACATAACAAAGAACATACAGGACATACAAACCCACATGACCATAACATAGATTGGACAAACGGTTTCCCGGTTTTAGGAAAACCAATTAATTATCCTGATAAAGTCATACCCGAATTTAAATCTTTGGAAAGAGGTAATATAATGAATATATGTGGCAATACAAACGATTTAAAATTTGAATCAATCAGCGATTTTAAGCATTCACTTGTTTATGGACGAGAAATTGAGTTTGAGTGGAACGGCATGAGTTACGGAATCTTTCGTGAAGAAGACAACGATAAAGAATATGCTTTATACAAAGTCGTTAAAGGAGACACATTTAAAAATGATGATAAAATATTATTTAAAAGTCCTGATGAAGTGTTGGATTATGTCATAGATGAAATGCCTCTTCGCAAACTTATTACTGATGTTATTGTACTGAACAGAAATGTATAAACTTACTTTTGTGTATTTCAAGAGGTAATTCTTATGTGTACTGCAATCAGTTTTAAAACAAAAGACCATTATTTCGGCAGGACGCTCGACCTTGAATACCATTATAACGAGAGTGTTGTGGTAACTCCGAGGAATTTCCCTTTCTGTTTCAGAAACGGAATTGAAATAAAAAGTCATCCTGCAATCATCGGAATTGCAACCATAGTGGAGGATTATCCGCTTTATTACGAAGCCACCAACGAAAAGGGCTTGAGTATTGCAGGGCTTAATTTCCCCGACAACACATATTTCCCGCCGAAAAGTGATGCTCTTCAAAATGTTGCTCCGTTTGAGTTTATTCCGTGGATTCTTACGCAATGCGAAAATATAAGTGATGTTAAAAAGCTGTTCAAAGAAACAAACCTTGCAAACATTGATTTCAGCCCCGAAATGAAAGCCGCAACGCTTCATTGGCTGATTTCCGACAGAGAAAATTCAATCACCGTTGAGGCGGTTAAAGAGGGTTTAAAGGTCTACGACAACCCTGTCGGAGTGCTTACCAACAATCCACCGTTTGATTACCAGATTACCAATCTTTCAAATTATCTAAACCTGACGGCAGAGATACCGCAGAACAGGTTTTCGTCTTTGCTCGACTTAAAGCCCTATTCAAAAGGTATGGGTGCTGTCGGCTTGCCGGGAGATTTGTCGTCGGTTTCAAGGTTTGTAAAAGCCGCTTTTACAAAAATGAATTCCGTTTGCGGTGAGAGTGAAGAGGAAAGCGTGTCGCAATTTTTCCACATTCTTGGCTCTGTTGACCAGCAAAAAGGCTGTGTGCATCTTGGTAACGGCAAATACGAAATCACCGTTTACACATCTTGTTGTAACACGGACAAGGGGATTTTTTACTACACGACATACGAAAACAGTCAGATTTCAGCAGTTGATATGCACAGGGAAGATTTGGATAGCACAGAGCTTGTTTCGTATACCCTTGTTACCGAACAACAGATAAACAGAATAAATTAAAAAATGCAAGGCAGAAAAATCTGTCTTGCATTTCACTTTAATTTTTATCCGAAACTTTAATTATGTATTCTCTAAAGAAAACAACCGCTTCTTTAAGTGCGCTGATCGGAATACGCTCGTTTGTTGCATGGGTTGTGAAGAAAAGAGAAAGCGGTACATCAAACGGAGCAAAACGCAGGATATTGTCGCAGATTTCGCCGTAACGGTAAGCGTCCGTGCCACCCATTACAAGGTACGGTGCAACTGCAACCTTGCCGGGGTGAAGTCCCTCTTCAACACTTTCAATCGCCTTGAAGGCTCTTGAATTTGTCGGTGAAAAAGGTGTTGCCTCTTTGCCGTTGAAATGCTCGATTTCAATGTCCTTGTATCTTATATGCTTTCTGACGTGCTTTTCAACGTCAGCAATGCTGTCGCCGGGAAGCGGACGGAAATTGACGGTGATGCTCGGTCTTTGCGGCAGTACATTTGCCTTCGGACTGCCCTCGCACATCGAAACGCTCGTAATTGTTCTTACCATACTCGCACCCTGCGGAATAACCGTAAGAATGAACTTGAGTAAGGGCTTGAAAATCGGGTAATTGCATATAAGAATTTTGCCGAGGTATGTAGCTCTGCCACCGATTGCGTGGATAAGCTCGTCAAGGAACGGGAGCCAATGGGACTTGAACTGATTTTTTTCAAGATCACGTACTGCATTTGCAAGCTTCCACATACCGCTGTGCTTGGGTGCGGCAGATGTATGACCGCCCTTGTCGTGCAATGTGATTTTCATATCCACATAACCCTTTTCGGCAGTACCGACCGCCGCAAGGTGTGTGTCGATTAAGCCGTCAACCTTAAGCTTGATAAGCGCACTACCCTCGTCAAGAACGCTGTCAAGACGGACACCTCTCTCTTTAAGAGTTCTGACAATTGTTGATGCGCCCGAAAACTCGGTTGAAACCGTTTCTTCATTGTGACCGAAGCAAAGGTAAACATCTCGGTCAGGCTGAAAGCCCTCCGCCATAAGTGACTCTACAGCCTCCATAACGCAGATGAGGTGGTTTTTCATATCGAGTGCGCCACGTCCCCAGACGAATTCACCGTCAATGTGTCCCTCAAAAGCACCGTGCTTCCAGTCGTCCTCCGTACCCTCTGAAACGGGTACAACGTCCATGTGTGCAAGCATCGCCATAGGCTCAAGGTCGGGATTTTTACCCTCCCAACGGTAGATGAGACTTGCTTTGTCCACAATTTCTTTGGTTGTGTTTTTTGCAATGAGCGGATAAGTTTCGTCAAGGTACTTGTGGAGTTTTTCAAATTCCTCCCACTCGACACCCTCGTCCCTTATCTTTGAAATTGTCTTGAACTGAATTGCCTTTGAAAGGTGCTCGGCAACCTTGTTCTCGTCAATTTTTACATCTTTAATCTTTACCGCTTCAATCTTTTTCGGCTTGTAAAAAGCCGCCCGAATAAGCGTTACAAGAATAAAAACCGCCAGAAAAGCCAAAAGAATTTTCCACCACATAACCATCAATCCTCGTATTCGTAATCGTCCTCGTAGTCTTCCTTGGAGTAGTCAAAGTTTTCGTCAACCTCAACCTTGCCGAATTTTCTGCGCTTTGAAACACTGCCGTGCCTGCGTGCATAAATTTCGTGAATATAACAGGTCTTGTAGCCCTTATCCTTGTGAAGAACAAAGCCAATCTGCTCAACGTAGATAAGCAAGGACTCGTAGTTGTTGTCCGCTTTCATAAGCACAAGCTTCTGCACTTCGCCCGTCTTTTCGCCGAACATCTCAACAGTTTTTTCTTCAAGGTCATAGTACCAGACACGGTGAGTTTTGAGAGTGTAAGCAAAGGCTTCCTTGTTCATATAGCCGTGCTTGATAACCTTGCCCGTCATATTATCCACCGTAATAACGGGTAAAATGTCTCTCATTTTCCAAAGCTTTGATAAGTCAATCATTTTTACATCCTCCTAAAAGCCAAAGAAACTCATCTGCGTGCTTTCGGGCAAGCCCTCAAGCGCACCGCAAGCCGCAAGTGTTTCCATTACCGACTTACTGATACCTGCACGCTGTTGCAGGTCTTCACGGGACATATATTCTCCCTCGCCGTCGTCACGTGCATTCATAAGCGAAACTGCCGCCGATTCACCCGTACCTGACATTGAAGAGAACGGAAGTCGGATTTTACCGTCCTCGATTTTATAAATAGTTGCGTGTGACTTGTAAAGGTCAACGGGCAGGAACTCGACACCACGTGCCATCATCTCGTTAACAACCTGCATTGAAGTGAAAACGCCCTCTTCCTTTGCTGTTGCCTCGTGAGCCTGCATTTTTGCCTTTATCTGTCGCATACATTCCTTAACCGCTTCTCTGCCCTTCATTATAGCAACCGTGTCAAGGTCGTCACCACGGACGGACATATAGGTTGCATAATATTCGGTAGGATGGTAAACCTTGTACCACGCAAGACGCATTGCGGCAATAACGTAAGCGGCGGCGTGAGCCTTCGGGAACATATATTTAATCTTCATACACGAGTCAATGTACCATTGCGGAACATTATGGTCACGCATCGCCTGCATATGCTCTTCTGTAAGCAGTTTTGTTGCGTTACCCTTACGGACAATTTCCATAATTTTGAATGCCATATCGGGTTCAAGACCCTTGTGCATAAGGTAAACCATAATGTTGTCTCGTGTACCGATAACCTCTGCAATCGTACAAGTTCCGTTTTTAATAAGGTCCTGTGCGTTGCCGAGCCAAACGTCAGTACCGTGAGAAAGACCCGAAATCTGAAGCATATCGGAGAAATTCTTGGGTTTTGCATCCATAAGCATCTGACGTACAAACGGCGTGCCAAGCTCGGGCAAAGAAAGAGTGCCCGTTTCACAGTCGATATCCTCTGCAGTAACACCGAGAGGCTCGGGAGTTGTGAAAAGCTTGTAAAGCACGGGGTCGCAGACATCCGCATCAAAAACCTTGATACCTGTCGAGTCCTCAAGGTGCTTGTAAAGCGTGGGAACATCGTGACCGAGGTTATCGAGCTTAAGAATTGTATCGTGAAGTGAGTGGAAGTCGAAGTGCGTTGTGCGAAGACCTCCGCTGACATCGTCGGCAGGGTGCTGAATGGGAGTGAAGTCCTCTGCATCGTTAACGGCAGGCACAACAACCATTCCGCCGGGGTGCTGACCCGTTGTTCGCTTAACACCGACACAGCCCTTTGTGAGGCGGTCTTCCTCTGCTTTGCTGATTGTAACGCCCTTGATTTCTGCCCATTTTTTAACAAATCCGTATGCAGTTTTGTCGGCAACCGTGCCGATTGTACCTGCCTTAAAGGTGTGGTCAATACCGAAAAGCTCTTCGGTGTAGCGGTGAGCGTAGAACTGATATTCACCGCTGAAGTTAAGGTCGATATCGGGCTGTTTGTCGCCCTTAAATCCAAGGAATGTTTCAAACGGGATATCGTGACCGTCACGGTGCATCGGTATTCCGCAATGTGGGCAATCCTTCGGCGGCAGGTCAAAGCCCGAGCCGACAGAGCCATCCTCGAAGAACTCGCTGTGCTTACACTTTCGGCAAACATAGTGCGGCCACAAGGGGTTAACCTCTGAAATACCTGCGGCGTGCGCAACGAAGGACGAGCCGACAGAGCCTCGTGAGCCGACATAATAGCCGTGCTCCTCAGAATTCTGCACAAGCTTCTGTGCAATCATGTAAAGAACACCGAAGCCGTTGGAAATGATTGATTTTAGCTCCTTTTCAAGACGCTTTGCAACGTTTTCGGGAACAGGGTCGCCGTAGTCACGCTTTGTACGCTCCCAGCAAATTCTTGTAAGGTCTTCGTCAGCACCCTCAAGGCTGGGCGGGAAGGTGCCACGTGGGAACGGGGTCATTCCGCTTTCGCACATATCAGCAATTTTATTTGTATTTGTAATAACGATTTCACGTGCAGTTTCTTCGCCGAGATAGCTGAACTCCTCGAGCATATCGTCTGTTGTCCTTAAGTAAAGCGGTGCCTGCTCTGCCGCATCCTTAAAGCCCATTGTGGTCATAAGGATTTCACGGTAAATGGAGTCACCCTTTTTCATAAAGTGGACGTCACCCGTTGCAACAACGAGCTTGTTAAGCCTGTCTGCAATGGAAATAAGACGGCGGTTGTGGTTCTGCAAATCGTAGGTAGAGTTGACGTCCGAATACTTTTCGTCGTCCGAACGCACCATAAAGTAGTTGTTGCCCGTCGGCTGTACCTCGACGTAATCGTAGAACGAAGCAACCTTGATGAGCTCCTCATCCGACTTGCCGTCCATCATGGCACGGTAAAGCTCGCCTGCCTCACACGCACTGCCGATGATAAGACCCTCACGCAACTGCATAAGCCTGTGGCGGGGAATTCTCGGACGCTTTTTGAAGAACTTAAGGTTTGATTCTGTAATGAGCTTATAAAGGTTTTTAAGTCCCTGCGTATTTTTGACAAGAAGAATGATATGGTAAGTGCCTTTGACCTCCTTGACCTCGTTCATATACGCTTCGGGGATTTCGTCACCGTCTTTGAAGCCGTATTTGTCATAAAACGCATCGTCATCAACAAGATAGCCCTCCATACCGTAGATTACCTTGATGCCGAGCTTTGCGGCGGTGTTGCAAGCCTCGGGGAAGGACTGAACACAGCCGTGGTCGGTGATTGCAATTGCCTTGTGACCCCACTTTGCCGCACGGGAAACAAGGTCCTTTGCACTCGCCATACCGTCCATAGCGGACATATTTGTATGAAGATGAAGCTCAACTCTTTTTTCGTCAGACTTGTCCTTCTCCTCGATTTTTTCAATTTGTGTAATTGCACGTGCGGTGATGATGTAAGTGTGCTGGTATGTATCCATACTGATTGCGCCACGCACCATAACCGTAAGACCCTCTTTGAGAGAACCGACGATGTCACTGCACTTTTTCTTTTCGCCAAAGACCTTGACTATGTAAGATGAAGTGTAGTCGGTCAGGCTGAAATTGATAATGCTGTATTTTCCGTCACGGGACTCACGCACATCAACGGAGAAAATGTCGCCCCAGATAGTAACCTCGCCGTCCTCGGGCATACAATCGGCAATCGGCTTCGGTTTTGTTTTGATAACCGTGCCGTAGAGTGCCTTTGCATTTGAAAGTGAAATCGGCAAATCCTCAAAGGTCTGCACCGTGGGATTTTTGGGTGCAGGCTCACCTGCCGACGGCTTGGCAACAACCTTTTTGGGCTGTGCATCAAGAAGCTTTTTATTCTCTTTTTGCTGAAATTCCTTTAATTTTTCGATATCATCCTCTGCCGAAACTCCGCTTATGAATTCAACACGGACGAGACGTTCAAAACGGTTGTCGAGAGTTTCACGGATGAACTTTTCGCAACCGAGGTTTATAAGTGTATCCTTGCCGTTCTGTGCAAGGCGAATGGTTAATTTATCGTTATCGAAGCTGTACTCTGCACCATCAAGAATTGACTTTGATGCAGGGAAATTCTCGTAAATTTCCTTAACAAAAAGTGTGATGTAATTCATATCGAGACTGTCGGACGGGAAGCGGAAATCCATTTGAATCTCACGCAAGCTCATCACACGCTTCAGCTCTTCTTTAGCCTGCTTTATAACGTAAGTGTCAACAGGCGCACCGAAGCTGACGAACATTCTGACAGTACGGTCAGAAAGAGTCGCCTCAATGCTTTCGACAGTTGCGTTGCCGAAATAAGCCAATATGCTGTTGTCAAGATAATTGCCGAAAAGGCTTAAAAAGCTTACTGCCTTCACTTGGTCACTTCCTAAATATTTACCGCCACAAATTTATTCGTCCGTAGATTTTCAAAAACCAGCGGACGGTCGGGGACGCCCGTCCCTACAAAAAACTCAAATTATAGCTTTTCGATTTCTGCCAATAATTCCTTGACGATGTCTTTTTCGTCGATTTTTCTTAAAATTTCGCCCTTTTTGAAGAGCATTGCACAGCCGTCACCGCCTGCAATGCCGATGTCTGCCTCACGGGCTTCACCCGGGCCGTTGACAACGCAACCCATAACAGCAACCTTGATTTTCTTTGTGCAGTTACGAAGTGCGTTTTCAACCTCGTTTGCAACGCCGATAAGGTCAATTTTTGTTCTGCCGCAAGTCGGGCAGGAAACAATCTGCACGCTGTCGGATTTAAGTCCGAGTGCCTTTAGAATATCAAGACCTGCATAGACCTCATTAACGGGGTCATCCGTGAGAGAAACACGGATTGTGTCACCGATGCCGTGCATAAGAAGACTGCCGATGCCTGCACTTGACTTGATAAGACCCATACGTGCTGTGCCTGCCTCGGTAACACCGAGGTGCAAGGGATAACTGCATTTTTCGGCTACGGTTTCGTAAGCCTTAATCATATTTTCAACATTTGACGACTTGATAGAAATTACAATATCGTCAAAATCAAACTTTTCGAGTAACGAAGCGTGGTACATAGCACTTGCCGCCATAGCTTCGGGAGTAGGGCCGCCGAATTTTGCAAGAATTTCCTTTTCAACCGAGCCTGAATTAACACCGATTCGGATAGGAATATTCTTCTGTCTGCAAGCATCAACAACAGCCTTGACTCTGTCGTCCGAGCCGATGTTGCCGGGATTTATACGCACCTTGTCAACACCTGCGGCAACAGCCTCAATTGCAAGGCGGTAATCAAAATGAATGTCGGCTACAATGGGAGCCTGAACAGCCTCTTTAAGTGCAGGGATGAGATCGACTGCATCCATGTCGGGAATTGCACCACGGATAACCTGACAGCCTGCTTTTTCGAGCTCGACAGCCTGCTTTACGCTTGCTTCAAAATCGTGTGCAGGCTTATTGAGCATTGACTGCACGCTGACGGGTGCATCGCCGCCGATATAAATATTGCCGACCTTAACTTTTTTAGTTGTTCTGCGTTCCATTGTCCGACCTCCTGAAAGGTTATTTTATAAACAACGTATAAATATCTTTAAACGTGATTGCTACCATAAACAGTAACAGAAGCACCATACCGATGCCGTGTACCCATGCTTCGTATTTCTGGTTTATCGGCTTGCGTCTGATAAGCTCGATAAAAAGGAAAAGAAGTCTGCCGCCGTCGAGTGCGGGCACGGGTAAAAGGTTAAAAATGCCGATGTTTATTGTGATGAGTGCCATCATTGTGAGAAGTCCCGTGTAATCAGATATTTTAACAGATTCCTGTGCGGCATCCGAAACAAAATCAACAACACCGACGGGGCCTGAAACATCCTTGACAGAATATTTGCCCGTTATAAGGTCAAAAAGGCTCAGCCATACCATACGGCAGATGCTTGCAGACTGCTTGAACGTATCTTTAAACACAGTTCCCACAGTTTTATCAACACCGAGGATAATCACCTGCGACGGGTTGAGTTCAACGTCCGTGAGCTCGAGCTTTTCGCCGTCACGCTCAATTGTCATATCCGCTTTGCCGTCCGTTCTGCTTAAAAGATAAGCCACGTCCGTGTAATAAAGCACATTTCTGCCGTCGATTTTCAGCACCTTATCCTGAGATTTAAGTCCGTTGTATTCGGCAACCTGCTGTGAGTCGACATTGAAGCTGTGGATATAATTTGTGCCTGCATATCCGTCGGAAATCGTAAGTGTAACCGCAACAAGAATAAGTCCGAGCAAGATGTTAACAAGAGCACCCGCAACAACAATGACAATCCTCTGCCAGCAGGGCTTTTTGTTAAATGCACGCTCGTCTTCGCTGTCCTCGTCCTCGCCCTCCATACTGACGAAGCCGCCGATCGGAAAAAGACGGACAGAATACTGCGTGTCACCCTTCTTTTTGCCGAAAAGCTTCGGACCCATACCGATTGCAAATTCATTGACCTTTACCTTGAAAAGCTTTGCAAAAGTGAAGTGACCGAGCTCGTGAAACATTACGATTACTCCGAAGAAAAGTATTGCAACAAGTATTGTCCACTTGCTTGCTAAAAACGAAAAAATTTCTGCCATTGCTATTGTCACCTTATTTTAGATTTAACATAATCTCTTGCCCAATCGTACATTGAGAGCACGTTGTCAAGAGTGTAAGTATCAAAACGCTGTGAAGCCCCGACCGCTGAACGGACAAGCTCTTCAATTTCGAGAAATTTAATCTTACCCTGACGGAAAGCAAGGTTTGCCTCCTCGTTTGCCGCATTTGCACACGCAGGGTAAAGTCCGCCGTCGTCGATTGCCTTGCGGCAGACATTGATAAGTCCGAAGGTTTCGTAGTCGGGTTCAAAGAATGTAAGAGTGCCGTATTCCGTCAAGGACAGCTGCCTTACGGGTGACGGAATTCTGTTCGGGTAAGTGAGAGCATACTGAATAGGAATTCTCATATCGGGTACGCCGAGCTGTGCGATAACAGAATTGTCGCAATACTCAACAAGTGAATGTATAACGCTCTGGCGGTGAACAACAATGTCGATGTCGTTCGGGTTCATATCAAAGAGCCATACAGCCTCGATAAGCTCGAGTCCCTTGTTCATCATTGAAGCGGAGTCGATAGTGATTTTTGCACCCATACTCCAGTTTGGGTGGTTGAGCGCTTCCTTGACCGTTACGTTCATGAGCTCGTCACGCTTTTTGCCGAAGAACGGGCCGCCCGATGCCGTGAGAATAAGTCTTTTAATCTCTTTTTTATCCGCACAGCCTTGAAGTGACTGAAAAATCGCTGAATGCTCGCTGTCAACGGGCAGAATGCTGACGCCCTTTTCTTTTGCAAGATTCATTACAAGCTGACCGCCTGCAACGAGAGTTTCCTTATTTGCAAGGGCAATCTCACTGCCTGCATTTATAGCCGCAACCGTTGGCTTGAGACCTGCCATACCGACGATGCTGTTGAGGACATAGTCTGCTCCAAGAGATGCACACTCGCACACTCCGTCCATACCGACAAGCACCTTTGTGGAGGTGTCGGCAACACGCACAGCTAAATCTGCGGCGGCTTTTTCGTCAACCATTGCCGCAAATTTCGGCTTGAATTTTCTTATCTGCTCCTCAATAACGTCCGTGTTTGTGCTGGCTGTAAGTGCAACAACCTCGTAGCCCTGCATCTCGATAACCTCAAGTGCCTGCGTACCGATTGAGCCTGTTGAGCCGAGCAAGGTTACAGCTTTACTCATATTATCACCCTAATATTATCACCTTAAATGATATTTTTAAAACGCATTGATTATGCTGACAATCGCATACATTGTCGGCAAAACAAAAGTTACGCTGTCAAATCTGTCCATAATTCCGCCGTGACCGGGGATAATCCAGCCGTAGTCCTTAACTCCGTAGTTACGCTTGATAACCGAAGCGGAAAGGTCGCCGAAAATGCTGACGATTGAAAGAATAATTGAAATCGGAATTACCGCATACCATTCCCAATCGGTGAACGGAATGCTGAAAAAACGGTTTTTGAAGATGAAATAAAGTGCAACGTTTACACCTGCGGTAAGCACGATGCCGCCGATTGCGCCCTCCCATGTTTTCTTGGGGCTGACGACGGGTGCCATTTTATGCTTGCCGAGGAAAACGCCGACAAAGTAAGCAAAGGTATCGGAGAACCACGAGCAGAAAACCGCAAAAAGTAAGAGGTAAACTGCGTGGGACTCGGCATATTTGCCGTCGTAAGCAAACTGCAAATCCTTAAGTCTTATCCAGCAAGCAAGTGCGTTCGGCACGGCAAGCGAAGCGATAAGCGACATCGCAACCTGTTCAAACTTGACACTCGAGTGCCACTTTATCATCATAATAAGCATTGCGATAAAATAGAACGTCATCGCCGTAAGCGGTGTAACGCCTATTTTATCGAGCAAATTGTATTCAACATTAAACGGAATGAATGCACCCACCGCAATTGAAACAATCATAAGCGGTAATTTTACTTTTGCCACATTGTTAAGCTCGTAAACGGCAATACCGCTGACAAGTGAAATAAAAATCGGCAAAGCGGGTGTATCCATAAAGAAAAGTATTGCTATTACTGGCACGCAATAGCACAAGGCTGAAATAATACGGGTTTTCATCAGACACCTCCGAAACGTCTGTTGCGGTTGTTGAAGTCGTCGATTGCTCTGTCAAGGTCTGCTTCGGTGAAATCGGGCCAGAGAATGTCTGAAAACCAGAATTCCGAATAAGCCGACTGCCAGATGAGGAAGTTTGAAAGCCTGTACTCTCCGCTGGGTCGAATGATAAGGTCGGGGTCTGCCTGACCTGCTGTGTAAAGATTTGCAGAAATGTCGTCCTCGGTAATATCCTCGGGGCTCATTTCGCCGTCCTTGACTTTTTGAGCAATTTTCTTGACAGCGTCAACGATTTCAAGCCGACCGCCGTAGTTGATTGCAATATTTACGTCTATTCTGTCCGCATCTTTAGAGTCACGCTCGGTTGTATCAAACCTGTCGATAATATCCTCGGGCACACCCTCACGGTGACCGAGAAAATGAATACGCATACCCTTTTGCTTGTTCTCCTCCTGACGCTCCTCCGCCTCGTCAAGATAATCACGGAATAGGTTCATAAGGGCACTTACCTCCTCGGGAGGTCTGCGCCAGTTTTCGGTTGAAAAAGCATAAAATGTGATGTATTTTACGCCGATTTCGTTTGCATACTCGCAAATTCTTCTGAAAACGTTTGCGCCTGCCTTGTGACCCTCGGAACGTGCAAGACCACGCTGTTTTGCCCAGCGGCCGTTGCCGTCCATAATTATACCGATATGTTCAGGTATCTTTCTTTCCATAAGCTTAGTCTCCTCGAAATTAAAGGGCAGACTGTGTAGTCTGCCCTTATTTTCTGATTTGTCAGACTTAGATTTCCATAACTTCTTTTTCTTTCGCAGCAGCGATTTCGTCAACCTTCTTAACAAATTCGTCTGTGATTTTCTGAAGTTCGTTTTCGCCGTTCTTAAGGTCATCCTCTGTGATTTCGGATGCTTTCTGCATCTTCTTGATCTTGTCGATTGAATCACGGCGGATTGAACGGACAGCTACCTTTGAATCCTCTGCAAGCTTCTTGATGTCCTTAACAATTTCCTTACGTCTGTCCTCTGTAAGAGCAGGGAACATAAGGCGGATTACTGTACCGTCGTTCTGCGGATTGATGCCGATGTCAGAAGCTTGGATTGCCTTGTAGATAGGCTCGAGAGATGACTTATCCCACGGCTGGATAACAAGGATTCTTGCCTCTGCAACAGAGATTGCAGCCATCTGGTTGATGGGTGTGGGAACTCCCCAGTAATCAACGAGAATCTTGTCAAGAACTGCGGCATTTGCACGGCCTGCACGAATTGACGCATACTCGTCCTTGAGCACGTTTGTTGTTTTTGTCATTTTTTCTCTTGTTGAGCTGTAAACTTCTTTCATAACTGTATCTCCTTAATGTAATTTATTTCAATTATTCTTTAACAAGTGTACCGATGCTTTCGCCCTTGACCGCTCGGATGATGTTTTCGGGGTCTTCAAGGTTGAAAACAAGGATTGCGATTGAGTTATCTCTGCAAAGTGAAGCCGCTGTGCTGTCCATTACCTTGAGTCCCTTTGCAAGAACTTCGGAATGAGTTAGCACATCGTACTTGACAGCATCGTCAAACTTGTTGGGGTCTTTGTCGTAAACACCGTCAACGTTTGTTGCCTTGAAGATAACGTCTGCTTCGATTTCTGCCGCACGAAGCGCCGCTGTTGTGTCTGTTGAGAAGAACGGACAGCCTGTGCCGCAACCGAAGATTACAACCTCGCCGTTTTCAAGGTGCTTGACAGCATCACGTGCCACAAAAGGCTCTGCGATAGGCTGCATTGCAACAGCAGACATCACACGTGCCTTGACACCCAACTGCTCAAGAGCTTCGCAAAGAGCAAGGGAATTCATAACCGTTGCGAGCATACCCATATTGTCTGCTCGTGTTCTGTTCATTGAGCCTGAGCTTCTGCCACGCCAGAAGTTGCCGCCACCGACAACAAGACCGACCTGAACGCCCATATCTGCAACCTTTTTGACGTAAGTGCAGACATTTGTGACCATATCAAAGTCAATACCGTGACCCTGCTCACCTGCGAGCACTTCGCCGCTTAATTTAAGTAAAATTCGTTTGAACATCAAAAACCCTCCGTTGCACCCAATTGTGATAATAATATTTTACTTTAAAACACCGTTTCTGTAAAGTGTTAAAACGCAAAATTTAACAGAATTTTTAAAAATTTATCTTTATTTATTGCAAAGTTCAATGTATAATGTTTGTTAGAAAAAAGCGGAGGCAAAACTATGCACAATTTCATTGCAAGAAACACCCCGAAAGTAATTGATAATTTTATAATCCGAAACATTCCGTCGGATAACGGCTGTGACTGTTACGAAATTTATGCCGAGGAGAAAAAAATCGTCCTTGCAGGTAACAGCAATTTAAGCCTGTGTATGGCTTTTTACCGTTACCTCAACGAGTATTGCAATATAGTGATTACAAGCGGTGACTACGACATTTCGCACATCGCCACAACTCCCCCGCCCGAGGAGAAAATTACACGCACAATAAAGCAGAAAATCCGTGCACGTACAAGCTACGAGATGTTCTCGCTTGAGGGCAACTACTGGGGCTTTGACCGTTGGGAAAAGGAAATTGACTTTATGGCGATGCACGGCATCAATACCGCTCTTCAACCCGTCGGCTTTGACGGTGTGCTTTACCGTACTCTGCGTGAAATGGGTATGCCCGAGGATTTCAGCGCCGAGTTTTCAAGCGGCCCTGCGTTCCTTATGCGTCAGCTCACGGGTAATGTTGCGGCAATGAACTCCGTCAACAGCAAGGAATACCTTGAAAGAAAAATTTACATCGGTAAGCAGATTACCGAGCGTGAAAAACAGCTTGGTATAACACCCGTGTTCCCTGCAATCATACCGAGCGTGCCGTTCAGCCTTCGCAAAAAGTACATCAAAATGGAAATTTTCAAGGCACCGATGTGGCACAACTTCCCTCCGATTTTCTTTATGAAGCCCGAAAACGCTTTCTTCGGTATTTTTAACAGAAAGTACCTTGAAATTCAGCGTGATGCACTCGGCGAGACGGACAGCTTCATCTTCGAGCCGCTTTATGACGTTGACAAAAAGGGCTATAACTCTCACCTCACAGCACTCGGCAAGGGAATTGACGAGGCTCTCCGTGAGCATAATGAGAACGCTGTTTGCTACACACATCTGAGCTCAATTAACGAGGACTTTTTCAAGAAGGTTTCGCCCGACAGATTTATTATTATCAATGATTCAGCAGACGAAAGACCGCAGTTTCTGCAGGATAAAAAGCACCTTGTTGCAATCAAGGGCAACACCTATGGCAGAACGGGACTTTGCGGTGATATTGACACCGTCAGCCGTTGCCCGTACGCCGTTTCAAAGAGCGAAAACCTGCTCGGAACGGCAGTTGAGCTTGACACATTCAGAGAAAACCCGATGTATTGCGCCGTTGCACTAAACGCCGCAACAGCAGACGAAGCATTTGATGCGGATGAATTTGTAAAGGACTTTGCAAAAAAGCGTTACCGCACAGAGGACTTTGCTGACGAGATTGTAAAGCTCAAAAACCTTTGCTATAACACAGCAGAGTGTTCAGGCTCGATAATCTGTGCAAGACCGTCAACCGTTCTTAAGCACACCGCACCGTTTGACACGCTCCAAAGGAAATATGACCCGAGCGAGCTTTACGAAATTGCAAAGGCGATTGTTGAAAGTGATGCGCGAAAGAACGACAAAATGCGACTTGACATTGTTTGCATTGTCCGCCAGTTCCTTGCGGAGTTTGCTTACCCCGTTTACCTGAAAGCGACTGAATTTTTCAAGGATAAAAATGTCCGCAATTTTGAGCAGGCAAGCAACCTTTTTCTTGAAATCTGCCAGGATATGGACAGGCTTCTTAAAACGCAGGAAAGCACCAACCTTTCCACAAGATACGAAGAGGCACACGAGCTCGGTAACAACAAGGAAGAAATGCAGATGATTGACATCAACTTTCTTATGTACCACACAATCTGGGGACCGTTTGACCGCAGTATTCTTTACGACACAGCTTGGTGTGAGCTGGGCGGAATGGTCAAGGATTTCTACGCACAGCGTTGGTTTATGTATTTCCGTGCGCTTGCGGCATACTTTGACAACCCGAAGAAACTAAAGGATTTTTCAAGAAAACAGCCGCTTGACAGACACGAATACAGCAAATCGTACCAACACAAGCGCCTTGCCGCATTTGAAAACAATTTCCTTGAAAATTACATCCCCCGTAAGGACGGAATCGGTGAAGAGGACACCCTCGAGGTCTCAAAGGAAATTATTTCAAAATATTCCGAGGTTGTTTATCAGTTTTGATTGAATAAAAATTTTAAGCGAGTTCGCAGTTTGCGAGCTCGCTTTTTCAGCCTTCCACTTAAAAAATGTTAATCTTATTATAAAAATGCAAGTTACCTTTATGGCTCCCTCTGACGAGGGAGCTGGGTCGAAGACCCTGAGGGAGAGACAGATTTTGCGAAAATTTGCTAGAAAATTTTTCTTTCAGCAATCTCTCCCTCCGTCTTTTGCTTCGCAAAATCCACCTCCCTCGTCAGAGGGAGGCAACCAAATTTCTTCAAAAATATTTAACTTGCGGCTAACTCAAAGAAAAGCCTTATCACTCTTTTTCATCTTTACATATTTTTCAATATACCCAATTTGTGTAGGCATTATGTTTTGAGGTAAATTATCAAGACTAAAGAAAGCTAACTCTTTGCTTTCTGCATCAGGTTTCAGTTCGCCGTAAAACTCGTTGATTTCATATACCACATCGGTATAATAAACCTCGTCTTTGTTAGGATAAACCATATGGACATTCGCTTTTATGTCAAACAGTTTGGGGTTGTTAAAATCCAGATTAGTTTCTTCTTTTATCTCTCTTCTCAATGCCTCTTCCAAACTTTCACCGAGTTCTATTGCACCGCCCGGGGTACACCACTCCCCTGTATCTGTTCTTTTTTCTAACAGCAAGCCTTTTTCTTCGCTATACAAAATCCCCATTGCCGCTACCGCCATAATCGGTGCGTGCCCTACATATTTTCGCATTTCACTTATATAACTCACAGTCCGCACTCCTTTACTTATGCACATTCCATGCAAACTCATTCTCGTTTATACTTGTTTTTCCTGCTCTTATTGCTTTAATTTCATTAACGCATTTTACAGCAGTATTTTCAATGAACTCATCTGCCATTTCTTTTGTAAAGAAAAATATTTTTCCGTCATTATAAAATTGAAAATCTGTCTTTAACTCTTTTACAAGATTATTGATGTCAAATGGATATATCTCAAAAATACTTTCTTCTTTAATTTCACAAGGAATACTTATGTTGTTAAGAAGCCTGTGTTTTTCGATTAAATATGTATTCAAAAGTTTATAATCATTATGAAGTCGTTGTACATTTCCCTTTGGCATAGGATCCCAATGATGTTTATCATAAACAAAATCTCTGAAAAACAAGTCCTCAACAAGATGAATATAATAGCCCAAATACAAATCGTCTGAAACTAATTTTTCTTTATATTTATTTCTAAACTCCGTTAAATCATAAGTTAACTTCGTATTGTTTAATATTCTTATTTTGAAATGACTTACAGCTATATTTTCTCCTTCTCTGTACGCATCGGGAAGAATAGTTCCGAAATTAAATCGGCTTTTTTCATTTATTTCAACGTTTTCAAATATTCTATCTGCAATTGCTAAGTGCATTATTCTCGAAGCCATAATCATCACCTTAATATTACAGGGACAGCAAAAACCGTCCCTGTTGTTGATTTATCGGGACTTACTTCACACCCTTAAGCTTCACGCTGTAGCCGTAGCTACCACTCTTGAGCTTATACGGCTCGTGGAGGCAGGCATTACCCGGCATATCACCGCCGACACCTCTCTGGCGGTGGTCAATATTGAGTGTGAGGAAGTCGTCCTTTTTAAGTTCATAAAGATGCTTTGCACTTTCAAGCTGCTCCTGCGAATACTCACGGAGGCTGAAATCAAAGGTCTGGTCGGAGTAAATCTCAAATCCGTAGCCCTCTGCATTTGTAACCGTCACGCTTCTTGTATCGGTACGGTTGCCGTTTTCCTGCGGACGCATATATCTGTGCTCGAGAGTTTCGGGAGTTGCGTTGTATCTGCCGATTTTCTGACCCGTTTTGCGGTCAATGTATGCTTCGTGCGGGCCTCTGCCGTACCAGCTTACGTTTGAGAACTCTTTGTTAATACCAAGTCTTGCACCTGCCTTAACCATAGGCAGTACAAGTCCTTCCATATTTATGCTGAGCTCAACCGTACCGTCAACGTTGAAAATGAACTGTGATTCAACATTCTTTGTAAGCGGTGCTGACCACTTGACACGCACAAATACAGAGCCGTTAAGAGTTGAAACGTGTGTATCCTTAATCTTCAGCATACGGCTGACGCAATCCCATGTGTAAAGCGGATTGATACGCTTGAACATCGGAGCAAAGTTGAAGTAGTTTGTATCGTTATCCGTAAGCGGACGGAAGAAATTTGGACGGAATGTGAGTGATGTATCAAGCACATTACCCTTGCCGAAATCAAGATAAACAAGGTCTCCGTCAAAAAATCTTGCAGTTGTGTCGCCTGCCTGAATGTTGTAAACACCGTCAATAAATCGGCAGGAAACTACGCCCTTTGTTGCCTTGTCGTCTGCCTTGATATCACTTACAACAAACTGGCTGAAGCTTATCTCCTCGTCCTTTAAGTGCCACTCGTTCTTTGACTTGTAGCGGTAGGAAATTGTGAGGATGTATTCGCCGTCCTTGAAATTGGTTTTGTACGGAATTGTAAACTCTTTCTGTGTCTGCGGTGGGATGCCGTCAAGGCTCAACTTGCCGCTTTCGACCTTTTTGCCGTTGCGTGTGATTTCCCACACAGCATAAGCATAATCAAGGTCAACGAAGTAGTTTTTATTTTTGACTGCAAAAATCTGATTTGCAAGGTCAACCTCAACAGCACTGATGTTTGAATAAACCTGCTTAACCTCGTAATATGCAGGGTGCGGAACACGGTCTGCACCGATGATGCCGTTGGCACAGAAGTAGAAGCTGGAGTTGCCCTCCTTGAAGTCGCCGCCGTAGAGCCACTTTTCTTGACCGTCCTCAACAACACGGATTGACTGGTCAACATAGTCCCAGATAAATCCGCCCGTCATATGGTCGTACTTTTCAAAATCGTCAACATACTCCTTGAAGTTACCGAGACTGTTTTCCATTGCGTGAGCAAACTCACAGTAAATAACCGGATGTGTTTTGTATGTTTCCGCAGGAACAGGCTTGTTGTCCGCTGCAAGAGTGTTTGCGATGTTATCAAAGAGAGTTGTTTTGATTTCATTCTGATTTACAAGGTCTTTGACAATTCTTTCTGTCGGGTACATACGGCTGATGAAATCGGACTTTGTAAAGTCGAAATCACCCTCGTAATGAATGGGATAAAGGTCGCAAAGCTCAAGCATTGCTTCTTTCATCAAGGTGAAGTTTGTACCGTCGCCTGCCTCGTTACCGAGTGACCAGAAGCAGATACAAGCGTGGCTTCTGTCACGAAGCACCATACGCTGTGCACGGTCAACAACTGCGGCTGTCCACAAGGGATTGTCGCCGGGTACGTTCTTTCTTCTTACGCCGTGAGTTTCAACGTCGCACTCGTCCATAACATAGAAGCCAAGCTCGTCGCAAAGCTCGTAGAGGAACGGGTCATCGGGATAATGGCTCGTTCTGATTGCGTTGATGTTTGCCTGTTTCATAAGATAGAGGTCTTTATAGAAGGTCTCACGGGGAACTGCCCAGCCGTGGTCGGGGTGGAAATCGTGACGGTTTACACCCTTGATGATAACCTTCTGACCGTTTACGTAATATACATTACCGATAATCTCGACACGCTTGAAGCCGATTCTTATCTGCTTTTTAACAATGCACTTTCTGTTTTCATAGATAACAACCTCAAGCTTGTAAAGCTCGGGAGTTTCTGCTGACCACTTGCGTGCATCCTTTTCGATATGCTTGATTTTTATAACTTTTTTGTCTGACTTTTCGTTGTAAATAACTTTTCCGTCAAGACTAACCTTACAGGTAACGTCTGCCTCACGGTTTAAAGTTACGGTCAGGTCAAGAACACCGTCCTTATACTCGTCATCAAGAGTAGCGGCGGCGTAGATATCCTCAATTGTGGTTTCGGGCTCGGCAACGATGTAAACATCACGGTAAATGCCCGACAACTGCCACATATCCTGATTTTCAAGATAGGTAGCATCGCTGAAACGCATAATTTTAACTGCGAGCAGATTTTCGCCGTCAATAACAAAATCCGTAACATCAAACTCGGAGGGAGTCATTGAGCCCTGTGAATAGCCGACATACTTACCGTTTAAGTAAACGTACATTGCAGACTTTGCCGCACCGAAGTGAAGGATAAGCCGTCTGCCGTCAAAATTATCGGGCAGAGTAAAGGTCTTGCGGTAAAGACCGATTTCGTTTCTTGAATGGCTTACTTTAGGAATTTCACATTCAATTGTTGAAACCTGCGGGGGCATATAGGAGCAAAGGTAAATCGGCTTGCCATAGCCGAAGCTCTGCCACACCGACGGAACGGGAATTTCGTCCCATTCGTTATCGTAAAATCCTGCCTGTTCAAAGCATTCGGGCACATCTTTGATACCCATCTGCCAATAGAACTTCCAAGTGCCGTTAAGGCTGAACTTGTACTTTGACTCGTCATAGTTTGCCCTGTCTTTTAAATCGAACGGAAGAGCAAGGTTGTGACCGTCAAGTTTATTCTCCTTGAAAATTAAAGGGTTTTCCCATTTATGCAATTGTGCTTTCATAGTAAATCCTCCCAAGCGTAGTTATTTATATTATACATTGTATATGTACTTTCGTCAAATAAAAAAACTGTGTAATTTTTTGTGGAATTGTGTTGTAAAAATTTCGCTTTCATATTATAATAAAATGTATTTTGAAATTGAGGGTGTTTCAAATGACCAGAATAGGTTTTGACAACGAAAAATATCTGCAGATGCAATCCGAGCACATTCGTGAGCGTATCAACAAGTTCGGCGGCAAGCTCTACCTCGAATTCGGCGGTAAGCTTTTTGACGACTTCCACGCTTCAAGAGTTTTGCCCGGCTTTGCTCCCGACAGTAAAATCAAGATGCTTGAGCAGTTAAAAGACCAGGCAGAGGTTGTTATTGTCATCAATGCGGCTGATATTGAAAAGAATAAAATCCGTGGTGACCTCGGCATTACGTACGACCTTGATGTTCTTCGTCTTATCGACGCTTTCAGAAATATGGACATTTACGTCGGCAGTGTTGTTATGACACGCTACCACAGTCAGCCTGCGGCAGATGCTTTTTGCCAGCGACTTTCTTCGCTGGGCATCAAGGTTTACAAGCATTTTTCAATTGAGGGCTATCCGTCAGATATCGAAAAAATCGTCAGCGACGAGGGTTTCGGCAGAAACGAATATATCGAAACCACACGCTCGCTTGTCGTTATGACTGCGCCCGGCCCGGGAAGCGGAAAAATGGCGACCTGCCTTTCACAGCTTTACCACGAGCACAAGAGAGGTGTTAGTGCCGGCTACGCAAAGTTTGAAACATTCCCCATCTGGAATCTTCCCCTCAAGCACCCCGTAAACCTTGCGTATGAGGCGGCAACAGCTGACCTGAACGACGTCAATATGATTGACCCGTTCCACCTTGAGGCTTACGGCGAAACAACAGTCAACTATAACCGTGACGTTGAAATCTTCCCCGTGCTTGCCGCAACCTTTGACCAGATTTACGGCGAATGTCCGTACAAGTCACCCACAGATATGGGTGTCAATATGGTCGGTAACTGCATTTTTGACGATGAGGCTTGCTGTGAAGCATCAAGGCAGGAGATTATCCGCCGTTACTACGCAGAGCTTTGTGCTGTTAAAAAGGGTCTCGGCAGTAAGGAAACCGTCAACAAAATTAAGCTCATTATGAAGCAGACGGGAATTACAACAGACGAGCGTCCCGTTATTGCAAAGGCACTTAAAAAGGCAGAAGAAACAGGCGGTCCTGCAGTTGCAATTGAAATCGGCGAAAACGATATCATAACAGGCAAAACCTCACTGCTTATGGGTGCGAGTGCGGCGGCAGTCCTGAATGCACTTAAAAAGCTTGCAGGTATTGACGAGGATGCACTTCTTATCTCCCCCGAGGTTATTGAGCCTGTGCAGGAGCTTAAGGTAAAATATATGGGTAATCATAACCCGAGACTGCACGTTGACGAAGCACTTATTGCACTTTCCGTTTCGGCGGCACACGACCCGAGAGCACAGCTTGCCATTGAGCAGATTCCGAAGCTTCGTGGTATGCAGGCTCACGCAACGGTTATCCTTACAAGCGGTGACGAGTCGATGTTCAAAAAATTCGGCGTAAACCTCACCTGCGAGCCACAGTATCAGACTAAAAAGCTTTATCATAAATAATAAAAACTCCCCTTGTCAAAGGGTAGCAGTTTTTGGTACAATACAATTATCAAACGAAAAGGGGTTTTATTTATGTCAAACCTTACAAATGCATTTTGCAGAGTATATCAGAAAACTTTTAAGTTGGTTATGCCTGTTTTCAACTGGGACGAACCCGAGCTTCTCAAGGGACCGGGTGCTATTAAGGACTTGCCGGCACTTGTAAAGTCCAAGGGCGTAACAAACGTACTTATTGTTACAGATAAGGGTCTTATGAGTCTTAATCTTCTCGACAGCCTTTTTGAAAATCTTGATAAGCAGAACATCAAGTATACAGTTTACGACGGTGTTCAGCCAAACCCCTCGATTGAAAACATTGAAGAGGCAAGAAGAATTTATCTCAAAAACAACTGTGAGGGTATCATCGCTTTCGGCGGCGGCTCACCTATGGACTGTGCAAAGGTTGCAGGTGCACGAGTTTCTAACCCGAACACAAGCGTTTCACAGATGCGTGGTCTTCTTAAGGTTTTCAAGAAGCTTCCCCCGTTCTTCGCAGTTCCCACAACAGCAGGTACAGGCTCGGAGACTACTCTTGCCGCTGTTGTTTCAAACATGCAGACACACGAAAAGTATGCAATCAACGACCCGAAGCTCCGCCCGAAGTACGCTGTGCTTGACCCCGAGCTTACAACAGGTCTTCCGAAGAAGATTACATCAACAACAGGTATGGATGCACTTACACACGCAGTTGAGGCTTATATCGGTCAGAGCGGTGTAAAGAGCACTGACGACTATGCAGAAAAGGCAACAAAGCTCATCTTTGAGAACCTTGAGAAGGCTTACGAGGACGGCAAGGACATCGAGGCACGTGAAAATATGCTCGTTGCTTCCTTCTATGCAGGTATGGCATTCACAAGAGCTTATGTCGGCTATGTTCATGCAATTGCCCACAACCTCGGCGGACTTTACGGCACACCTCACGGTCTTGCAAACGCTGTTATTCTTCCCCACGTGCTTGAGTATTACGGCGAAGCCGCTCACGCAAAGCTTGCAAAGCTTGCAGACATCGTAGGCATTGACGGCGACAGCGAAAAGGAAAAGGCAGAGAAGTTCATTGAGGAAATCAAGGAAATGAACGAGAAAATGGACATTCCCGAGCATTTCGACTTCATCAAAGACGAGGATATCCCGACAATTGTTGCACGTGCACTTAAGGAGGGTAACCCCCTCTACCCCGTTCCGAAGATTATGGACGAAGAGGATTGCACAAAGGTTGTTAAGGCAATCAGAGGCTTCTGATAACAATTCAGCAAAAATAATCACCTTGAATTCGCAAGAGTTCAGGGTGATTTTTAAACATTTTTTAAAATTGACTAATTGACGGAGAAAGAGTATCAAAGTATAATACAATATTGAAACTAAAGGATGTGATTGAATGCTCAAACGGTTTATCAGCTATTACAAGCCGCACAAAAAGATGTTTGCACTTGATATGATAGCATCATTGTTGATATCGGTTATCGGTATGGTTTACCCCGTTGTGACCAACAAAATGCTTAACGAATATATCCCCAATAAGATGTATTCGACAATTGTCATTGCAGGCGTTATTGTGCTTGTGCTTTATATCATAAGAATGCTTCTGCGCTACTTTGTGCAGTATTACGGCCACATTGTCGGCGTTCATATGCAGTCGCAGATGCGAAAGGACTTGTTCAATCACCTTGAAAAGCTGCCTTTCCGATTTTTTGACAACAACGAAACAGGACGAATTATGACCAGACTTACAAGCGACCTTTTTGAGGTTGTCGAGCTTGCTCACCACGGCCCCGAAAACCTGCTCATAAGCTCGGTTATGATTATTCTCTCGTTCGCTTACCTTGCTACAATCAACTGGGTGCTTACACTTATAGTATTCACCTGTGTACCTATTCTGGTGGTTGTAACAGTGCATTTCAGGAAGGCAATGCGTGCCGCCTTTGATGCACGCCGCAAGAGTAACGCAACAATCAATGCGGCTATTGAGAGCAGCGTGACGGGAATTCGTGTTACAAAGGCATACACAAACGCTGAAAACGAAATCAAAAAGTTTGAAGTCGGCGACAAGGAGTTTGTAAATTCCTCCTACAAGGCATACAACGCAATGGCGAAGTTCCACTCGTCAACATCTTTTGTAACAGATGTTTTCAACGTGTTTATACTTATCGCAGGCGGTCTTTTCCTTTATGCAGGCGAAATTTCTTTCGGTGACTACTCGACATTCATCGTTTCGGTTAACCTCTTCATAAACCCCGTTAACACGCTTATCGGCTTTATGGAGCAGTACCAGAACGGAGTCAGCGGTTTCAAGCGTTTTATGGAGATTATGGACGAAAAGCCCGAAGAGGAAAAGCCGGATGCAAAAGAACTCACAAACGTTCAGGGCGAAATTGAGTTTAAGGACGTAAGCTATTCTTACGAAGCAACAAAGGAAGTTCTGCACGACGTCAACCTTAAAATTACAAAGGGACGCAAGGTTGCACTTGTCGGCCCGTCGGGCGGCGGCAAAACAACACTCTGCCACCTGTTGCCGAATTTTTACAGTCTTGATAACTCAAGCGGCTCAATTATGATTGACGGTACGGATATCCGTGACCTTACACTCAACTCCTTGCGTAAAAACATAGGCATTGTTCAGCAGGATGTTTTCCTTTTTGCAGGAACAATCCGTGAAAATATTATTTACGGCAGACCCGATGCAAGCGAAGAAGAAATGTTTGAAGCGGCAAAGCGTGCGAACATTCACGATTACATTATGACACTTGACAACGGCTACGACACCGAAATCGGCGAGCGTGGTGTTAAGCTTTCGGGCGGTCAGAAGCAGAGACTCAGCATTGCAAGAGTGTTCCTCAAAGACCCTGCAATTCTTATCCTTGACGAGGCAACAAGTGCGCTCGACAACACAACCGAGGTGCTTATTCAGCAGGCACTCGATGAGCTTTGCAAGGGACGTACAACCCTTGTTGTTGCCCACAGACTTTCAACAATCCGCAACGCTGACGAGATTGCAGTTGTTATCGACGGTAAAATTAAAGAACGTGGCACACACGATGAATTGATTGAGGCAAACGGAACATACAAAAAGCTCTATTCCCTCCAATTCCGTGAGAATGATTTGTTTGAATAAAAAGATACACCTTGGAACAAAAATTCCAAGGTGTTATTTATTCCGCCGTGCCGGCATATTGGTAAATTATCTCACCGAACAATCCTATATATTCGGCAATAATTATTTTTCCGCCGTAGTAAGGAAGCCTGTCTATCTCCTCTTCTGATAAATCATATCTGTCACAGCTGATTTCCTGCTCAGAGCCGTCAGGTGCTTCATAATATATGCGAACAAAACCTTTTCTGATGTATGCATATGAGGCTTCCGCTTCATAGCTTTTAACAAAGGTAGTTGAAAGCGCATTCACATCGCTATAAACACTGAACGAAAATACAATCATTATTCCCGCTGTTGCTATGAGCTTTGCAATTCGTCTGAACAGTTTTTCGTTGGTAGGCTTTCTGTCAAAAAAGATAAGAACAAGCGTAGAAATCACAAAAACCGCAAACGCTAGCCACAACGGATATTCCCCGCCGACGGTAAAACCGTACAACAATGTCAGCACCGCAGAAACCGCAAGTATGATTATGTACTTTAGTGCTTTTTTCATTTTATTGCTCCTCTCACCAGTTTATCTGTATTATAAACCAAAGAAACAAAAAGTCAAATAACACATTGTGCAAAAACAAAACCTATTTTTAACAAATAGTGCAAATTGAATATCAATTTTTGTTCGACAAATTAGGGGTGTCGGCATGTTAATTTTGATAAAACTTGCTGTATGCGTTGCCTCCCTTGCCCTAAAGGGAGGGGGACCACGAAGTGGTGGAGGGATATTATAAATAATAGATTACGTTTACATTATAGGTCTGCGACGCAGAATATCCTCCCGTCACGGCTACGCCGTGCCACCCTCCTTTAGGCAAGGAGGGCTGTGTTCCTGCTAAATTGTAATTATCCCGACAAATTAAAAATTACTACACAAAAATCGGCACATCTTGCGGTGTGCCGATTTTATTTTACTGATTTTCTGTTGTGTTTTCGTCGGTAATTTCGTCAACGATTACGTCGAGAACATTCTGTCCGCTGACGTCGCTTGAATCCGCAACCGAGGTACTGACCCTGCCGCTTTCGTCCGTCGTGAAGACTATGGTCTGCCCTACTCCGCTCATCTTAAGAATGATTATGAGCAGGATTACAAAGATAAAAACAGAAGCACCGATTAAAGACACGACCGTAGCCTTGCCCTTTTTCTCGCTTTCACAAGCCTTATAATACTTTTCCATGCGCTTCTGCGCATCGTTTAAGTTAAACTCGCCGTCTTTCTTCTGCTTTTCTTTCTTTGCCATTTTCATCAACTCCGACTAAATTATATATTAACAAATTCTTTTTGTCAATTACGGCTGGACGGTTACGGGCTTATCCTCGCTTTCGTGCTCAAAGGAAATAAAGTTGTTTCTCTTTGCATATGCCCAGCGCATATCAAAAACCTCGCAAGCACTCGCAGGCATATAAAGCTGGTCTCTGTCGAGCCTCTTTACAGCACTTTCGAGCTTAACCTCGCCACGGTCGGTAACGGCAATGTCGCTGTCCTCGAAAAATTCAGCCTTTCTGCCGTAAACCTCAAGGGTTATCTTGCCCTTTTCCTTGACGACCGAGCCGCCTATGTAGCCCACAAGCACACCGAGCGGTGCGTACCAGATGCCGTCAAGCTCACGGCACGGAGTTTCGTACTGGCAAAGTCCGAGCTGTGCGCCCTTGAACATCATTCGTGTGCGGTTATATTTCGGCACAACCGCATAGGGTGTGATTTCGTCCCTGTCCTTGTCAATTGTGCATTTGTCAACAATTCTGCCGTCCTCAAATATTGTTGAAGTCAGCGTCATTTTGCCGCCCTCAATTTCAACAACCGCAATAACGGAAACATCCTCCTCCTGGGTATAAAAAGCTGAATGCCACACCTTGGCAAGCGCTCTTGTGCCGGGAGGATTTTTGCAGGAATTGCCGAGCATATAGTGTACCGTTCCCTGTGACGGACGCTCGAAAAGCTCTTCGTTTTTCATCGGGAAGCTGCGTGAAAAATTATGCTCGTGACCCGAGAAAACGAGGTCAAGCATCTCAAATCCCTCACGCATTACGGGGTAAGCGTCGTAATTCTGGCAGTCAGAGCCTGAATAGCAAATCGGAAAATGATAAGAGCCGATTTTCCACTGCTTGTCGCAGTTTTTAAGGTCGTTTATCATCCACTCGTTGACCTCTTCGGGGCCGTTGACACCGATGACCATAAAATGAGCGTTGCCGTAATCAAAGGTGTAGTTTTCGGTTTTCCAGTTCTCGGGGCCGTTGTCGGCATAAGAGCCCTTGAACTGCTTGCCGAAAAACTCGGCAGGCTCGGAGTAGTATCTGCCGATGCCGTTTTTGTAATCCTTAAAGCCTCGGTTGTCGTGGTTGCCGAGGGTCATCATAAACGGAATGTGCTCAACAACACCCTTAAGTCCGCTGAATGCACCGTTCCATTGCACCTCGTGCTGACCGCAGTCGGTATTGTCGCCGCCCGTAAGGATAAAGCGTGCATCGGGGTGCTGTTTGAGAGTTTCTTTTAAGATGTGGTTGAAATATGAATAATCGGGACAGTCGTGCGGCTCGCCCTGCTGTTGGTCGGAAACACAGATAAACTTGAACTTTTGGAGATTTTCGGGCTCGGTTTCAAAGTAAAACTCTTCGCTTCGGTTTTCGTCATCACCGCAGGTATAAAAATACTTTGTGCCTGCTTTAAGTCCCGTGAGCTTTGCCCAATACATATTGCTGATGTCTATGTCACTTTCAAAAACCTCTGTGCAAGCATCGGTGCGCAGGATTTCGTCCGTACCGTCCTCACGGTAAAGGACATAGCCTTTTTCAATTTCCGTGCAGGTGCGCCACGTAACGTTCATAGTGGTTTTTGCATCATCGGCAATGCTTATAAAAATATGGTCGGGCTGTTTCTGTGAGCCTCTGATTGGTTTTTCGTTCATAGTTTCTCCTCCTTAGGGTGACGGTAATAATCCAACCGTGTTTTTTATCGGATGATTTCCGTCACTTCTTTGTTAAAACACTCGCCAATCCGCAAGGATTGGCTGCGTTTTTGCCTTGAATTGCCAAAATTCTCACGATAAAAAATCTTCGACCCGAAAGCTGAAGATTTTCAGATGATTTTTGGATGTTTCGGGTGCCGACAGGCTGGCGCCTTTCAAAGCCGAAACGCCGAAAAGCACTGAAAAGACTCGCTTTCGGGCAGGTTCGGATTATTATCGTCACCCTACTGTGCAATACTCTCTTGGCTTAAGATTACCGTTGCAGGCTGTCGTTCGTCCGAGGAACAGAGAAGTCTGAGCATCTGCAACGCTGACGACATTTCAACGTAAGAAACATCGCTGGCAGAATTGATTTTTGAAAGCACCTTCTGGTAAATCGTTATGCCTTTTTCGACGTTTTCAGCAGTTATATATTCTTCAATCATCGCACAGATAAGCTTACCCTGCTGTCGCATTCCGTCTGTGCCGAGAGTTTTGCAATATTTAAAATATTTAAGCAAGGTTTCACCCTTAATCGTCTGGTCGCCTTGGGTTAAAATGAGGGTGTAATCGTCGGTGCGGTACTCTATTCTTTCGTCAACCGTGTATTCAAGACCGCCCATATAGTTAATTGCGAGGGCAAAGGTGTCGGGGTTTGATGCAATGTACTTGTCAATCTCCACACCCTCGTGCTTTTCAACGGCAGAAATAAGCTCCTTGTAGCCACCTGTTGAAAGTGCGTTGAGATATTCGGAATTGTCGGGGTTCAGCGGATGCACACGGAAGGTTCTGTCGTCCATATCGGCATCGACCAAAACCATAAAATGAATTTGCGACGAATCACTGTCTGCACAGTAAAGCAGAATATCCGCCTGCCCCGTCAGTTCCTTGTTAAGGTCAACCGTATCATTACCCGACGTTTGGTTTTCGTCCGTTGTGGTGGTTGCTTTGTCCGAAAAAATATCCTCAAGCGACAGGTCGTTATGCTTTAAAATAACAACTGCCGAGATTGTGCCAAACACAAGTGCAAAAGCAAGAAAAGCGTAGAAAAAGCGTAACAAACTGCCTCTCTTGTCCTGCTTTGAGGTTTTGAATTTATGGTCTTTTTTAAACATTTAATCACATCTTTTTAATATTACTGTTGATTTTGCACCGACATCAACGAGTGTTCCCCGAACATAGCTGTTGCCGAGCAAATCCTCGCTGTCTGACCACTCGTCCTTTACATAATAGGTTATCGGGTGGGGGTTGCTGTTTGCGATTACAAGCACGGCATTGCCGTCGCACCTGCGTGAGTAGGCAACACAGCCTGCAACCGAGGAAAGGATTTCAAACTTTCCGTCAACAAAGCACTTGTTTTCGCTTCTGACTTTACCTAGTTTTTTATACCATTCAACAAGCTCTGCATTCTCATTGCCCCACGGGTAACAACAGCGGTTAAACGGGTCTTTATAGCCCTGCATACCTGCCTCGTCACCGTAATAAATACTGGGTACACCGGGGAGAGTGAACTGCATTGCCGTTGCCATTTTCATAAGACCGATACCGTTACTGTACGCTTCGGCACTCAACGAATGTGTGCTTTGCCAATATCTGTCCCTGTATTCACAGCTTTCGCCTGCAAGGGCGGTGATTGCCCTCATTGTGTCGTGGGTCGAGATGTGGTTCATAAGCACATCAAGCACCTGCTTGGGGTAATTTTCGACAATCGACATAACACGTGAAGAGAAAAGCTCCGCAAGACCTCCACGCACAAAATCGATGACCGCACCCGCAAATGGGTAATTCATAACGCTGTCGAGCTGTTCGCCGAGAAGATATCGGCGGCGCTGACCGTAGCTGAATTTGTTGGAAGCATCCTCCCAGACCTCGCCCATAACGAGCGCTTCGGGATTTTCCTCTTTAACAGCCTTGCGGAAACTGTCGAGAAAAACATCGGGCAGCTCGTCGGCAACATCGAGTCTCCAGCCCGAAGCACCGAGCCTTAACCACTTGCGTGCAATTCCGTTTTCGCCTGTGATGTATTCGATAAAATCGGGGTTTTCTTCAATAACCTCGGGCAGGAGCTTTATGCCCCACCAGCTTAAATAATCGTCGGGCCAGTTTGTAAACTTGTACCAATTATAATATTTTGAATTCTGCGACTGATATGCACCAACGGTATCGTATCTGCCGTATTCGTTGAAATATTTACTGTCGCATCCCGTGTGGCTGAAAACGCCGTCAAGGATTATATTTATTCCCTCTTTTTTAGCGGCTGAGCAAAGGCTTTCAAAATCCTTCTGCTTGCCGAGAAGAGGGTCAATTTTTGTATAATCTGCCGTGTCGTAGCGGTGGTTTGAGTGTGCCTCGAAAATGGGATTTAAATAAATGCAGGTAACACCGAGACTTTTAAGGTAGTAGAGTTTTTCCTCAATGCCCTTAAGGTCACCGCCGAAAAAATCGTTGTTGAGCACCTTGCCGTTTTTGTCCGGTCGCCAATACGGCTCGCCGTCACGGTCAGTACGCATAACACGGTCGGTAGGGACGTCCGATTTCTCCTCGCCCGAAGAATTAAAGCGGTCGGGAAAAATCTGATAAATCACACCGCCCTTGAGCCAATCGGGGGTGGAAAAGCTTTCATCATAAACCGTTAACTGCCAACAGCTTCCGTCATCACGGATTTTGCCGATGCCGTCACCTGCGTTGTAAATTCGGCTTGTTCCCCACGGGGTATCGTATTCAAAGCGGTATTCGTAAAGTCCGCTCTCTTCGGGGCAGAACGATGCCTTCCACCATTCTTCGCTTTCGCCCTGCATACAGTCCCATTGCATATCAATGAGCTGCCCGTATTCCCAATTTTCCTTTTTCACGACAAGTCTTGCGTGATGACAGCAAAAATTTCGGGGCAGAACAATGCGGAAAACCACCGTTTGGGAGGTTTTCGTTGCCCCGAATATGCTTTTGTGATATTCATATCGTGAATTATACGGTATATACATTAAAAGGACTACTCTCTTGCTTCGTTATTTTGTATTTCGTCAATCTCGTCAGCGGGGATTGTGACTTGATTTTCAAAGTATTTATCGTCAATTTTTTGCGTTGTAGATTTGGTTGTAGTTTCCTCGGCAACAAACGGCGCTTCGGAAATTTCGAGCAAAGCATCGGTTATTACAAAGCTCGCAAGCGTGATTGCAAGTATTATTGCGGCAATTATGAGGTATTTCACAATCGGTTGCCAGCGTGCAGATTTATCCGTGCTGATGAAATATTTTTTATTGTCGCTGTAAGACGTACGGAATTCCGTTATGCTTCTGCGACGCTTGTTATATTTATTATTGTTTTCCATTTTATCACCCTTTGCCATTATTTGATGGTTGAATACTCGCCGACCGAGACATATACTTTAAAGTATGGAGGGATTATTGTGAATATTCAGCCGCTTGGCAGTAATAAATTCATCGTGGCTTTGAGCCGTGATGACCTTAAGGAGCTTGACATTACATATGACACCATGGACTATTCCAACATAGAAACACGGCGTGTTATCTGGACCATACTCGACTCTGTGCGCAGGAACACCGGCAGGGACATTGACCCGTCAGGCAACCTGATAATTGAAGCCGCACCCGACAGCTCGGGCGGTTGCGTTCTGATGTTTACCGTGCCCGTTTCGCACTCGAATATCGGCACGGTTATCTCTAAAACTAACCCGACACAGATTTTTGAATTCAACAGCGTTAACGATTTGCTTGATGCTTTGTCTGCCGTCGAAATCCGTGAAAAACGAATATTTACAAACGGCAGGAAGTTCCGTGCGGAATTCCCCACTCAGCAGACTGCACTTTGCTTTCCCGTGCTCCAGGAATTCGGAAAGTTTGTTGGTAACGACAGCATGACCGCCGCCGCCACTCACGAGCATTGGCAAGAGGTAAGCAAATCAACCTCTTAATTTTTCAATCATTTCCGCAGGATTTTCTGCACCGAAAACGGCACTGCCTGCAACAAGTACATTTGCACCCGCTTCAATAACAACAGGTGCGGTTTCGGGCGAAATTCCGCCGTCCACCTGAATGTCGAGCTGAAGACCTCTTCTTTCAGCCTCGGCACGGAGTGCGGAAACCTTGCCCATCATATCTGCCATAAACTTCTGACCGCCGAAGCCCGGCTCAACCGTCATAATAAGCACCATGCTGAGCTTGTCGAGGTAAGGATAAACCTCCTCAATGGGGGTTTTCGGCTTTACGGTAAGACCTGCTTTACAGCCGAGCGAAAGGATTTTTTCAATCGTCTCACCCGTCGGAGAGTCACTTTCAATGTGGAAGTTGATTATATCTGCACCCGCTTTTGCGAAATCCTCCGCATATCTGAGCGGATCACTTATCATAAGGTGGCAGTCAAAAACCTTGTCCGTACACTTGCGGATACACTTTACAACAGGCGCACCGAAAGTGATGTTCGGCACAAAATGACCGTCCATAACATCGATGTGGATATAGTCAGCGCCGCAAGCATCCATTCGTGCAACCTCGGCACCCATTTTTGAAAAGTCACAGGACAAAATTGACGGTGCAATTTTAATCATAAAAACACTCCCAGAAAATACAAATATACAGATAATATAATAACAATTTTTTGCTTCAAGGTCAATACAACGCTCGCAAGTATTGCATAAATTTGACTATATTTTTATAAAATGATATAATTTAATTTATATTAAAACGGAGGTATGAGCTATGAAACGTTTTCTTTGCGTTTTGCTGTCTGTATTGATAGTGTTTGCATCTTTTGGCTCAACTATTTCTGCAAAAACTGACGGATACAATTTTGTAACCGTTGAAAAGGATTTCGGTGAGGTGTACTTTGACTGTGACTATGCCGAAATCGGAAAGGAAATTGCTGTTACCGTAAACGACAGAGAAAACGAAAAATTCCTTTACAAATGGTACATTGACGGTAAGCTCATAAGCAACACTTCAAGCACCTACACACCGCTTGAAGCTGACCTTGAAAGTATGCTTGAGGTTAAGGTTTACGACTACAACGGTGTTCTTGTGGGCAAAACCAGTATGCTCATAAGCGAACTACCCGTTGTTTATATTGAAACCGAGGGCAGAGAAGAAGTTGTTATAAAGGACAAATATCTTGACGCTCATTTAAAAATTCAGGGTAATGCTGAATTCAATTCTGCCGACTGCCTTTATGACGGCAAAACACAAATCCGTGGCAGAGGTAACTCCACCTGGGCGGCAGACAAAAAGCCGTACAGACTTAAGCTCGACTCGAAAGCCGACCTTTTCGGTATGGGTAAGAGCAAGCATTGGGTGCTTCTTTCAAACCCGTTTGACACAAGTTTGCTTCGTAACTCTGTCTCTTATTCGCTTGCTGAAGATTTTGGCTTGCAGTTTGAAAAAAGTGTGTGGGTTGACGTTGTTTTCAACGGCAAGGTCGTGGGCAACTATCAGCTTTGCGAGCACATCCGTGTGGACGACACCAGAGTTGACATAACAAACTGGGAGGACGTTGCCGAGGATGCGGCAAAAGCAATCTACAAAAAGAATCAGGACATTATGACTAAAGACGAGCGTGACGAGCTTATTGACATAATGACCGAGAATATGAGCTGGACAACAAGCGACAAGGTGACCTTCAAGGGCGTCAGCTACACGGTTTCTGACTATTTCGACTGTCCCGACATTAACGGCGGTTATCTTCTGGAAATCGGCTTTGACGAGGATAAGCCGAGCTTCATAACCGACAGCGGCGTTTCTGTCTGCATTGACACGCCCGACACCTTGAGTGAAGATATGCTTGGTTACATACAAGAGTATTACCAAGCATTTGAAACAGCTCTTTTCTCCGACGATTTCTGCACCACCTACAACGGGCAGACAATGCGTTACACCGACTTTATCGACCTTGAATCTTTTGTTAAAGGTCTGCTTGTAAACGAGATTTTTGAAAATGCAGACTTTGGCTATAAAAGCACGTGGGTAAGCAAGGACATTGACGGTAAATTGGTTTACGGCCCCGTGTGGGATATGGACTACACAACAGCCTCCACTTCATTTTACAAGTGGACTTCGCTCAACATCAAATGGCTTGCACGTTTTCTGTCCGACCCCGTTTTTCTTGAAAGCTTGAGAGAGACATATTTTGAATACAGATACACCGCAATCAACGACCTTATTAAAGACGGTGGAGACATTGACACGGCTATTGCTAAAATTTCGGCATCGGCAAACCATAACGATGAGATATGGAACAATCAAATCAGCTTTAGTGAAAACGCTTCCGATTTAAAATTAAGATTGCAGGAAAAAATCAATTGGCTTGACAAGTCACTCGCAACACTTGACACCGCTTACAGTTCAATTGCCTACGGCATTAAGAATATGAATTCCGTAAATTCGGATTTGATTGGTTTGTCTTTTAACAAAGAGAATAATTCAATTGTCATAGATTTTAATGCGGATGTGCCTTATCTTGTCAAAATCTTTGCCGACGGCAAGGAGTGCAAAAGCTTCAAGCCGACAAGCGAAGCTGTTACTCTTCCGAAAATCAATGACGGTGCAATCATCAGCGTTGTGTGTTACGACAAGGACGGAACAGTTCTTTTCGGTGCAAGCACAGACACACATAAAGAGGTGTCTTTACTCGAAATCACTACCCTGCCCGACAAGCTGACTTACAGCGCAGGCGAAGTGATTGACCTTGCAGGACTTACACTTACCGCAGCATATACTGACGGCACGTCAGCAGAGGTCAAGCCCGAGCTTGTTTACACTTATATCAAGGATTCCATCGGCGAACAGCTTTATTCCTACAACACGGTAACAGAGGAAATCGGCGAGACTTATGCCGTTCTGCGTTACCGGAACGCAACGGCAGAGTTTAAAATTGACGTCAATCCCCGTGAGAATTCAGGCGAGGTTGAAGCTCTTATTAAAAACCTGCCGGACGAGATTAACGGCAACAGATTTGTAAGAGAGCTTTTTGAAGCACAGATTTCATTTGATGCTTTGAGCGAAACTGCAAAACAGAATGTAAAAAATGCCGACAAGCTTCAAAAGCTAATGTCTGATTTTGAAACAGCGGCAAACGAGACCGACAACTCTGTGCTTGCGTGCTTTGCAGACGGCGTTTTCAGGTCAAACGCAAGAAGTGCTGTTATTACCGTTTCTAAAGGTGAGCCGAGAAAAATTCTCTACTCCAGCCCCGACGGAACAACCGCAACTTATTCAAAAGACAGCGCCGCTTACATCTCACAAAGACAAGTCGGAAATTTCTCGGTTACGACTATAAAGCACCTTATCTCGGCAAAAGAAGACTTCACTTATAAAGTCCGTGCGCTTTACACCGACAACCGTCCTAGTACGGCAATTGAGATTACGGTTGACGACCTGCAACGTGAAGCAAAAATCATCAACAAGGTCACATTCAACAGGCAGTTTGACAGCGGCGAAAAGCTGACTGTCTGCGTTGATAAGGACAGCGAAGTGAGTGAACTCCGACTGCTTGAAAACGGCAAAAACATCAATGCTACGACAGACGGAGAGACACTTGTTAAGGAAATTACCGAAACAGGCAAGCATACGATAACGCTCGAATACCTTGTTGGGGCAAGCTGGATTGAATACGGCAGTTTTGACATCTTTGTGCGTGAGGTTGAAGCCTTCGACAGCAAAATTTACGGCATTGATTATCCGACAGAATCCTTTGCAAAAACAATCGAGGTCAAAGCCGTAACGACTGCAGATGTTAAAAATCTCACTCTGGTCTGCGGTGAAACCGAAATCCCGATGACCTTTGCCGATAACGGTGATTACAGAATATGGTCATCACAGGCAGACATCAGCAACGGCAAAGCATACACCCTTTATGCTGACAGCAAAAAGACAGCGCATACGGTTGAATGTACTCTGCTCGACAGCCTTGAAATTGACGGAACACGCCTTGTCAAATTCCTTGCAGATACCGACACAGCGGAAATCCCCGAATACATAACCGAAATCGCAGACGATGCCTTTGACGGTTTTGAGGGTACAATCATCTGTTACCCGAACTCTGCGGCAGAAAGATTTGCAAAGGAAAAGGACATAAAATATCAAACCTTTGAATTCAATGTAAACGTCACGAAAATTAACCTTCTCCCGGGTGAAAGCGTAAAAGTTGAGGTTACGGCTTCACCGTATATGCCCGAGGATTTTGTTCTTAACTCAAAGTTTGACGAAAGTGTTGTAAGCCTTGAAAACGGCACACTCACAGCGCTTGCACCTGGATACACAAAGCTCCGACTTTCAAGTGACGGCAAAGCTTTTGAACATTTGGTTTATGTTTATATCGGCGGCGGTGCAACAAGAGCTGACGTCAATGCTGACGAAAAGATAAACTCGCTTGACGCACTCCTTGTTTTGCAGGCAAATGTCGGAAGAATCACTTTTGACGAGATTGAAGCTCAGGCGGCAGACGTGAACTCTGACGGAAAGGTAAACTCGCTTGATGCGCTTATCATTCTGCAGATTTCGACAATGCAAAAGTCCATATGGGACTATGTAGAATAATTCTGAACAGACAATATGACGGATAATATGCACCGTGAGAGTTTATAAACACGGGTATCATTATCCGTCATTACGCTTTTTATTATACATAGTGTTGCATTTTTCACCAAAATATGCTATAATTCGGGTATAAAAGCTGAAAAGGAGTGTTTTTATGCCCGTTAAATCGCTCGACAGACGTGCCAGAATGACACGTGAAATTTTAAAGCAAAGTCTTGTTGAACTGATGAAAGAAAAGCCGATTCACGAAATCAGCATCAAAAAAATCTGCGAAACTGCAGACATTAACCGAAGCACCTTTTACCACCACTACGACTCGCAGTTTGAGCTTTTCTCCGATATTCTCAACGACATCGGTAAGGATTTTACCGAAATAATAAAAAAACACAACACAAGCCCGAATTGGATGCAGCATATCCTTGCTGATGCATTTACTTACATAGAAAACCGCCGTGAGACATTTCTTGTTATCCTCAGCGAAAACAGCGGTTTCAGCGTTGGCGAAAATCTCACGCAGTACGTTGAGCGTTTTGTTAACACAACAACCGAAAGCTCAAGTGAGATTGCAAAATACTGTGCACAGTTTGCAACAGCAGGTATGACATCGGTTGTGTGGCAATGGCTTAACAAAGAGGACCGTATGCCTGCAAAAGACCTTGCAGAGATGATATCTCACCTTCTGCTCCCGAGCATCGGCAGGTTCACGCTTTTCCCGTTGCAGTAAAAAGCTAAATTCGTTAAACTAACCGAAAAGAATATTTTTTCAAAAAATATAACTGACACTTCCATTTCCGAAAGTGTCAGTTTTTCTTTTATATTATTTAGTTGTCTTTTCTCTCATTTCAAGCACCTTTTGATGCACTTCCTCTTTGGTCTTGCCGGTCAGCTTGTAGAAGAAGAACGGAACACCTGCAAGGAACATCATAATGCCGTGAACTATTGTATAGAAGAACAGCATAAGAATTTTTGTCTTAAGGCTCTGCACAGGGTTGGGGTCAAGCTCGGACGGCTGAATATACTGAATGATTGAGCCGTCACCATAAAGCACCTGCGGTGCCAAACCGCTTGCAATCGTGCCGCTGATAAGAGTGCCGATTGAAATAACGAACGGAAGAGAAGCATCAAGACGTTTGCCTGTTTTAACCTCCATATCCTCAAGCACGTCTGCCTGGAACATTGACGGCAGAAGATTTGATGCACCGAACTGCAAGCCGATAAGGAACAGGAAAACGATGAAAACAATCTGCAAAACAGAATTCGGATTGTTGAAGTAAATATAACCGATTATAAACGCCGCTGTGTTTGCAATGATTGAATAAATGCCGCTTGCGATATACAAAACCTTTGAGTTGAATTTCTTTAAAAGGAAGTTGATTACAAGCATACCTACAGCAGTACCGATACCCGTCGGAAGTCCGAAAAGAAGGAACTTTGATGTTGAACCGAGGAGTGCCGCCGCAAGGAACGGGCCCATATATGTTGCAAGACCTCTGAAGCTCTTTAAAAATTCCGAAATAATAATAACCCAGGCATACTTGTTCTTTAAAATGCTGCCAAAGCCCTCGAGCGGATTTTTCTTTTCTGCTGTATAGGGCACTCTTTCCTTAACGGTATTCATACCCAGAAGCACCGTGATAATTCCCACCGCTCCGCAGAGACCTGCTCCGATTATGTACTGCAAGCCCTCGTTATCCTTCCAGATAAGTCCGATAACAAGCACTATAACAAGCGGTGCAGAGTTGCCGACAGCCGACGAAATACTCCTGAAAGAAAGTATGTTGTCACGCTCTTTCATATTCGGTGTCATAACATTTGCAACCATATTCACCGAGCCGCCGAAGTTACACATAATGCCCCACAAAACAGCTACCGTTACAATGTAAATCATAAGCGCTGTGCCTGCAAGTCCCGACGGTGTCCAGAACGAAAGCATCAGCAAAGCACCCATCGGTACGGCAACAAGCATTGCAAGGGGTTTGAATTTGCCGCCCTTGCCCATTTTTCTGCCGTCGATATACATAACGATGAAGAAGTTAAGGATAAATCCGATCACGCTGACAAGCGTGTTGAAGGTTGTTGCCTGATCCTCTGATAATCTTAAAACATTGACAAGGTATGCGTTTCGGTACGAACCGACCATTCCCGTCATATTGGTGTAAAAGAAAACACCGATGAGATAAAGTATAAATTCACTCGTTTTGACGTGCTTTTGGTTTTCAGCACCAAGCTTTGATTGAGCAGCTTGCATAGTAAGTCTCCTTTGGAATTATAATACTATTAAATTGTACCACCTTTTATTCTTTTAGGTCAATTTGTAATTTCTATAAAAATCAACGGTGTGTTTTGTTGATATTTCCTTTAAAACAAAAAAGCGATACCCTTTTGAAGGATATCGCAATACTTTTATTTTTCAATCTTTGATATAACAGTCTTGTAAAGATAGATAAAAAAGATAATTGAAACAATGAGTGAAGTGAATTCTGCCACGGGGTAAGCCCACCATACAAGATCGGGGTTGCCGATTTGCATACCGTAGCGTGCAAGGAAATATGCCACGGGAGTGAGTACCAGAAGCTGACGGATAAGCGAAACGAGCATTGAGAAAAAGCTCTTGCCCAAAGCCTGGAATGCCGAGCTCAAGGCAATACAGATGCCTGCCAGAATGAAGCTTGAGCCGATTATTCTCAAGGCAGGTATACCGATTTCGAGCATCTCGGGAGATGCGCTGAAAAACTTGAGCAGAATGTGCGGAATTGTTAAAAACAGCACAGCACCAAGCATACTGAACATTTCGGCATAAACAGCGGCAAGCTTGACGGTTTTTAACATTCTGTCTCTTTTGCGTGCGCCGTAGTTGTAGGCTATAATAGGTATAACGCCGTTGTTAAGACCGAAAATCGGCATACAGATAAAACTGTTCAGCTTAAAGAATGCTCCATAAACCGTTGCCGATGTCTCCTTACCCGGAGTGTATGAAATAAGGATTTTATTCATACAGAAGGTCATAACCGAGCCAATTGCAACCATAAGGATTGACGGCACACCGATTTTGTATATCTGACCGATAATTCTGCCGTCAGGACGGAACTTTTTAAAGTTAAGGCTGATTTCGGAATTTTTCTTTGTGTTGAGAATTATAGCGATAATACAAGCGGCAATCTGACCGATAACGGTTGCGATAGCCGCACCTTGTACACCCATTTTAAATACAAAGATAAACACGGGGTCGAGGATAATGTTTATTATTGCGCCGACACCCTGAGTAATCATTGTGTAAAAGGTTCTGCCCGTTGACTGCAAAAGTCTCTCGTAAATAATTTCAAAATAAACACCAAAAGAAAGTCCGCAACACACCTGCAGGTAAGCAGTACCCTCCTGAACAATGAACTCGACGTCCGTCTGCGAACGCATAAAAAGCTCTGCACCGAAAAGACCGAAAAGCAAAAAGGCAACTGCACTCAGAAGAGACAGAAAAACACCGTTTTCCGCCACCTTGTTTGCCTTTTCAAAATCACGTGCTCCCAATGAACGGGACACAAGGGCATTTACACCGACAGCTGTACCCGTTGCAACACCAATCATAAGGTTCTGTGCGGGGAACGCAAGCGAAACCGCCGTCAACGACTGCTCACTTACCATACCGACAAAAACCGAGTCAACTATATTATACATAGCCTGAACGAGCATCGAAACAATCATCGGCAGGGACATATTGATAATCAATTTGTTTACGGGCATAACGCCCATTTTGTTTTGCTCCATAGTTTTCTCCTAACTGATTTTTAATGCTGATAATTATAACATATAATTCCCCTTTTGGAATAACAAAGTTTTTCTTTTTACGGCACGTTTTTTTGTTTATATTACCGCACTAATGTGACTTTATGCCGAATTAAGGAAAAAATATACAGTTTTTTCGCATTTACGGTTAGCTAATTCTAACAAATACGAATTGAAAAATTGAATTTCATATAGTATAATTTCTTGTGGTAGTAAAATACCATAAGTAGGATTTAGTCATTGCTTTCAACTTTGTTTAAGTCCAAATCAAAAAACAAAAGAAAGTCAGGCGATTTTAATGAAAACTGTTTACGCAGACAACGCTGCGACAACAGCTCTCTGCCCTGAAGCTCTTGAGGTTATGGTCGAGTGTCTTCGTGACAACTACGGCAATGCTTCAAGTATGCACCATTCGGGACAGGCTGCTGCTGACGTCGTGTTGCAGGCAAGGCGTGAGATTGCCGAATGTATCGGCGCTGACGCCAACGAAATTTACTTTACATCAGGCGGTACGGAGTCCGACAACTGGGCTATTACAAATGCCGCTCGCCTCGGTGCAAAGAAAGGCAAAAAACACATTATTTCAACCTCTTTTGAGCATCACGCTGTGCTTCACACCTTGATGAAGCTTGAAAAAGAAGGCTTTGAAGTAACATATCTTGACGTGCATGAGGACGGTTATGTCCGTATTGATGAGTTCACAAAGGCTATCAAGGACGAGACCTGCCTTGTTACAATTATGTACGCAAACAACGAAATCGGTACTATTCAGCCCGTTGATGAAATCGGCAAAATCTGCAAGGAAAAGGGAATTTATTTCCACACAGATGCTGTTCAGGCTGTCGGTCACCTTCCGATTAACGTAAAAGAGCAGAACATTGATATGCTCTCCTTCTCCGCTCACAAGTTCCACGGTCCGAAGGGTATCGGTGCTCTCTACTGCCGCAAGGGTATTCCTCTTATCGGCTTTATGCAGGGCGGTGCACAGGAACGCAACAAGCGTCCCGGCACAACAAACACACCTGCCATTGCGGCTACTGCTGCGGCTCTTAAAAAGAGCTGTGCAGAAATGGACAAAAATATTGAATACGTATCCGCTCTTCGTGACAAACTTATTGACGAAATTGTTAAAATCATTCCACGTACAAGAGTTAACGGCGGACGTTCTCCCCGTCTTCCCGGTAACGTGAGCTTCTGCTTTGAGGGTATTGAGGGTGAGTCACTTCTGCTTTACCTCGACCTTAAGGGAATCTGCGGTTCTTCGGGCTCTGCCTGCACATCAGGTTCACTCGACCCGAGCCACGTTTTGCTCGCTCTCGGTCTTCCGCACGAAATTGCACACGGCTCGTTGAGACTTTCCCTTAGCGAATACAATACAAACGACGAAATTGACTATATAATTGAGCAGCTTCCGCTTGTTGTGGAAAGACTGCGTGATATGTCCCCTGTCTGGGAAAAGATTATGAAAGGAGAGAACTAACTATGGCATACAGCGCAAAGGTTATGGACCACTTTGAAAACCCAAGAAACCTCGGCAAAATGGAAAGCGCAGACGGCGTTGGTGAGGTTGGTAACGCAAAGTGCGGAGATATAATGAAAATTTACCTCAAGATTGAGGACGGAATTATTGCCGATGTCAAGTTCAACACATTCGGCTGTGCTTCTGCTATCGCAACAAGCTCAATGGCAACCGAAATGATTAAGGGACAGAAGGTTGAGGACGCTCTCCAACTCAGCAACAAGGCTGTTGTTGAGGCTCTTGACGGACTTCCGCCGGCAAAAATCCATTGTTCGGTGCTTGCAGAGCAGGCTGTTAAGGCAGCACTTGCCGACTATTACACAAAGAACGGCATTGAGCTTGACCCCGAAATCTTCGGCGGCTCCTGCGGCGGTCACTGTGACGGCTGTGAGTCCTGCGGACACGAGGGCTAAATTATGAAAAAGGCTATGATCGCCATGAGCGGCGGAGTTGACAGCTCCGTCGCCGCTTATTTGATAAGTCAGCAGGGCTACGAGACCATAGGCGTGACGATGAAGCTGTTTCACAATGAGGATATAGGTGTAAAAAGTGAAAAAACCTGCTGTTCGGCTGACGATGTGGACGACGCACGTAGTGTAGCCGGCAGGCTCGGAATCCCCTATTATGTTTTTAATTACACAGATAATTTTAAACTGCACGTTATTTCACGCTTTGTTGACGCTTACCGCAACGGCAGAACGCCCAATCCCTGCATCGACTGTAACCGTTACATCAAGTTTGACCAGCTTATGAAAAGGGCGAAGGAGCTTGAATTTGACTATGTGGTTACGGGACACTATGCAATTACGGAATTTGACGAGAAAAGCGGACGTTATCTCTTAAAAAAAGCCGTTGACGAGTCAAAGGACCAGAGCTATGTTCTTTACTCACTCACACAGGATCAGTTGAAGCACATCATCTTCCCTCTCGGCTCAATGACAAAGCACGAGGCAAGAAAAATTGCCGAAGAACAGGGCTTTGTGAACGCTGACAAGCACGACAGTCAGGACATCTGCTTTGTTCCCGACGGAAATTATGCACGCTTCATTGAAGAATGGTGCGGCTTTAAGTTTGAAAACGGCAACTTTGTTGACCTTGACGGCAACATCATTGCACAGCATAAAGGAATTATCAACTACACAATCGGTCAGCGAAAGGGCTTGGGAATAGCCGCAAAGGCGCCGTATTATGTAGTGAGCAAGGACCTTGACAGAAACGAGGTTGTCCTCGGCTCAAACGATGACCTTTTCTCTTCAACACTCACAGCGACTGACGTCAATTTTATTTCGATTGAAAAACTGACAGAGCCTATGCGTGTAAAGGCAAAGGTAAGATACAAGCAAAAGGAAACCGATGCGACAATAACTCCGCTTGAAAATGGAGACGTCAGCGTAGTTTTTGACGAGCCACAGCGTGCGATTGCACCCGGTCAGGCAGTTGTATTCTACGACGGTGACATTGTTGTCGGCGGCGGAACGATAGTGTAAAAGTAAAACCTACGAAGAAGCAAATCTTCGTAGGTTTTTTGTTATCCCCTGTTTTATTCACCTATAGGTGTTTCTTCTACAAAACCATCCTTAATAATACGGAAGGTCTGGAGTTCATAGGGAAGAATCTCTGCACGGAAGCCTGCGTCAAGTGCATCGCACATAACGGTGAGAGCTTTCTCCTTGCCTGCTGTTTCCTTAATTCGGATAACAACATCGTCGCTACCGTCCTCGGCATATTTTACGCTGAGGATTTTAACCTCGTCGAAATTGAATTTGATGAAATCTTCATCAATAACGCTGTCACCGATAATTTTTTCTGCAACATCGGCGGCTGTGTCTTCTTCACCGAGGAAGAGTGAAATCCAGCAATTCTGAATATCCTCGTTCTCTTTTCTGCCCTGCTGAACGCAAATTCTCTCTGCCTTTTCAAGAAGCTTCTCTGCTTCGGTTGCCTCGCCCGAATAAACGGGCTGTTTAACGCTCTTAAGGTCAAGGTCTCTCTGATAAACTGCCATAACCTCGTCCTCAACAGACTCGAAGTCGTTTGCCTTTATAAAGTCGTCATCAATGTCGTTGACATCAACCTTTTCAAGGTCGGAATAAACGAGAGTTCTTGTGTAAGCGGCACTGTCGAGCCAATATGTTTCGGTTTCGCTGTCAAGCACACAAGCATCAAAGCCTGCGTTATAAATAACCTGCGTGAAAGCATCGTTATAAATCTTTGCACCCTGAAAAACTCTGTATTCCTTTTGGAACTTTTCTTTGAAATAAGTTACGGAATAGAGAATGTTTCTGATAAGCTTTTCTTCCGACATATCCTTGTCGTCGCTTACCCACAAGCCGACTGACGGATACCATCTTTCTTTTTCAATCTGCTTTGCTACGGCATCAAAGAGTGTCGGGTCGATTTTTTCAAGCTCGTTTAACTCGAAAGCGGTAAGACCGTTGACGATAAGCTTTTTGAAATCGTCCAGCTTCTGCAAGGCGTCTCTTACAGCCTCAATGCTGAATTCGTTTAAAACTGCAATCTTACTCATTTTTACGCCTCCTCTGCAATAAAGCCGTAGTATCTGCCCATCCAATAAGCAAATGTGTATGGGTAACAGCCCTCATAATGCGAGTTTCTGCTTGTGTCATACTCAAGAAGCTGGAACGGGTTGCGGTCGTATTTTTCGTTTGAACGCTCGTCGGGCATAAGCAAAACAGAAATTTCCTTTTGCACATCTGCACCGTGGCGGAGTCTCTTTATAGGAACATCGTGACGCTCAAGGTTGAGAAGAGCGGCGTGTCTTGTTATCTCGTGGCGATAGAACCAGTCTGCAAGACGTTCGAAATCAAGCTCGATATCGGGACAGCCAGCAAGCATCGGGAATGCGTAGCCTGCATTCATTTCACGCAGGAGTGTGCCTGACCAGGTCTTGTATGCCCTGCGGTATGTTGCAAGAAGCTCCTCGTCCTTTTCAAGTGTGCAAAGCATCCAGAATGTAAGAAGTGCAAGGAAGTTATCACCATACATCAAATCCTCTTCGGGAGAAGCGCCAACACCGATTGCACCCTGGAAGAAACGGTCAAAATGCTTCACGGAAAGGTCTGCATAACCGTCAGCAATCAGCTTGTCATATGTCTCCTGCCAGAGTCCGCTTTCGCCTGTAACGTGCATTGTAACCTTAAGGTACATAAGCATCTCCGAGGCATTGAGCGGTGCATCAACATAACCTGAGCCTGCTGTTGCAAAGTAACGCTTGCTCCACTTTGCCCAGGTTGTCGGCTTACCCGAATGCTCGAGGAATTCAAAATTGCCGTTGATGATGTGTGTGGTTGTGCGGCGGCATACGTCCTTGATAATCTCGTCCAGCTCAGGGTCATCGGGGCCGAGAATATCGTGAGCAAGGCGCATATGCATATAATGACAGGTAACCTCGTCACTGCTTGTATCTGCCTTGTATGCGATGTCATCTTCCGTATAACCTAAATCACGGTAGAGCTTTGCAAGACGGTCGGGAATTGGATGTGTGCAGGGTACTTCCTCGCCCACTCTGCCGGTTTTCTTTGATTCGCTGGTCTCACAGCAGATTGCAACATCGCCTTTTCTCTGGTAAAAATGTCCGTCGTCGGGCAAAGGCTCGCCTGTCACGTGGTAAGAACGTGCAATAAAGCCCTCTTCTCTGCCGTGAACGTAAGCAAGAAGAAGAATTGCCTCGCAGTTGAGTGTTGCGGCTTTTCTTGCTTCGATAGTTTTCGGGTGGTCTGCACCGAGTTCACGCTTAAGAACTGCATATCTGAAAACTTCGCCTACAAAATGACCTGCGGTGAATGTACCGTCGTTGTCGCAGGAGGTATAGCCGAGAGCTGTTTCGATTTTTTTCGGCTCTGTTGTGTTCATATGGCAAACCATACCACGACGCATAACATACTTGTGTGTTTCTTCACGAAGGAGGTCGCCTCGCTCCTCGCAAGTGAGCATAATCATCTCGATATACGAAACGCTGTCACCGTTGAGCACCCATACATTGTCGCCCTCGGGGAGAATGGCATCAATATTGTTGTTGTCAAGGTGTCTGTGAGCGCTGAAGTACATAATAACATCTTCTGCACGCTCGGCTTTTGCATCGTAGCGTGTAAGACCCGTTGTTGCGCCGTACCAGATAACACCGTTTGCTCCCTCTGCAAAGCAGGTGTAATCACTCTTTTTTGACGGAAGAGGATAAGGAAAGCCTGCAAGGTCAGGTGCTGTGTTAACAGTCTCAAAAAGAGCCTGTGGCACACGTGGGTCGTCCTTTTTCATAAAGGTTATTTTTCTTGTAAGGTGTGGTTTTAAAATATAAGGTTTCAAGTCGCACCTTTCCTTTCTTTACTGTAATAGTCTCACAGATAATCTCTGTTAAATCTTTGTCTGAATGTGAGCGAGCCGTCGCCGGAAACGTTGACCATTGTAACTCCCTGAATCCAGTCCTTTTCAGGCCAACCGAATTTTTCGCCCATTGTGTATGTATTGTAGCCGTTACACTGAGCGTAAACAAGATAAACGCCCTTATACAATGCACAGAAATCGTTAACGTGGTCGTGACCGGCAAAAACTGCGTTTGTACTGCCAAGTTCCAGGATTGCATCAAACAGACCGCTGTTGTACGGTGAAGAGCCGACAGACTCGTACATTCCGCCGTAAAGAATTTCAGCCTTGCCCGTAGGAACAGACTCGCCGCCCTCTACAAAATCGAAAACCTCCTCATATTCCTTAATGGGAATATGCATAAGCACCATTGACTTAAATTTGCCGTGCTCCTCTTCAAGCTCTTTTATGCTGTTTTTGTACCAATCAATCTGTGTTTTCTTGATAAAATCGTAGCCCTTCATATCAGCAGGAAGACCGTGTGCCTTGTTATGTTCAGGCTCCATATCACGACCCGAGTCAAACATAAAGATGCTCTGCTTGATTTTGTTGTCGGAGTTCATAATATTGATTTTGAAATTACCGTATCCGAAAAGCTCGGGGTCGCCGAACTTTGAAAGGCAATGCGGGAAGCTTTCAATGTTTTTGAGCATAAAGTACTTGTGGAATTCTTTTTCTGCTCTTGCTTCGTGGTTGCCGAAGCAGTATGCCCAGTAAACGCCCGTTTTTTCCATAAATCTGCCGAACTGAATACAGTCAAGCTGCTGGAAATCGGTAAGAATTGCGTCACCTGTTATAAGCAAAAGGTCGGGCTTTTCTGCCGCAATATGCTTTGCGAGCATATCGAGTGACTTGTTGATAAGGTCTTTTTCGTTCCACAGATGCAGGTCGGTTGTAACCATAATCTTAAAGTTGCCGTTATCAATTCTGCCCTTTGCGTCGTACTTTGCGATATATGTAGTGTCGTCGGTTTCTTTTAGAATTCTGACGCTGCTGCCGACATACTTCGGTTCAACATCAAAAATATTTTTTACAAGCTTGCCGCCGCCCATACTTTTAACAGCGTTCTCCGCCGAAATGAACGCTTTAAACGTGTTGTGCAGAACAAATGATTTTATCTCTCTGAACATAATTTTGCCTCCTGAATACATTTAGAATTATTATACATTGACAGCAGTTTTTCGTCAATGATTTTAAACAAAAAATAAACAACTGTCGCAAAACAACAGTTGTTATTGTTAAATATTATCGATAAAATCTTCTACCGCTTTAATTCGGGAGGCTGTACTGAAAGCGGTCGCACGTCTTTTTTCGGCAGATTTGAATTTTTCGAGCAAGCTCGGCTCATCAAGCACCTTTTTCATTGCCTCAAAAAGTCCGTCATCGCTGTTTTCACAGATTATTCCGCACTCCTCATTGCCGAAAATTTCTCTCATTCCCGAGCACTCCGTTGTCACGACAGGAACACTGAGAACTACTGCCTCGCTGACTGCCGTGCTGTATCCCTCCGCATAAGAGGAGCAAACAAAAACATCAGAATCGGCAATATATTTTTGCGGATTTTCCTGAAAACCTAAAAGCTTAATTCTGTCAGCAAGTGCATTTTCTTCAATCTGTTTTCTGATATTTTCCTCTTCCTCACCTTTGCCGAGGATTGCAACGGAAAAATCATATCCTAAATCACGGAGCTTTGCACAAACACGCACAAGTCGGTCGTAGCCTTTGATTGCCGTAAGTCTGCCTGCAAGAGTTAACAAGGGTCGTTGCAAATCAAGAGTAACGTTTTCGCTTGATTTTTTAACAATATCGGCATCATCGATAACATTGTAAATAACGTGTACCTTTTCAGCCATACCGTATTTTTTGACAAATGACTCTCTCATTGTTTCGGAAACACAGACGATTGCATCGAAATTTTCGTAGCACTTTTTTTCATTTTCAGTACCGCCGAAAACTGCTTCGCTCCACGGGTGATTGATAACATCGGTATGTACCCAGGCAATTTTTTTTGTGTTTTTCTTGCCCGAATTGCCGATAATTTTGGTCGCATAGCCCTCACAGAATGCGATTTCAACATCGTATTTGCCTCGGATAAGCGTGTTGCGTATAAGGCTTTCGGGGGCAAGCAACGAATACTTTATAACCGCTTTGTTAAACAACGGAAGACCATTGCTTTTAACAAAACAGCGGTGGCGTACATTACGGCGGACTTCGTCTGTATACCGTTCGCCGTCCGTTTCGGTTACAACGGTCAGGTCAAATTTCGACTTGTCGATAACCGATACAATGTTTTTGAAAATTGCCTCTGCTCCGCCGCCGTCAAGCGACTCGATAAAAACAAGCACGGACTTCATACGCACACCTCCTTGATACTTTTTTTGATTATATCATTTAACCTGCATTTTTTCAACCATAACAAATTCTGACACATTTAAAAAGTTGTTGACAAGAAGTTACAAATCATTTAGAATGAAGATACAAAATGAAAGGGAGGAGATTTTATGGCATTTTGCAGAAATTGCGGTGCGGAAATTCACGACGATGCTGTAGTTTGCGTAAACTGCGGTGTTGCGGTTGAAAAGCCGAAGACAGCAAAAGCTGACGACAAAAAGAGCGGTGGATTTGCATTCTTGTGCTTCCTGTTCCCCGTGCTCGGTCTTGTGCTTTACCTTGTATGGAAGGAAGATTATCCGCTTAAAGCCAAGAGCTGTGCAAAGGGCGGAATCATCGGCTTTGTTTCAGGCATTGTATTTTCCGTTCTCTGGGGCGTGCTTATCGGAATTTTAGGTGCAAGCGGCATGGCTATGCTTGATGACCCCGAGATGTTCGAGATGTACGAAGAGGGCTATGAGTATCTGATGCTTCATCTCAGATAAAACTTAATCAATACGCAAAAACGGCTTGCAGTAATTGCAAGCCGTTTTTTGCAGAAAAATCGGCTCACATTTCTGCGAGCCGATAAAATTCATATTTTTCTTTTATTCTTTACAGTAAGGGGCTTTTCTGCAAAGACGAATAAATCTTTTAAAAAGAAACCGTATACAAAAAGCGGCTTGCAACCAAGCAAGCCGCCAACCTTTATAGTTTCTTTTGCTATTCGCTTTGCAGGGAAGTCCGTCCTTATTTGTAAAGCGGGCCGTATACCTCGCATGCCTTTACGTCTGCTGCTTCGAGATTCTTTGTACCGAAAGCATTCCAGCAAGCCGGACGGAAGATCTTCTCGTCGGGAACGTTGTGGAGTGTTACGGGGATACGAAGCATTGAGCAGAGTGTGATGATATCTGCACCGATGTGACCGTAAGAGATTGCACCGTGGTTTGCACCCCAATGGTTCATAAGGTCATAAGCTGACTTGAACGGACCTTCGCCTGTGCATCTCGGAGCGAACCATGTGCAGGGCCATGTGTAGTCTGTTCTCTTCCAGATTGTATCTGAAACCTCGTCGGGAAGTGCAACGGTATAACCCTCTGCAATCTGAACAACAGGGCCGAGACCCTTAACAAGGTTGAGTCTTATCATTGTTGCAGGCATTTCTGACTTTGTAAGGAAGCGTGAGGAGTAACCTGCGCCACGGAAGTAACCGTTATCTGCAGGACACCACTCTGTTGCCTTGTTACAAGCGTCGATATCAGCCTGTGTCATCTCGTACCACGGCTTGATAACAGCGTTGCCGTTCTCGTCCTTAACCTCGCCGCAAGCGTCAAGGCAGCAAGCACCTGAGTTGATAAGGTGGATAAAGCCGTCTGCTTCCTTTGCCTTGCCTTCAAGGTCGTAGCCTGTTACACGCTTAACTGCGTCTGTTGACCAGTATGTACGAACGTCTGCAAACATCTGTGCTCTGTTTGTGAGCAACTTCATAAAGAGCATTGAAATGCCGTTGAGAACGTCATTCTCTGTTGCAAGGATGTACGGCTCACGAGCGCCGTTCCAGTCGAATGATGTGTTGCAAAGAGCCTCTGCAAAGTCTGCATTGGGGTAGAAGTCTGTCCACTGACGCTGACCCTGGAAGCCTGCGGCAATAGCGTTGTGACCAACCATTTCCTCTTCACAGCCTGCGGGAAGATTCTTGTTGCCGTTCATAAGATCCTTGATGATAACCATCATCTTAACAACAAATTCCCAATCCTTTTCCTTCTGCTCGTCTGACTTTCTTACGAACTCGGGGTTCTTGTCGAAGCCTTCCTTGCAGTTTTCCTTTGTCCACTTGAGAGCCTTCCGGAACTCTGCCTCGTCGTAGATGCCCTCTGTCATTCGTCTGATGATTTCTACCTCGTCAACTGACTCAACACGAAGTCCGAGATACTCCTCGAGGAAGTTCGGGTCGATTGATGAGCCTGCAATACCCATACAGATTGAACCAATCTGAAGATATGACTTGCCCTTCATTGTTGCAACTGCAACAGCGGCACGTGCAAAGCGGAGAAGCTTCTCTTCAACGTCAGCAGGAATGTTCTCTGACTCGTCTGCTTCCTGAACGTCGTGACCGTAGATACCAAATGCGGGAAGACCCTTCTGTGCGTGAGCGGCAAGAACAGATGCAAGGTAAACAGCACCCGGACGCTCTGTTGCATTGAAGCCCCAAACACCCTTGATTGTCATCGGGTCCATATCCATTGTTTCTGAACCGTAGCACCAGCAAGGTGTAACAGAAAGAGTAATCATAACGCCCTCTTTCTTGAACTTTTCTGCACAAGCAGCAGCCTCTGCTACACGACCGATTGTTGTATCAGCAATAACAACCTTAACAGGCTCGCCGTTTGAATACTTGAGGTTTTCCTCAAAGAGCTTCTTCGCGGCTTTTGCCATACCCATTGTCTGATCCTCAAGACCCTCTCTAACCTTAAGAGGTCCTCTTCTGCCATCAATTACCGGACGAATACCAATTACGGGATAATCGCCGATCAATCTGTTTTCTGCCATTATAATATCATCCTTTCAGAATAATTTACTGTATTTCCAGCCTTGCGGCGGAGTTTTGATTTTATTTCGCAATCTTAAGGAAATCTGCGTAAGCCTCTTCCCACTTATCCACGTCTGTGGGCTCGTAGGTTTTGAGCTCTGAGGAGTTTGCAACAATCTTTCTTGCCGCGCTTATGTCGGCAACTGCATCTGCTGACATAAGCTGAACTGCAACGTTACCCATAACGGTAGCCTCAATCGGGCCTGCCTTGACTGTGCGGTTGCAGGAATTTGCAGTAAGCTGACAAAGGAGTGTGTCCTTTGTGCCGCCGCCGATAACGTGGATTACGGGGTAATCACGCTCGGTACATTCGCAAAGCTTCTCGAAGGTGAGCTTATACTTCATTGCAAGGCTTTCGTAGATGCAACGCATAATCTCGCCAACTGTTTGCGGAACATACTGTCCTGTCTTTTTACAGAACTCCTGAACACGCTTGGGGATATTGCCGTGAGGAACAAACTCGGGTGCATCGGGGTCGATAAAACACTTGAACGGTTCAGCCGCAAGAGCCTCTCTTTCAAGGTCAGCGTAGGAATAATCCTCGCCCTGACGTTGCCATTGACGGCGGCTTTCCTGAATAAGCCACAAGCCGATGATGTTCTTAAGGAAACCGACCGAGCCGTCAAATCCGCCCTCGTTTGTGATGTTGATGTTAAGTGAGGTTTCGTTGACAATCGGCTTTTCAAGCTCTGTGCCGAAAAGCGACCAGGTTCCGCTTGAAAGGAAAGCAAAGTTGCCGCTTTCGCAAGGAACGGAAGTGATTGCCGACTGTGTGTCGTGACCGCAGACTGAAATTACGGGAACAGGGTCAACACCGCACTCCTCGCAGATTTCGGGGGTGAGTGTGCCGAGAACTGTACCCGGCTTTACAATCGGAGCAAAGATATCCTCTTTAATACCGAATGCATCGAGAATTTCCTTTGACCAACCGCTTGTTTCAAGGTCAATAAGCTGTGAGGTAGATGCGATTGAATATTCTGCACACATCTTGCCCGTTAGCATATATGCAAAAAGGTCGGGCATAAAGAGCATTTTATCTGCACGCTCGAGCATCCACGGTCTGTATTTTTTAAGTGAAATGAGCTGGAACAAGGTATTGAGCTCCATAAACTGAATACCTGTTATGCCGTAGAGCTTTTCTTTCGGCATTGTTTTGAAAGCCTCGTCCACAAGACCGACTGTTCTTGTGTCACGGTAGTGAATGGGGTTTTCCATCAGCTTGCCCTCGGCATCGATAAGACCGAAGTCAACGCCCCATGTGTCAATACCGATGCTGTCGAAGCCGCCCGCCATACGAGCCTTGATGATGCCCTGCTTAATCTCGTGGAAAAGACGAAGAACATCCCAATAAACAGTACCGCCGACACTTACGGGGTCATTTGAAAAGCGGTGAACCTCCTCGAGGGTGATTTTTCCGCCGTCGAAGCAACCGATGATAGCACGTCCGCTTGAAGCACCGAAGTCAAAAGCAAGAACTCTTTTAGTCATTGATTACAACACCCTTTTGAAGAATAATGTTTGCATAAATTGCTGTTTCGCCTGTTGCGATGATTGCAAAAGCTCCCTTTGCCTTATCGTAGAAATCGAAACGCTCAACAAGCTCGATGCCCTTGTCGCCCTCGTTCTTTTCGATAATGTCCTTGTATACTGCCCAGATTTCGGGACGGTTGTCGGGGTCGCCGTTATCCATAAGACCAACGGGATTTTCAACATAAGTATCAAGCGGCATAAGCTTGAGGATAGCGTCAAGAATTTCGGGCACGCCGTGACCGTCGCAACGGATAAGACGCTTTGCATTTGTTGCCGCAGGGAAATTGCCGTCACCGATTACAAGATAATCGCCGTGACCCATTTCCATAAGAGTTTTCAAAAGCTCGGGTGAAAGCACCGAGGGAATGTTTTTAAGCATAGCTATGTACTCCTTGTATTTTACTGAATAATACCTATTCTATGATATTATACAATAACAAAAAATAAAAATAAAGTAAATTACTTGAAAAAAGTGCATAAATTTGCTTTAATGTTTTTATAAAATTTTTGAGGTGAGCATTGTGTTTGCAAGGGTCAACAGTTTGGGTATCTACGGTATGGAGGTTTTTCCTGTCACCGTAGAGGCGGATATTTCGGGAGGATTGCCGAGATTTGACGTTGTAGGTCTGCCAGATTCAGCCGTCAGCGAATCTCGTGACAGAGTGCGTTCCGCAATCAAAAACTGCGGCTTCGACTTCCCCGTAAGCCGTATTACGGTTAACCTTGCACCTGCCGACAGACGCAAAGAGGGTCCCGTTTATGACCTGGCCATGCTCATAACTCTGCTTCTTGCCTCCGAACAGTTGAACGTGAACACGGACGGCTATGCTTTTATCGGTGAGTTATCACTTGACGGCAAAATCCGCCACGTCAACGGTGTTCTGCCAATGGTTATAAGTGCCTGTCAGAACGGACTTAAGGGTGTTTTTGTGCCTCAGGAAAATGCAAACGAAGCCGCTGTTGTTGAGGGTATTGACATCTATCCTGTTGCGGACATTCATCAGGTTATCGACCACCTCAAGGGACTTGTCAAAATCACTCCTGCCGTACCTTATGAAGAAAAGGACGAGGACACTTATCTTTATATGCCCGATTTTGCTGACGTAAAGGGTCAGTTTGAAGCCAAGCGTGCTTTGGAGGTTGCCGCCGCAGGCGGACACAACACGCTGATGATAGGCAGTCCCGGCACGGGCAAGAGTATGCTTGCAAAAAGAATACCGTCAATACTCCCCTCAATGACATTTGAAGAGAGCCTTGAAACAACAAAAATCTACTCAATTGCAGGAGCCTTAAAGGGCAAATCCCGACTTGTGACAGCAAGACCTTTCCGTTCACCGCACCACACGGTTTCAACCGTCGGTCTTTCGGGCGGCGGTGCAATTCCGAAGCCCGGTGAGCTTTCACTTGCACATAACGGTGTACTTTTTCTTGATGAGTTGCCCGAGTTTTCAAGACAGTCTATGGAAATCATGCGTCAGCCTCTCGAGGACGGAAAGATAACAATTTCCCGTGCTTCGGGTACGTCGTGCTACCCTTGCTCGGTTATGCTTGTATGTGCAATGAATCCCTGCCCGTGCGGATATTACGGTCACCCCGTCAGGGACTGTACCTGCCACGAGGGTGCAGCGGCTAGGTATCTTTCAAAGGTCAGCGGCCCGTTGCTTGACCGAATTGACATTCACATTGAAGTACCGCCCGTAGACTTTGACAAGCTCTCCGACACGCACAAGGGTGAGCCGTCGGCAAAGATCAGAGAGCGTGTGGAAGCGGCAAGAAAAATTCAGCAGGAACGTCTTAGGGGTACAACCGCAAACTGCAACGCACAGATGAACTCCGCAATGACGAGAGAATTCTGTGTCGCAAGCGAGCCTGCAATGAAGATGCTCCAGATGGCATTTGACAAGCTCGGACTTTCTGCCCGTGCTTACGATAAAATCCTGCGTGTTGCAAGGACGATTGCCGACCTTGACAATTCCGAAATAATTGAAGCGACCCACATTGCAGAAGCAATCCAATACCGCTCACTAGACAGGAAATTTTGGAATAAGTAAATTTTAATTTGTCGGGATAATTACAATTTAGCAGGAACCCAGCCCTCCTTGCCTAAAGGAGGGTGGCACAGCGTAGCTGTGACGGGAGGATATTCTGCGTCGCAGACCTATAATGTAAACATAATCTATTCTTTATAATATCCCTCCACCACTTCGTGGTCCCCCTCCCTTTAGGGCAAGGGAGGCAACGCACACAGCAAGTTTTATTAAAATTA
>JAFUPA010000064.1 GCA_017481575.1 Clostridia bacterium | reverse complement strand
TTGTGTCGTATATGGTTGGAGGGCAAAATCATTATCACAAAAGAAAGGAGAATTTATGAAGAATTCAAACGACTCTCTTATTCTCGGTATTGACCACGGATACGGGAATATCAAAACAGCAAACAAGACTTTTGGAACAGGTGTTTATGTGAGCGACACCGAGCCTGCTTTCAAAGACAATTTGCTTACGTGGAACGGTAAATATTACACAATCGGTGAAGGTCACAAGGAGTTCGTTGCCGACAAAATTCAGGATATGGACTACTATGTTCTGACCTTGGCGGCTGTCGCTTACGAGCTTCGTGCACGTGGACTGCATGAGGCTAAAGTTCACTTGGCGGCAGGTCTTCCTCTGACTTGGCTCACTGCACAGAAGGAAGCTTTCCGCAGCTACCTTTTGCAGAACAAAGAGGTTGAGTTCAGCTTCAACGGCATCGACTACAGGGTCGAGTTCACGGGTGCGGATATTTTTCCGCAGGGGTTTGCCGCTATTGCGGACAGAATTCACGAATTCAGCGGAACAAATATGCTCTGCGATATCGGCAACGGTACGATGAACGTTATGCTTATCAATGAGAAGAAACCCGAAAACCGAAGATGCTTCACGGAGAAATTCGGCACTCAGCAATGCGTGATTCAGGCAAAAGAAGATATGATGCGCACTCACCACGCAACGGTTGACGAATCGGTTATCACCCGTGTGCTTCGTTTCGGCAAAGCGGATATTGCGGATGAATTTCTTGAAACGATTACGAAATCCGCAAAGAACTATGTTGCCGAGATTTTCCGCAATCTTCGTGAACACGGCTACGACCCGAGAATGATGCGACTGACGGTTGTGGGCGGTGGCGGATGCCTGATTAAGAATTTTGCTGACTGCGACAAATCACGAATTACCGTTATTGATGATATCCGTGCAACCGCAAAGGGTTATGAACGGCTTGCAACGAGGCAACGAAAAAGAAGTGGCAACAAATGAATATCAAGAAAATATCCGTGCGATTTAACCTTGATAAAGAAGCTGACAGCAAAGCTTGGCACTATCTTCGCTCTGTCAAAGGTCAGTCATACACTGAAACAGTAATCAATGCTCTGTTGAATCACGACCTGGCTGACCTCATCGAAGAAAAAATTGTCGGTATGAAACTTCAGGCACCGCCCGAAGAAAAACAAATAAGCGAGATTGAACAAGAGGAAAATGATGATATCATCTTCAATTTTCTCGACAGCTTTTAGTGACGGCATTTTTGCCGTCACTTTTGTTATGCCGAAAAAACTATGACGGCACTTTTGCCGTCAACCCGAAACGGACTGTTTTGATAACCGCCCTCCTAAACGAAACAGTCCGCTTCATTTTGAGAAACGGATAAATCCGAAAAACATCTGTTTCTTCAGTCTTAGCAAGCATTGGATTTATTGTAATAAATCCGCTTGCGGGGTAAACCCCGAGAATCAAATAAAGAAAGGAATGAACATTATGCAGAAAAGAATCCACCGAGTAACCGTTTGCCTTACAGAAGAAGAACACCTCAGGCTCAATGAGATGTGTAAGGCAACCGGACTCACAATGTCAAAGCTGATAAGATTTCTGCTCAGCGGCTATTTACCTGCACAGGCTCCTCCTGCCGAGTATTCTGTGCTGATAAAAGAACTGCGTGCAGTCGGTAACAATCTCAATCAGCTTGCAAGAATCGTCCATTCGGGCGGTTATCTGAATACTGCCGAGCTTGAGAAAGCCTGCAAAAACTTCAATGAAGTTTCTGAAAAGGTTGACGAAGCCTTTGCACCTAAAAGAGCATGGCAGTAACTAAAATATTCCCCGTAAAAGGCAGGATTGGCAAATGTATCAACTACGTTATGAATCCCGAAAAGACAGTTGAAGCTGACGGCTGGATGTATGTTGACGGCATCAACACCGTTCCCGAAACAGCGGAGAAAAGTATGATGTCTGTGAAGCGACGCTACGGAAAAGAGAACGGGATAATGGCTTATCACGTAATTCAGTCTTTCGCACCCGGTGAGGTTACACCCGAAACGGCACACGAAATCGGAATGAAGCTTGCCGAGAGAATGTGGGGCGAGAGGTTTGAAGTTGTTGTTTCAACTCACCTTGACCACGAGCATATCCACAACCACTTTGTTTTCAACTCCGTATCGTTTGTTGACGGTAAAAAGTATAACGATGACAAAAGGAATCTCTACAGACTGCGTGAGGTGTCCGATGAGCTTTGCAAGGAATATAAGCTGTCGGTTGTTATGAATCCGAAGAAGTCAAGAGGTATTCCGTATAACGAGTATATGAACGAAAAGAATATGAAGCTTACAAAGAATGCGATTATCAAAACCGAGATTGACGAAACAATACTTACCGCAATAAGCCGAAAGGACTTTTTCAATCAGATGAAAAAGAAGGGCTATACCTTTAATTTCACAAGCCGATACTCAACAGTTTATCACTCTGCGTTCAAAAGACCGACAAGGCTTCTGACTCTCGGTGATGACTATGTTCCCGTAAATCTGATAAAACGCATTGATGAAAGCTGGCGCAGATACCGTGTTGACCTTCCGCCGCAGGATAATCTCTACAGACAGTATATTGGTGATGAGCCGATTGCCGGTTATGCACAGACCTATGTGCGGTTTATAACCATTGTTGAAGCGGTGAGGAAAAGACCTGATAACAACAGAGTTGCGGTTAAATACCTTGCCGATGAAATACGCAAGCTGAACAGACTCGTTGAACAGCAAAATCTTCTGTGCGGTAACGACATTGAAACCCCGGAACAGCTTGAAGCATATAAGCAAGGCTGTAAGGATGAGTTTGCGGAGCTGAGCGAGGCGAGAAATATTCTGCGAAGCAAACTGAAAACTGCTCAGAACCACGGCGATGAAAATGAAGAACGAGAGCTGAAAGGGTATATTTCAGATCTTACCGGAAGGATGAAAATACTGCGAAAGAATATTACAGTCTGCGAAAGGATTGAACAGAAGAAACCCGAAATCGACGAGAAGCTTCAGGACATCAAAGAAATTTACCAACCAACCAGAAATAAAAATTATGAAAGGAGCCGTTAATATGGCAAACAGAAAATTAAAATCTGCGGTTAACATACCGCTTGAAAAAATCCGTCCCTTTGAGGGACACCCCTACAAGGTTATTGATAACGAGGAGATGAACACCCTGATTGAAAGCATACAGGAGCAGGGCATTCTCTCACCGCTTATTGTCAGACCGCTTGAAAACACAGAGGATGAATACGAGCTTATCTCGGGACACCGCAGACTGAGGGCAGCACAGAAGGCAGGGGCAAAAAATGTTCCTGTCTTTATTTATGCCGTCAGCCGTGATGAAGCCGCAATAATGCTCGTGGACAGCAATCTTCACAGAGAACATATCTTGCCTTCTGAAAAAGCCTTTGCTTATAAGTTGAAAATGGAGGCATTAAAAAATCAAGGAAAGAGAACTGATTTAACTTCGTCGCAAGTTGCGACAAAGTTAGACAGTGCAACAGAGATAGGAGAAGTTGCAGGCGAAAGCAGAGATAAAGTTTATCGCTATATCCGTCTGACATATCTCATCCCCGAACTACTCGACCTTGTTGACGAGGGCAGAATTGCTCTCACTCCCGCAGTTGAGCTGTCTTACCTTACCGAAGAACAGCAGTGTTCTCTGCTTGGAACGATTGAGGTCGAGGACAGAACACCGTCACTTTCGCAGGCAGTCCGCTTTAAAAAGCTCAGTCAGGCAAGTCAGCTGACAGATGAACTCATCGACTCGATAATGCAGGAAGAAAAGGCAAATCAGCGTGAAATGTTCCGCATACCGATGGAGCGTTTGCAGAAAGCATTGCCCGATTTGAAGCCGAGTCAGGTTGAGGATTTCATCATCAAAGCCATTGTTTACTATCAAAAACACTTGAACAGAGGAAAGGACAAGGGTGCGAGATAATCCGCACATTTGTAAAGGAGGTTTGTAATGAGTAATATTGATATAAATAAAATAAGCGATGACCCCGAATACTGTTTTGCGGCTTTGAAGCTCATTGAACAGTTATTCAGGGACAGCAAAATACCGGAATATATGTTTCACAATATCCTGAAAGACTATGCGGATATTGTGGACGAAAGCAAGTTCATCAAAGGAAATCACAATCAGACAAAGGAGGACACAATATGATAAATTCAGATTTCGGAAAGCGACGGGTAGTAATCTATGCCCGAGTTTCCACAGACCACAAAGAGCAGCTGTCGGCACTTGAAAATCAGCTTGATTGGTATGAGCCGATTCTTAAGGCAAGACCCGAATGGGAGCTCGTTGACAGATATATTGACGAGGGAATCACGGGCACATCCGCTGAAAAAAGACCGCAGTTTATGAAAATGATAAGGGATGCCAAGAAAAAGAAGTTCGATTTGATTATCACCCGTGAGGTTTCCCGTTTTGCCCGTAACACGGTTGATACCCTGCAGTACACCCGTGAACTCAAAGCGATGGGTGTTGAGGTTTTCTTCATAAACGATAACATCAAAACCTTTGACGGTGACGGAGAATTGCGACTCACCATTATGGCAACCCTTGCGCAGGACGAAAGCCGAAAAACATCGGTGAGAGTTAAAAGCGGTCAGCAGACATCAATGGAGAACGGTGTGTTCTACGGTAACGGCACTATTCTCGGCTACAGGCGAGTTGAAAAGCTGCTTGAAAACAACAAAAAGCACGTGGACTTTTTCATTGACCCCGTGCAGGCTGAAACGGTAAAGCTGATTTATGAAATGTATCTTGCAGGTCACGGGCTTATGCAGATAAAAAACGAGCTTGAACGCAGAGGCTACAAAACCGCAACGGGTAAAAGCAGGTGGTATGAAACTGTCATATCCAACGTTCTGAAAAACTCGTTTTACTGCGGTATCATCACTTACCACAAGGAGTATACGCCCGATTACCTGACACAGAAAAAGGTCAAAAACTACGGTGAAATCGACCTTGTACAGGTCAAGGGCAGACACGAGCCGATTGTATCGGTAGAAGATTATGAAAGGGTGCAGGCAATTATGGCAAGCAAAACAGCTCAATGCAAAATGAACGCAAACAAAAGAAGTTTAATGATTGGCAGAAGACCGAGGACGACAGTATGGGGTAAGCTACTCATCTGCGAATGCGGTCACAAGTTTAACACAAGAAACTGGTACAGAACTGCAACACAGTCAAACATCGGTTATCAGTGCTACGATTCCGTGCGGACAGGCTCTTATGAAAGCAGAAAAAGGAAGGGGTTGCCGCTTGAGGGTATCTGCCGTACCCCGATGATACCCGAATGGAAGCTGCAGTTGATTGCAAACCACATCTTCCGCAACTATCTTATGCAAAGGGACAAGGTACTGGCGCTTGCCAACTCGATGCTCGAAGCACACATCGGCGACACGGGCGAAACAGTCGATTACGAAGAGATTATTGAGCAGAAGAAACGGCAGCTCGCAAAGCACAACCGAAAGCTCGATAACTATATCGAAATGAGGGCGGAGGGTGATATTGATAAGGACTCGTTCACCCAAAAAACCTCGGAGCTCAGAGCCGAAATAAGGAAGCTGAGTGACGAGATTGAAGCACTTGAAGATAAGCAAAACGACGAGCCTGAAATTGTGGATTACAAAGAAAAGCTGACGGTGCTTCAATATGCCCTTGTGCAGTACACAAATCCCGATGAAAACGACATACCCGAAAGCATAATTGAAGCCTTTGTTGAGAAGATTGTGGCAAAGAAAGACGGCTTTGATTGGTACCTGAGATTTGACGGCGACCCGAACGACCCGCTTCACCTGAAAACTGAGGGCAGAAGGCGCCAAAACAGCTCTGTATCAACGGTTGGGGGACACCTCCCAACCACTCCTTTCGGAGACGCAGGCAGCTATCAAAGGTTAATAGGACTGACCTGTTTTTAAGAGTTGACATCGGCTACGGTGACGCTCTAAAACACAGAAAATCGACGGGTAAATATCTCCGCCCGTATCAATGGGAAGACTTAACCGTCGATGTCTATATCTAAATAACGAACTCCGTTTATCGAGCAATCGGTAAACGGAGTTTTTGTATTTAAGGCAAAAGCTGTGGTTATATTCTACAACTTTTGCCTTTATTTTTTGTTTAGAAAGTAGAAACTTCAGTTTTAAAAAATTCTTTGCGTAACATTTTGTGATTTACGTCATATATATATGAAAGCTTTTTCAGGAAAAATATATTTCTCCTGAAAAATAGGTTTCAAAAGTGAGCGAAAGAAGGAGATTCCGATGGGTTAATTGCGAAACCTAACAAAGCATAATTTGACAATCAAAAAGCAAGATGTTAAAATCAAGGAGGAAAATATGGTTTGACTAAAAGAAATATTTTTAAAATTATATCTATTTTATTATGTTTTGTTATTCTGTTTGGTTATCCTCAAATTTGTGCGACTGCAATAACGCAGCCAAATGCGACAGGAGATACTGTAACAGTTAATTTCCTGTTTGCATTTTTTAGAAGCGATTCTAATCTTTCGTTTAGCACGATCAAAGGAATCTTCTTATACGGCAGAGAAGTTGAGGTTCTCGGTTATTCGGGAAGTTTTGTATATGTTCAGGATTCAGATAGCAAAGATAAAGGCTACATACACGAACTGCTTCTTAACGATAAACCGATGAATATCAGGCAACAGTATGTAAACATTTATAAAGGTGCAACAAAAGAGGACCACATAAAAATTAACTACGATAAAGATGGTGCGTTAGAGTGGTCGTTAAGCCAAAGCGGCATTGTTGAAATTACTAAATACTCAGACAGAAGTTTATCGGTAGAAGGAATAAGCCCGGGAACAGTAACTTTAACTGTTGAGTGTGACGGCAATAAGGATATTTGTGATATTGCATGCAATGAAAAATGGTCTGACACAGAAACTTCCACTGCACAATCTGCAATTACTGTAATGGGCACACCCGGAAATAAATATAAAGGTGCCAAAACAATTCCGCAAGGTGCAACAATAACAGCGCGCGGAAACATCCCAAGTAACAGCGATTATGTTTATGTTTCATCGGGTGATATATGGGGATTTATAAACCTATCTGATTTTTCTAAAATTAAATATATGATGACACAGTATCATTATTATGATGAAGGGTACAAGAAGCGTTTTAGTTCACCAAATACAAAGATTTCCGACTATGCATCTGTTTTGAATGATGTCATGATGGAGAATTTTGGGCTGAAAGTGTGTTATTATATCGAACAGTATACATCTGCCGCCGATAAATGCAAAAAATGGAAATACGGCGATGATTATTTGAATTATTTATCAGGTTCTTGTCCGAAAACTGAAAAACACAAAGCAGATTCATGTTTAAAAACAGGTTATTTGAGAGAAGAATTAATA
>JAFUPA010000063.1 GCA_017481575.1 Clostridia bacterium | reverse complement strand
TCATTCATTTGAATGTCCTCCTTTTGATTTTTGGTGCAGTTGGTAGCCGCACCTTTATTTTATCAAAAGGAGTTTTTCTTGTATACGCATCGCTAAAGCTTTTTCGGAACCCCTGGCACAGCCAGGGGTTTTCAAATACAACAAAAAACCATCCGTGTTCGGATGGTTTTGTTTTGGCAGGGGCAGAAGGATTTGAACCCTCGGCACGCGGTTTTGGAGACCGCTGCTCTACCAACTGAGCTATACCCCTATATGTAATTGGTGGGCCATCAGGGACTCGAACCCCGGACCGACCGGTTATGAGCCGGTTGCTCTAACCAACTGAGCTAATGGCCCTTGTTGCTGTTAACAGCTTTATTATTCTATCAAATCAAACTGCAATTGTCAATATTATTTTGCGGAATTTTTAAGATATTTTTAATTCTCTTTTCGACAGCCTTTTGCTTGTTGACTTTTGACTCGGCTTATATGTATAATAATATTGTAAAGGAGGTCGTTTTATGCAATGTCCTAACTGTAACAGTATAATCCCGGATAATTCTAACTTCTGCGGTGCTTGCGGCGCAAATCTTGCTTCTCCCCCGCAACCTGCAAACAAGAAATTCACATTTTTCAAAGGCCCGACGGACGGCGGCAAGGGCTACGCCGCAGTGATGACCGCTCTTATGGTTTTCCCTGCAACGCTTTGCATCGCACTTGACCTTGTTTTTCACAAAAACGACGGCTGGTGTACCTATGTTGTCGGTGCGCTGATTGTCGCTTGGATTGTTTCCGTTTTCCCTGCATTGCGTGTGACACCCGCTCCCGTGACGGCATTGATTTGTCTTTTCTCGGTGCTCTCGTATGTGGCATATATCATCGGCAAAACAGGGCAGATTTATTGGTTTTATAAGGTCGGCTTGCCGTTATTCATACTTGCGGCAATTTTCATATCCGTCGATGCGGCACTAATCGGTGCCGGCAAGCTCAAAGGTCTGCACACGCTGTCGCTGGTTTCTGTTGAAATTGCAGTTTACCTTGTTGCGATTGAGGCAACTGTTGATATGCTTCTTTTCAATATGGTTACAATCCGCTGGTCGGCAATTGTTGCCTGCTTCTTCATTTCGGCGGTTGCACTTTTTGAAGCATTCCAATATGTTATCAAGCTGATGAAAAAGAACAAATAAGGGTGATTGATATGTCTAAAAAGAAAGACGGTATTCTGCAGGCAATTAAGTTTGCGTTGTTTTCATTCTCGGCAGGCATAATTCAGATTTTATCTTTCACAGCTCTTCAGGAATTGCCGCCGATGCTCGGACTCAGTAAATTGTCGTATTGGCAATGTCACATTCCGTCACTCGCACTTTCGGTTATTTATAACTTCACACTTAACAGAAGATTTACCTTCAAGTCAGCAAACAATGTTCCGGTTGCGATGCTAAAGGTTGCAATTTTCTACCTGATTTTCACACCCGTTACGGGTTGGCTCGGCGATATTGCCGACAAAGCCGGCTGGAACAATTACCTGATAGAGGCACTTGTTATGGCAAGCAATCTTGTTCTTGAGTTTTTGTATCAGAAATTTTTTGTTTTCCGCAACTCAATCAACACAAACGACCTTGCGAAAAAGGATAAATAACGCTAAAGGGGCTGTAAAAAAACAGCCTGAAAAAGAAAAGGACTACAAACTTACCGAAAGGTAGGAATGTAGTCCTTTTTGTGATATAATTTACTTGCAATGAAAAAGAATATCACAAGAAAATATAATACACCATATCAATTA
>JAFUPA010000062.1 GCA_017481575.1 Clostridia bacterium | reverse complement strand
CTCCTTACCCTTGTGGCTTCCACCAAAGAGCCGAATGAAGTCGGCGCCCTAAATCAGAGCGAAACTTTATTGTGGGAATAAGGAGGGTGTCTGAATGGAACAAATCACCGCTATGAAGATCACAGGGATTACCCTGAACAATTTCCGTAATCATACCGAAACAACACATTTTGACTTCGGTGATATCAGTTACATAACAGGACACAACGGCACCGGTAAAACGACAATGGCTCACGCAGTATGCTTCGTTCTTTACGGAGTTACATATTACGGTGAGCAGAAAATCGAAAGGCTGATGAATGAGAATGCAGATAACGTTCAAGTGCAACTTCACTTCATCGACCAAAACGGAGCCGCCCACACCCTTATGCGAACAAGGAAAAATGAAAAGTATTCTGTGCTGATGGACGGATATACCGTTAATCAAAGCAGAATTGAGCAAATGTTTGGTGATAAAAACACCTTTTTGGCAATGTTCAATCCCACATATCTTATTGAAAATATGGGCAACGATGGCAGAGAGCTTATTCTCCGCCATCTCAAACCCGTATCTCAAAAGGATGTGTTAGCAGCAATACCTACCTACCAAACACACCTCGAAAACATTGACCTTGAAACGCAGTCCCCCGAAGAAGCTCTAAAGGATACCCGCGCAGCAATCCGCAGAGTTGAACAACAGTTAGACGTGCTTCAGGGACATATCGAGTCCATTGAAGAATCACAAAAAACTGCCGATGTGAAACTTGGTGAGTTGTATTCCGAAAAGCGTAGCGTTGAAGAGCAAATCAAAGCCCTTAAAGAAAAACAGTTTGAGGGTATCGACACGGAAGACTTTGCTATTCAGCGTGATGTGCTAACAAGGAAGTTAAGCAACAATGCCGGCGAGAATCCTGCCGTAACAACCGCAAAAGAAAAGTTAGCGGAGGTTAAAGCGCGTGTATATTCCTCAAAATTCACGCAGGCTATTGCAGAAGCATCTGCCGAGTATAATTCTTTGGCTAAACAATATAACGAGCTTAAAGAACGAATTACAGCGCTAAAAGTCGGTGATGTCTGTCCCACCTGCAAAATGCAGGTTACGGAAACAAATATTGAGGAAATACGAAACCATCTTATTGCCGAATGTAGCCGTATTGGTGAACTTGGTAAAGGTGTTGTTGCAAGGGGCAAAGAGATTGCCGAACTTGATAAAAAAGCAAAGGCACAGTTTGAACAGTGGAAAGCGGATGATATCGCAAAGTTTACTGCAGAACTTGAAGAACTGCAGAACAAAACCGAGCGTGTCGATGTTTCTGAAATCCGCTCCAAGCTTGACGAACTTGCCGATCTTGAAAAGTACGGTAATCTTTCCGAGCAGGAACTTTCCGAACTCGGCGACCTTGAGGCAACCCTTATCGGTATCAACGCACAGATCGAAACGGTAGAACAATCCGCAAGTGAGGAAAGGTTAAAATCGGCGCTCGTTGAAAAGGATGTGTTCATAGAGCAGATGAAAAAGTACAAAGATATTGTTACTGCTCTTACAGAATATATCTTTAAGCGTGCCGACCTTGCAACTGCAGAACTCAAAATGCCCAATGTCGAGATTCGTCTGTTTGAGGTAATTCGAGGTACTGGCGAAGTGAAAAATGCCTTTAAGTTTGACTATAAAGGGCGTGAGTACACAACTCTATCTCTTTCCGAAAAGACACTGGCAGGCATTGAAATTTCTGCCCTCATTCGCAGAATAACCGGCAAGGATTATCCCGTCTGCATTGACAATACCGAAAGTATTGCCGCTTTTAATGACGTGGATATGCCTTCACAGGTTATGCTCATCCGCGTTGTTAAGGGACAACCTCTTACCGTCAAGTTCCAGAACAACTACACTGCAGCCGTTCCGGCTGAAAACGAAATGAGAAAGGCAGCCTGATAAATGGCTAATTACAACTACATTTCCATAGATGTAGTTGATACTGCGGTACTCTGCAATTTGGACATCAAGCAATCAACCATCACTCGTGAAGAGGTTCAAGCAAGGTGTCCTTATTGCGGGGACTACAGATACCGTATGTATCTCAGTCATCGCATGGATAACGCTACCTTTTGGTGCCACAACTGCGGCACTACCGGGAATGCGGTTACACTCTATGCAGATTT
>JAFUPA010000061.1 GCA_017481575.1 Clostridia bacterium | reverse complement strand
AACTCGTCGGCTTGGTTGGTGTACCTCAAAAGACAATATTTTCCCACATTTAACCAATCTTTCACAAAAAAATCATCCGAGACTCGCTTTTACACGAATCTCGGATTTTTTTCTGGCTGTTTTTTTACAGCCCCTTGATTTATTATCTTTCCTCTCGGAAATATGAAAGTCCGAGGCTCTGCGGTGGCTGATGCTCTCTCTTCTTGCGCACGCTGATAACAACAAGAACAACGATTGTTACAAGGTACGGAAGCATTTTGAAAATTTCCTGTGAGCTTCTGCTCAAATCGGGAATGTAGAGATAAACAATATAAAGACCGCCAAAGAGAATTGAGCCGAGGATACTTGTGTGCGGCTTCCAGAGTGCGAAGATAACAAGTGCGATAGCGAGCCATCCACGGTCGCCGAAGCCGTTGTTTGTCCATGCACCGCCAACGTAGTCCATAACGAAGTAAAGTCCGCCAAGACCTGCGATAGCACCGCCGATGCAGGTTGCGAGGTATTTGTTGGCTGTAACGTTGATACCTGCGGCATCTGCTGTTGCAGGGTTTTCACCGACTGCACGAAGATTCATACCCTTACGTGTTTTGTTGAGGAAAACCGATGCAAGAATTGCAATGATGATTGAAAGGTAAGCAAGAAAACCGAATGAAAGGAAGGTTTCGCCAAAGAGACCGAGATCCTTTGCGAAAGGAAGTGTCTGCTTGAATGCCTTACCTGTTTCGATAAGCGAAATTGTGCCGCCTTCACCGAGGATTGATGAAAGTGAGCCGCCGAAGAAGTTACCCATACCTACACCGAAGGTTGTGAGTGCAAGACCCGTAACGTTCTGGTTTGCTTTGAGTGTTACTGTCAGCAAGCAGTAGATGAGTGACATCAGCACTGAGCCGAGAAGTGACGAAAGCAAGGGAATTAAAATGAGTAACACGGGATTGAGCTCTGCGCCCGAAAACTCATAAATGTAGCCGCCGATGATGCCCGAAATGCCGCCGATGTACATAATGCCCGGAATACCGAGGTTGAGGTTACCCGACTTTTCGGTAATAATTTCGCCCGTTGAGCCGTAGAGAAGAGGGATGCCCTGAATGATTGCCTGCTTTAAGAAAAGTGCGATTGTAGTAATCATTTATGACCCTCCTTTTTGCTTGAACGGAAGTTGATTTTATAGTTAATAAAGAAATCACTGCCGATGATGAAGAAAAGAATTATTCCCTGCATAATTGCGGCAACGCTCTGATTGAGACGGAGTATTGTTGCAATTTCGCCTGCACCTCTTTCGAGGAAAGTGATGAGGAACGAAACACCTGCCATTACAAAGGGGTTGAACTTTGCAAGCCAGGAAACCATAATAGCTGTAAAGCCCTGACCACCGACAGTATCTGCCGTGATTGTGTGGTGTGTGCCTGAAACAAGCAGGAAGCCTGTGATACCGCAGACTGCACCCGAAACAAGCACAGTACGGATGATAACCTTTTTAACGTTGATACCGATGTAGCGGGCTGTGTTTTCACTTTCACCGACAACGGAGATTTCATAACCGTGCTTGCTGTATTTGAGGTAAATGTACATTATAACCGTGATAACGGTAACAATGAGGATATTGAGAAGATACTTCTGGTCAAAGAGTGCCGGAAGCCAGCCGCTTTCAGAATCAAAGTTAATGATGCCGACTGTGTTTGAGCCTTTCGGATTTTCCCAGAATGTGATGCAGTAAAGAACGAGCTGTGTTGCAACATAGTTCATCATAAGAGTGAAAAGCGACTCGTTTGTGTTGAACTTTGCTTTAAAAATTGCAGGAAGAACTGCCCAAATCATACCCGAAAGTATACTTACAACAAGCATTACAAGAATGAGTACCGGTGAAGGAAGCTTGTCCCCTAGGTAAATCATACAAGCCGCTGTTGAGAGTGCACCGATGAGTGCCTGACCCTCTGCACCGAGGTTCCAGAATTTCATCTTGAACGCAGGTGTTACGGCAAGTGAAATACAAAGAAGCAGGGCTGTGTTCTGGAGTAAGTTCCAGATTTTACGCTCTGTACCGAAGTTACCTTCAATCATTGTTTTGAAAACATCTAAAGGATTGTAGTCGGAAATAATAACGATGAGACCTGCACATGCTACAAGCGCAAATGCGACAGCTACAACTCTTATAATAAGCGATTTCCACCAAACAGGAACGTCACGCTTACTGATTCTGATAAGCGGATCCTTACGCTTTTTAACATTATTCATCAGCGTTACCTCCCTTTGACTTGACCATCATCAAGCCGATTTCTTCCTTGGTTGTTGTGCGTGCATCGACGATACCGTTAATCTGACCGCCGCCGATAACAAGAATTCTGTCGCAAAGGTCAATGAGAACGTCCAAATCCTCACCGACGAAAATTACGGCTACACCCTTTTCCTTCTGCTGATTGAGAAGATTATAAATGAGATAAGACGAGTTGATATCAAGACCTCTTACAGGATAAGCCGCCATAAGAACTGTTGGCGATGCGGCAATTTCACGTCCGACAAGCACCTTTTGAACATTACCGCCCGAAAGACGGCGGACAGGTGTTGATGCTGACGGAGTTACGACCTCAAGGTCCTTGATAATTTTCTCTGCAAGGGTTTTCGGCTCTTTCTTCTGAAGGAATACAGACTTGCCCTTTTTGTAGCTTCGAAGCATCATATTGTCTACAATGTCCATATTGCCGACAAGACCCATTCCGAGTCTGTCCTCGGGAACAAAAGAAAGACGGATGCCGAGCTCACGAATCTGAATCGGAGTTTTGTCTCGGAGGTTGTCCTCCTTGCCTGTTTTTGAGTTATGATAAATAATTGAGCCGCTGTCGAGCTTCTGAAGTCCGGCGATAGCCTCAAGAAGCTCACGCTGACCGCTACCCGAAATGCCTGCAATACCGAGAATTTCGCCCGAACGTGCGGTGAAAGAAACGTCATTAAGTATCTTTACGCCCTCACGGTTAGAGCAGTTGATGTTTTTGATAACAAGTCTGTCAACGGGGTCCTTCGGCTCTGAACGGTCAATATCAAGGCTAATTTTCTTGCCGACCATCATTTCGGTAAGAATTGACTCGTTAGCCTCGGCAGTATTGATTGTGCCGATGTATTCACCCTTACGAAGAACAGAAACTCTGTCTGAAATAGACATAACCTCGTGGAGCTTATGAGTAATGATGACAACAGCCTTGCCGTCCTCACGCATCTTGCGAAGGATTGCGAAAAGCTTCTGTGTTTCCTGCGGAGTAAGAACGGCTGTGGGCTCGTCGAGAATGAGGATATCCGCACCTCTGTAAAGCACCTTAACTATTTCAACCGTCTGCTTTTCGGAAACCGACATTTCATAAATCTTCTTTTTAAGGTCGATATTAAATCCGTATTTCTTGTTGATTGCTTCTATGTCAGCAGAAATACGCTTTAAATCAAACTTTTTGCCGTCGTCAACGCCGAGTGCAATGTTTTCGGCGGCTGTGAAAACATCAACAAGCTTGAAGTGCTGATGAATCATACCGATTTTGAGACTGAAGGCATCATTCGGAGACTGAATGCTTACCTCCTTGCCCTTGACAAAAATCTGACCGCTGTCGGGAAAATAAATACCCGAGATCATATTCATAAGGGTTGTTTTACCGCTACCGTTTTCGCCGAGGATTGAAAGGATTTCGCCCTCGTACACGGTAAGGTCAACATCCTTGTTTGCAACGACCTTACCGAAGGTTTTGGTAATCTTTTTTAATTCAATCGCTACCGGTTTATTACTCATAATAACCTCCTCAAAAGAATTCAATTGTTAAAAACAATTACATTCACACGAATATAAGCATTTTTAACAGCTCAATAAAAAAAGATTAAGCGGGCGAGACAGATTAGTGCCTCGCCCTTTAATTTTAAAAGACCGAATTAAAACTTATTCGGGAATAACACCTGTAATACCGTCGATTACAACGAAGAAATACGGAGCTGAACGGTACTCTGACTCGTGGTAATAACCGTCAGAAACAACCTTTGTGTCAGCCTCATAGTTTGCATCAGGAATAACGTCTGCAAGTGTATTCTCGTCAAGAGTCTTGCCACCTACTGTGAATGTAGATGTATCGAATACATGGATTTCGCCGTTCTTAAGCTTTTCAGCAGCAGCGTCAAGAGCAGCCTGTGTGCCTTCAGCAGCAACCTTTTCGTTGAGCTCTGTGAGCTGAACTGAACCTGTTGCAAGTGTACCTGTATAGTCAACAGGGATTTCCTTGCCGTTCATAACTGACTCGATCATAAGCTTCATGTAAGGCTCCCAAGAAATCTTGGAAGAAATGATAGCTGTGTTCGGGCCGATAGAAGATGTGTTGATGTTGTAAGCAATATTGGGGATACCCTTCTCTTCACAAGCCTTCGGTGCACCCTCTGAGTCAGCGTGCTGGCTGATGAGCTTACAGCCTGACTGAATGAGAGCCTGTGCAGCTTCCTTTTCAGCAGCAATGTCAAACCAAGAGTTTGTGTACTTAACTTCCATTGTAACTGTCGGGCAAACTGACTTTGCGCCAAGATAGAATGATGAGAAGCCTGAAATAACCTCAGCGTACGGGAAAGCGCCGACATAACCCATCTTTGCTTCCTCTGCTGTGAACTTGCCTTCCTTAATCATCTCGTTGAGCTTCATACCTGCTGCAATACCTGCAAGGTAACGGCCCTCGTAGATTGATGCGAAAGCGTTGTGATAGTTAGCTAAGCCTGCTGTCTTTGCATTTGTACCTGTTGCGTGGCAGAACTGAACCTCCGGATGCTCCTTAGCAGCCTTGAGAAGATGTGACTCAAAGCCAAAGCTGTCGCCGAAGATAACGTCGCAGCCTGCATCTACAAGTTCAAGTGCTGCTTCGTAGCACTCGTTGCTTTCAGGAATGTTGCTTTTGTAAAGAACCTGCTCGTCTGTAAGACCGAGTTCCTTCTGAACAGCTGCTGCAGCGTCCATGAAGTTCTTGTCGTAAGTAGAGTTTTCGTCATGAAGGAAGATAAAGCCGACTTTGAAATCGTCTTTAGCTTCATCATTGTTGTTGCCGCCGCAAGCTGCAAGTGCGAAAACCATGACTACTGCAAGAAGTAATGCAAGAATCTTTTTCATGTGTTTTTCCTCCGTTTAACTTTCAATTTATAGCTAAAAAATTGCTACCGATTTAAAATCAAGGCATACAGATTATTATTCGCAGAAAGTAATCTTTCCGTCATCCGTCATTGACTCGACCCTTGCGAGTGACTCGACACGGATACCCTGTGAGCGGATGAGCTCACCGCCCTGCTGAAATGCCTTTTCAATAACAATACCTGCACCGACAATGTGAGCGCCTGCGGAATTGATAAGGCTGATAAGTCCCTGAAGAGCACAGCCCTGTGCAAGGAAGTCGTCAATAATCAAAATGCGGTCGTCCTTGTTGAGGAACTCCTGCGACACAATAACATCATAAGTTCTGCCGTGAGTAAAGGATGTTATGGGTGTTGAATAAACATCTGACGAAATGTTTTTACCGAGAGTCTTTTTCGCAAAAACCACGGGAACGTCAAAATACTGTGCAACAATACAGGCAATACCTATACCCGAGGCTTCAATAGTGAAGATTTTGGTGATTTTTTCGTCCTTAAAAAGACGGTGAAACTCCTTGCCGATTTCGTTAAGAAGCTTGACATCAACCTGGTGGTTAAGGAAACGGTCAACCTTGAGCACATTTCCCGGGAAAACCTTGCCGTCCTTAATTATGCGTTCTTCAAGTAACTTCATAAAAACTCTCCGTATTCACTACATAATGTTGTTATTTTTAAAAATACCGCCACATTTTGAAATTATCAATCCTATTTTATCACATTATAGGTTTTTGTCAATAAATTAGAGTAATTTATGATACAAATAAATTTACATTGTTTTGTTTGAAATTAACAACAAATTTTTCTGTTTTGTTCACAAAATATTAATATGAATGGTGTAAAATACTTTAAAATGTTTATTACTGTGATAACACATTGGAGTGATTTTCTGTGTCACATCTTATCGAGCTTAAAGATGCGTATAAAATCTATAACCCGGGCGAAAACGAAGTCCGTGCCCTTGACGGAGTTGACCTCTGTATTGACAGGGGCGACTTTGTTGCGATTGTCGGTCAGTCCGGTTCGGGTAAATCAACACTTATGAATATGCTGGGTCTTCTGGATGTTGTTACAAGCGGAACATACATCCTTGACGGCAAAGACATCAAGGATATGGACGACGATGAGCTGAGTGCTATCCGAAATCAGGAAATCGGCTTTATCTTCCAGGGCTTTAACCTTATACCGAGCCTTACGGCAAAGGGAAACGTTGAGCTTCCGCTTATATACCGAGGTATGAAGCAGGAGGAAAGAGACAAGCTTTCTACCGAGGCTCTTAAAAGAGTTGGTCTTGAGCAGAGAATGAACCACCTGCCAAGCGAAATGTCGGGCGGTCAGCAGCAGAGAGTTGCCATTGCAAGAGCCGTTGCCGCAAAGCCTCCCGTTATCCTCGCTGACGAGCCGACAGGCAACCTTGACTCGGCTTCGGGTAAGGAAGTTATGAGAATCATCAACGAGCTGTGGGCAGAGGGCAGAACAATTATCCTAATCACTCACGACGATAAAATCGCCGAGAAGGCCCACAGAGTTATCCGTATCAGCGACGGAAAGATTATTGAGGATTATGTTAATGAGAACATAAAGCCTGAAAAAGCTGTATAAAATTTATGCCACCGAAGAAATTTCGGTGGCAATTTTTGTTTTAATATTTTCGGGAAAGTTGACTTTCGGCTTCTTCACGTGTGATTTTGCCTGCGTTGCAGTCTGCCATAAGCTGAACGTCCTTATCATTGAGCTTGTAGAACTGCCATACGATATAAGAGAAAAGATAGCCGATTGCAGGTACCATCACATAAGTAAACCACAGCACACCAAGAGCGTGGTCGGACTGCTGAATGTTAAGAGCCTGCAATTGCTCGAAGTTTTCAGCTTCGACGGAAATCCAGCCTGTGTATTCAAGACCCATCCATAAAAGGCTGACCGAGCCTGAAATTGCACCCGTAAGCTTACACATAAAGGTCTGGATTGCAAAGGTGATACCCTTTGCATCTATACCTGTTTTGAACTTGCCGTATTCGGCACAGTCAGGCGTAAACATAAAGAGAACAACACCGAAAATAGCCATGGGAATTGAGCGTACCGTTGAAAGAACAGCAAAGGCTATGATGCTCTTGTAGCCGATAACCCACATAAGCACGCTTGTGACGATAATACCGAGGGTGCTTAATTTAAAGAGCTTCATCTTGTCGATTTTTGTCAGAATTTTAGGAACAAGCACCGACATTATGAGCGACGGTGCAACACCGAGAGCTCCGACAACGAGTGAAAACAAGGTGTTATTGAAGAGATAGAACGAAACCCAGAGGTTGAGTGCGTTTGAAATATTTACGCTCGAATAGAAGAAAAATCCGATGTAGAAAATAAGGAGGTATTTGTTTTTGAAAAGATATGAGAACATCTTTTTGACAGAGAAATTTTCTTCCTCTTTAGGCGGTGTGTAACGCTCCTGCAGTTTAAGGCAGGACGGAAGCATTGTGAGGAATGCAATAATTGCAACTACAATAGCAACAACTGTATAGTTACTGCCGACCTGCTCGGAAATGAGCACGGTAACAACTACCGTTGTGACGGTACTGCCTGCGCCGCCCCAGATGCTCTTGTAGGACATCATTGCATTACGTTCGGCAATATTCTTTGTCATTGAAGTGATGATACCGTAAATAGGCACGTCACACAGAGTATAGACAGAATCCCATATAAGGTAGCTGATTGCAAACCATACGAGTTTTGTAGTACCGCTTGAATTGAACGGTGCGGCAAACATAAGCACGGTTGTAACGGTAATGAGCACAAGTGACACACGAAGCCACGGGAGATATTTCTTACCGCTTTTGAACTTGACCATATCAAAGATTACACCGAAAAGGCAGTCGTTGACTGCATCCCAGATTTTAATAGCAAGCATAATGCCCGTTGCCTTGGTAAGGTCAACACCGATGAGCATAAAGTATGTAGTCAGATATGAAGTTACGAGTGCGTAAATTGCGTTCTGACCGAGAAAAAAAGCATAATAACTCTTTCGCTCGATTGAGTTTGTTGCCCAGCCCGAGGGAGTTTCGTTAAATATTTCTCTTATTAATCCCACAATACCTCTCCTCTTTTGATTGATGAATATATTATATCAACACTCGTTTTGAAAATCAATAGTCAGAGATATTGCATTTTTAGAAAAGAAATGTTATAATATTGAAAACTAAAAATTACTGCCACCGGGTAGTGTGATGCTTGGCATCCGTTTGCATTTCGTTAGGTCTTTGAAGAAATGCAAGACGGGTGTTTTTTTATTGGGGTGTGTTTATGAACATTTTTAAAGCTTTTAAAAATCTGACGAAGTTTGAACTTCTGCTATGGATTGTTTCAATGATTGTTGTTGCAGGCTCGTTTCTTGTAACCCAAAACGGTGATGTGCTGACGCTCATCGCTTCGCTTGTGGGTGTTACTTCGCTAATCTTCCTTGCAAGAGGATTTGCTTTCGGTCAGGTGCTGATGATAATTTTCAGCACTATTTACGGCATAATCTCTTTCCGCTTTAACTATTACGGCGAGATGCTCACATATGTAGGAATGACACTGCCTATGGCGGTTGTGTCGCTTGTTTCGTGGATACGTCACCCTTACAAGAAAAGTGCAGAAGTTGAAGTGAGCAAGCTCAATAAAAAGAAAATCGTTTTCCTTATTATTTCGTCGGTTGCGGTAACTGTTGCGTTTTATTTTATCCTTAAGGCATTTAACACCGCCAACCTTGTGCCGAGTACTGTTTCCGTACTGACAAGCTATATTGCCGCAACGCTTACGGCTTTCCGCAGTCCGTACTATGCACTCGGTTACGCCGCAAACGATATCGTACTTATTGTGCTGTGGGTTTTAGCCACACTTACCGACCTTTCGTATCTGCCTATGGTAGTGTGCTTTACGGTGTTTTTTGTGAACGATATGTACGGATTTATCTGCTGGAAAAGGATGGAGAAGAGGCAGAGTGTTTGACAGGAAATACCTCTACCGATTGAATAAATATCTATTATCTGAATTTTGTTTTTCTCTCCTTCCGTCTTTTGCTTCGCAAAATCCACCTTCCTCGTCAGAGGAAGGCACGATAGTTTGTGAGAAAATTGAATCCGTAGCAGGAGTTATGTTCTGCTACGGATTTTTGTTTATTTTTTAAACACAAATGTTGAATCTTGCAAAAATTATTTTTTTACTTACCATCTAAATCAACATAAAAAACAATATCAGATTCATTTTCTGTACTTGCCTGGATATGATCTTTTAAATGCATGTGTGTAAAGCCTAAGTCCCTTTTCTCTTTGTTGTCTGTTTTATACTTTTGGATTTTGGATTCAAATTCAGCCAACGCATTGACTAGTGCTTTTAATTCTTGACTTGTCATCATCACTTCAGCATCAGATATTTCGGTATTATTTTCAATATATATTTTCATTTAAACAGCCTCACTCACATCATAAAAGTATAAACGGGATAAAAAAAAGCCAGAAAATAATTTCAAAAATACAAAATATAATAATTACTGCAATATCGCCACCGGAATGCATCTCGTTATATTCATCAAGTGTGCGAAAAACTTCTGTTTCGCTTCGTGCGTCAACAACCCAATTTCTGTTTGCAAACAGATGATAATCTTCAAAATAAGTCAATGTCAATTTTTCACCAACAGAGATGCTATCATTCAATTCGCTGTTCGCATAGTTGCCGAACACACCAAAATTATTGAAATAATATTTTTGTGAATCTGAATATACTATAAACCAATCAGGTCTGCTGGAATATTTCTTTTTTTCAACAATAATTGTCGCTTGCTGTGTTTCTTCCGGTTTTATCGGTTGGCTGTCTATTATTCCGTTTACAAGGAATACAACAAGCAACATCTGAACAAGTACAGCACAGACAATCGTTCTTTTTTTAAGATTTTTCAGATTTCTCTTAACCCGTCGGAAAAATCTTGTCTTTTTGGATTTAGCCATTTCTATCTCTCCTCCTGCACATTATAGCATTGATAAAAAATGGTGTCAACAAAGCGGAAACGGCAGGGATAGTTCCCTGCCGTCAATTTTTAGTCTTCCATTTCCCAGTTGTGCCATACGTTCTGGACGTCGTCGTTGTCTTCGAACATATCGAGCATTTTGGTCATATTTGTGATGTCATCTTCGCTTGTGAGCTTTGTGTAAGTGCTGGGTACGTACTCAACCTCTGCTGAAAGGAAGCTGTAGCCCTTTGCTTCAAGCTCGTCACGGACAGCACCGAGGTCATTCGGCTCTGTGCGGATTTCGAACACACCCTCTTCATCTGTGATGAAGTCTGTTGCGCCTGACTCAAGAGCATCTTCCATAAGCTTCTCTTCGTCAACGTCCTCTGCTTCAATCATAATCACACCGCAACGTGTGAACATAAACGAAACGCATCCGCTCTGACCCATATTTCCGCCGTACTTATCGAAGTAATGACGGACGTCACCTGCTGTACGGTTGCGGTTGTCGGTAAGAGTTTCAACGATAACTGCGATGCCTGACGGGCCGTAGCCTTCGTACATAATCTCTTCGTAGTTGTCTGAGTTGCCTTCGCCTGCAGCCTTTTTGATGATACGCTCGATGTTATCGTTGGGCACGTTGTTTGACTTTGCCTTTGCGATTACATCCTTGAGCTTTGTATTAACTGACGGGTCGGGACCGCCGTTCTTAACTGCAACTGCAATTTCACGACCGATTTTTGTAAAAATCTTTGCTCTTGCGCCGTCTGTTTTTTCCTTTTTGCGCTTAATGGTACTCCATTTTGAATGTCCTGACATATTATCACCGATTTCAAATAAATTTTAACTTAAAGATTATATAACACACGGGAGGATTTGTCAATTGTTACACTATTATATTTTAGTTAATACAGGAAAACGTACCCTATGTACTCGACAAAACACCTATCAATACCAAAGAAACCCGAAAAATACATACCAAATTATTTTTTGCACAAAATCAAGGTAAACATTAACCTCATATTCCGTTTTAACTGTTTTTCCCGTTTTGGTATTAGTCAAAGTTTGCGTAATCACCACTGTTCCAGGTTCTTCAGGTGTAACAAAACCCTCTGAATCGACAGTTGCTATGGACTCGTCCGAAGATGTAAAGGTTACAGAATCATAACCCATCCAATTATAGTACGCAATAGCTCCCGGGTCACGAAGAAGATCAAGTTCATTTTTATATTTTACACTTTTTTTAGATGGTAAAGATATATCTTCCCAAATGTCTATTACTCTTCCGTCATCATTACGGAGATTTAATCCCAGGCAATTTATTCCGACTTTGCTAGAATTTGACGAGCACTTTTTTATCCAGCCGACACTTAAGTGGTAAAGTTTATTTTGGGTAGTGGTGATTTTTATTGTAAAACCAACTTCACTGTATTTGTATTCACCATCAATTTTATCTTTTTGATAAGTTCCACTTGATTCATATTCTGATATATCACCGTCAATTACAGATATCAAGTTTTCAATTCTCTGATAAAAATCTTTAATTCCATCACGTGATTCAGTGTTAAACATTGATGCTATTTTATCAACATCATCAGATTTTATAGCTTCCATAATCATGCCTGCCGCCTCAGCTTGACCGGGATATTCTGTTAATTTATTTGAGACACCCAAAGCTGGTATAAAATTAGAGAAAACTATCATTCCCGTAATTAGAAACATAATGATTTTTTTGGTCATGTTTATTCCTCCTTTTAACACAGGGACGAAGTTGTGTGTTCGTCACAAAACGCAGTACATCCCCTGTTATCCAGATTATATCACTGAACTATTATTCTGTCAAATTGAAGGTGTGTTGTTACGGACGAGCCTCCGGATTGACCGTACGATGTAAATTGAGATTTTGCCCGACAAAGTTGGAGTTTGTAGGAGGCTTTGATTTTTATAAAACTGATTGTAGCCGTTGCCTCCATCTGACGAGGACAGATTCCCCCACAGTTGTGGGAGAAATGTCGCAAAGCGACAAAGGGGGACGGCGCCGTAAGCGTGGATTTTGCGACGCAAAAGACGGAGGGAGAGACCTTTCAGTCGCTACTCGAACTACCCCTCAGTCTCGCTATGCTCGACAGCTCCCCTGACAAGTGGAGCCTCCTCACAAGCCAAGTTTTTATTAAATTTAAAACAACCAGACAAATTAAAATTTGTGCAACATTTTTCGGGAGCCACTATCCTACCGCACACGATTTAAAATTTGATGTAAACTTACAGTTTTTTCAGAAAGTTTCAAATGAAATTTTAGCACAAAAAGTCTTGCATTATTTAATTGTATATGATAGAATATCAAAAGTTAATGCGTTGAAAAAGAGAGTATGCATCCCGATACATTCAGAGAGGGCGGTCATCTGCTGAAAGACTGCTTATGCGTAAGGTTGCAGAAGTTCACTTTGGAGCAGCTCGGCTGAAACGATAGTAGGTCGGGACGGTTCATCTCCGTTAAAGGGTGCAAGAGTGTTTGCTCAGGCAAAAATAAAGGGTGGTACCGCGGAGTTTTCGGCTTCGTCCCTTATCTTGGGACGGAGCTTTTTATTTTTTCGTCCACACGAACTGAATAAATATAAGAAAGGTTGAAAAAAATGAAACAGCAGCTTGAAAGCATCAAGGCTGAGGCAGTCAGAATGATTGCTGAGGTTGAAGACCGTGCAGAGCTTGACGCTATCCGTGTTAAGTTCCTCGGTAAAAAAGGTGAGCTTACAGCTATCCTCAAGCAGATGGGTAAGCTTTCCCCTGAAGAAAGACCTGTTATGGGTCAGCTTGCTAACGAAGTAAGAAGCAGCATTGAGGCTCTTGTTACAGAAACAGCAGAAAAAATTAAGAAAATCGAAATGGAAAAGGCTCTCGAAAAAGAGACTATTGACGTTACTATCCCCGGAACACCGAACAAAATCGGTCACAAGCATCCGCTTTCAATAGTTCTTGACGAGGTTAAGGACATCTTCTTCGGTATGGGCTTTAACATTGCAACAGGTCCTGAGGTTGAGTGGGATTACTACAACTTTGAAGCACTCAACATTCCGAAGGATCACCCTGCAAGAGATACACAGGACACATTCTACATCACAGAGAATATGCTCCTTCGTACACAGACTTCTCCCATGCAGATCCGTGTTATGGAAAAGGAACAGCCGCCTATCCGCATCATTGCACCCGGTCGTGTTTTCCGTTCGGACGCTGTTGACGCAACTCACTCTCCCCTCTTCCACCAGATTGAGGGTCTTGTAGTTGACAAGGGCATCACAATGGGCGACCTTAAGGGCTGTCTTGAAACTTTTGCTAAACAGCTTTACGGTGAGAATACTAAAATCAGACTCCGTCCTCACCACTTCCCGTTCACAGAGCCGTCATGCGAAATTGACGTTTCCTGCTTCCGTTGCGGCGGTAAGGGCTGCCCGATGTGTAAGGGCGAAGGCTGGATAGAAATCCTCGGCGGCGGTATGGTTCACCCGAAGGTACTCAAGACAGGCGGCATTGACCCCGAGATTTACAGCGGTTTCGCTTTCGGTCTCGGTCTTGAGAGACTTGTTATGTTCAGATTTAACATTGATGATATGCGTCTTTTGTATGAAAACGACGTAAGATTTCTCAGCCAGTTTTAAGGAGGTGCTTTAAAGATGATTTTATCAAAGAAATGGGTCAAGGATTATGTTGACTTTAACGCTACAGACAAAGAATTCGCCGATGAAATGACTCTTTCAGGCTCCAAGGTTGAGGGCTTCGAGGTCGAAGGCGCAGAGCTTAAAAATATTGTTGTCGGTCACATTGAAGCTATTGAGCATCACCCCGACGCAGACACACTCTGGATTTGCCAGCTTGATGTCGGTAAGGAAGAGAACATTCAGATTGTTACAAGCGCACAGAACCTTAAGGTTGGCGACTATGTTCCCGCCGCTCTTCACAAGTCTGTTGTTGCAGGCGGACACAAGATTGAAAAAGGCAAGCTCCGTGGTGTTGCAAGCCAGGGTATGATGTGTTCTGTTGCAGAGCTTGGTCTTACAACTCACGACTTCCCCTACGCTATTGAGGACGGTATTTTCGTTCTCGGTGACGACTGCAAAAAGGAAGTAGGTATGGATATCCGTGAGGCTATCGGCCTTAACGATACAGTTACAGAATTTGAAATCACTTCCAACCGTCCCGACTGTCTTTCAGTTATCGGTCTTGCAAGAGAGGCTGCAGCTACATTCAAGACAGAGCTTAAGGTTAATACACCTGTTGTAAAACTCGGTCACGGTGATGTAAACGATATGCTCAAGGTTCAGATTGACGAGCCTTCAAAGTGTTACCGCTATGTCGGTGCTGTTGTTGAAAACGTAAGAGTTAAGCCCTCTCCCCTCTGGATGAGAGAGAGACTGCGTGCAAGCGGCGTGCGTGCAATCAACAACATTGTTGACATCACAAACTACGTTATGCTTGAGTACGGTCAGCCGATGCATGCTTTTGACCTTCGTTACCTTGAGGGCAACCAGGTTATCGTAAGAAACGCTAAAGCAGGCGAAACAATCACAACTCTTGACGGCGAAGAGAGAGCACTTTCAGAAGAGATGCTCGTTATCGCTGACGCAAATAAGCCCGTTGCCGTTGCAGGTGTTATGGGCGGCGAATACAGCGGAATTATGGACGACACAACAACAATCGTTTTTGAATCCGCTTGCTTCAACGGTGCATCAGTAAGAAGAACAGCAAAGAGCCTTGGTATGAGAACAGAGGCTTCTGCAAGATACGAAAAGGAACTCAACCCCCACTCCTGCGACACTTGCCTTAACAGAGCACTTGAGCTTATTCAGCTTCTTGATGCAGGTGACGTTGTAAACGGTGTTGTTGACTGCAACAAGGTTACAAAGGAACAGACTGTTCTCGACTTTGAGCCTGATTGGGTTAACGAGTTTATCGGCATTGATGTTTCTGCTGACGAGCAGAAGAAGATGCTTGAAGCTATCGACTTTGAAGTTAAGGACGGCAAGATTTACGTTCCTTATTTCAGAAATGACATTGAACACAAGGCTGACGTTGCAGAGGAAATTGCAAGATTTTACGGCTACGGCAACATTCCGAACAGACCTCTGCGTGGTGAGGCAAAGGCAAAGCTCACACCTGCACAGGTGCTTACAAAGCTTGTTGATTCAACACTTATTTCCTGCGGTCTTACAGAAATCTGCACATACTCATTCGTAAGCCCGAAGACTCTTGACAAGATAAGAGTTCCCGAGGACAGCGAGCTTCGCAAGCTTGTAGTTATCTCTAACCCGCTCGGCGAAGAGACAAGTGTTATGCGTACAACTTCAATCCCCTCAATGCTTGAGGTGCTTGCAAGAAACTACAACAACCGCAACCTTGAGGCTTATCTTTACGAGATTTCGACAGAATACATCAGCCGTGGCACAGAAGAGCTTCCCTTTGAAAAGCAGTCTGCGGTTATCGGTATGTACGGCAAGAACGCTGACTTCTATGCTCTTAAGGGCAGTGTTGAGGAGCTTCTTGAAAAGGTTGGTCTTACAGACTACGACGTTGTTCCCGTTAACGACAACCCGACATTCCACCCCGGCCGCTGTGCAAAGCTTACCGTAGGAGACGAGGAGCTTGCAGTGCTTGGTGAAATTCACCCGATTGTTGCTGACAACTACGGATTTAACACAAGAGTTTATGTTGCAACCGTAAGCATGGAGGTTATTGCAAAATACCGCAATGCTAACAAGACATACACTCCGCTTCCGAAGTTCCCCGCATCAACACGTGACCTTGCTTTTGTTTGTGAGAAGGGACTTACTGTTCTTACACTCGAAAAGGCTATCAAGAAGGCTGTAGGTGCAATTCTTGAAGATATCACACTCTTCGACATCTATGAAGGCTCACAGATTCCCGAGGGTATGAAGAGCGTTGCGTTCAACCTCAAGCTCCGTGCAAAAGACCATACTCTTAATGACGAAGAGGCTGATGCAGCTGTTAACCGTGCTATTGAAGCACTCAAAGAGCTTGGAATTACACTCAGAAGCTAAAAAATTTACATTAACTTTAAATTTTCCACTTGTTATCTCGAAGAATATAGTATATAATTAAGGATATCATTACGGAGGTGTTCACAATGACAGATAAAACCATTCAGTTCACAATCAAGGAAGACCACGAGCGTGAAATGAAAGCCACGTTGAATACAGTGTACAATGCTCTGAATGAAAAGGGTTACAACCCCATTAGTCAGATCGTCGGATACATCCTTTCCGAAGACCCGACCTATATCACTACACACAACAATGCAAGAAGTCTTATCAGAAGAATTGACAGAGACGAGTTGTTACAATCCTTGGTTAAGAACTATCTGAAAGATTAAGAAAGGTAGCATAAATATGGCTAAGAAAAAAGATAACAAGTTCCTTGAATATCGTGGCAAGCCCCTTGTACGCTGCGGCAATACAATTTACTACGGCAATATGAATGACCCGTATGTAATTATGCTCCAGATTACAAGCACAAAGACTTTTAACGATATGGAGATTGCTGACAGAGTTCTGATTCAGCTTCTCAACACAGACCCCGATTGCCGTCCGAGAGACCGCATTGTTAAAAAGAGCGAGAAAAAAGGTCTTTACAATGCAATGGACATCGGTACAATCTGGCTTGAGCGTGCACTCGAAAAAGGAACTGCATAAGACAAACGAAAACCACCGGTTTTGTTCCGGTGGTTTTTTGTTGCGATATCTTATATAAAAACTTGAATCAAGTGGGATTTTGTAATATAATTTAAGAACTTTATTCCACCTCATCCACCGCTGATGCGGTCCCCTTCCCCTCTAGGGGAAGGAACAACGAGGTTAATCGGAGTGCTATAATGAAAAAAATCAATTCAATTAAGCTGATGTTTACCTTTGCCGGGTGTTTTCTGGGTGCGGGGTATGTTTCCGGTCAGGAGCTGTGGCAATTTTTCGGCTCGTTCGGTAAAATCGGACTTGTCGGAATGGTTGTTGCCGCTGTGCTTCTTTCCGCATTCGGAATTGTGCTGACACGCTATGTTCAGTTGACGGGCATCAGTGACATGGACAAGGTTGTTATTAAAAAGGATATAAAGTCACTTCGGGCGGTTTTTGTTTTTCTTGAAGTTTTCTTTTTGTTCGGCATTTTCGTGATTATGACCGCAGGTGTCGGTGCGATGCTCGAGCAGGTTTTCGGAATAAATCCGCTTTTGGGCTCGGCTGTTTTCTCTCTGCTTGTTGCGTTGACGGCAATTTGCGGAATGAGCGGTATGGTAACGGCTTTTTCGGTTACCGTACCCGTGCTTGTTGTGATGTCTGCCGTGATTTTTGCGGTAAGCGGAACGAAAAACGGATTTTCAAACATTGCTTTTCCCGAAAATACAAACGAAAATCCCCTGCTTTCAAACTGGCTTGTGTCTGCTGTTGTGTTTGTTTCGTACAATCTGTTTGCTTCAATCGGAATTCTGACACCGATCGGCAAAGAGGTTAAAAGCAAAAAGACACTTTACACGGGAATTATAGGCGGCGGTGTTTTGCTTTTGCTCATAGCGTTCGGAATCATGATGACAATGGCAATGAACCCAAATTCGATTTCTGCACAGCTTCCGATGCTTGCGGCGGCAGAGAATATAAGCCCTGTGTTCACCTTTATTTTTGCGATACTCCTTTTCGGCGGAATGTTCGGCACATCGGTTTCGAGCGTTTTTGCGATTGATGAATTTGTAAAAGCAAGGTTTAAGGTAAGCAAAAAGGTTTCGGTTGGCGTAATTGTTGCCCTTGCGGTTCTGGCATTTGCAGGAAGTGTCTTCGGGTTTGATAAGCTGATTGGTGTTGTCTACCCTGTTTGCGGTTACCTCGGTGTTGCGGCGCTAGTGTTGATTGTGGTGAATTTTGTGAAAGTCAGAAAGGAAAATAAAATCCAGCAATAAACAATCCCTCCACCACTTCGTGGTCCCCCTCCCTTTAGGGCAAGGGAGGCTGAAAAAACTTCAGATTTGCAAAAAAATTAAGCCGTAGCGGTTCGCTACGGCTTTAATACTTTTAAAATATCAATCACTTCCACTCTTTTGAGCTTGCATTTCTTCCAAGAACAAAAGATGCTGCTATCCCCGCAGAAGCAAATTGGTATTCTTTTTTCACAACTAATTTCCCATTTTCCTCTTTTATATATCCCCGTTTTTGCAATTCTCTTCTTAATCTTTTAATTGTAGGACTTGCTTTTTTGGTAAGCTCTCTTGCGACAATTGAATTTTCAAGAATAATAAATGCTTTTTCATTATCAACAGTTTGACAGAAATAACCATTTGCATTCACATATTTTGGATCTTCTATTCCTCGTTTGTTACCGTTAAATATTTTCATTCTTTCAGATGAGCTAAATATCTCTTTCTCTTCTTTATTTGATAAATCAAAAACAGGAACACCCATTAAAGATGTTAACAATTTACAATCTTCAATAAAATCATCACAAAAAATCTTATCACTTTCTGATACAAATTTTTCACTCGGTATATTTTCATTTTCTAATAAATATTGATTAGCCTCGTATGCTCTTTTGTAAAACTCTAATTCTAAATATTCAGCATGTCCTTTATGCATTTGACTATTCGTTGCAACAAAAGCTAAACACTCAGACCAAAATAGTTTTCCTTGCTTTTTCTCGCCATCCTGCCCACCTTTGTGTTCATATAACCGTTTAGCGACATTATCACTTTGACCAATATAAACACTCCTTTTGCCGTCATTAACACGTGTTCCAACAAGAATATAAACACCGGGAGTTTTTAAATTATCATAAAAAGAATCAGATAAATAATTATCAATTTCGGTTCTAGAAATTTTGTAGCCAACTGTTGTTTCACTTTGAATTGAAAATTTTTGTGGACCTTTTGCTGAATTATCCTTTAAAATTATTTCAACTACTTTCATATTATCATCCTCAAAAAATGTCGCTTTTGTTGATTATATCACTCTGCTAATACCTTGTCAAACAAATCGAGTGCGCATCCGTTGTGGACTGCACACTCGATTTTATTAAATTATCTTTCTGAAATATCCTCTGTTGTGAGGAGGGCTATGCCGCCGGCATTGAGGGCATTGATTGCCTTGATTTCGTCATCAACACGGATAACTGTCATTGCTTTGCCGTCTGCCTTGCCGATGAATGCGTACATATACTCGATAACAACATCTGCCTCTGTAAGGACAGCCAGTGCCTTTGAAAGTCCGCCGGGTGTGTCGTCAACTGCAATTGCGAGAACATCGCTTAATTTAACAATAACTCCCTCTGCTTTGAGGACTTCAACTGCAAGCTCGGGCTTGTCAACGATAAGACGGAGAATACCGAACTCGGATGTATCTGCAAGTGAAAGTGCTGAAATGTCGATTGATTTTTCTGCAAGTGCGTTCAAAATCTCTGCCATTCTGCCGAATTTATTTTCAACAAAAACTGAAATCTGCTTTACAAACATAGTGTATTCCTCCTTAAATCTTTCTCTTATCAATTACACGCTTTGCTTTGCCTTCGCTTCGTGTGATAGACTTCGGGTTAACAAGACGTACCTTTGCACCGATACCGAGTACTGAACGAAGCTCGTTTGTGATTGTCTTTTCGAGTTTTTCGATAGACTTAACATCATCGGTAAACATTGTTTCGTCCATTTCAACGTTAACCTCAAATGTGTCGTTGTTGTTGACACGGTCAACGATAATCTGATAGTTAGGTGTGATACCGCTACCAACCTTGAGAAGCACCTCTTCAACCTGTGACGGAAACACGTTAACACCACGGATGATGAGCATATCGTCACTTCTGCCTGTCGGCTTGTTCATTCTTACATGAGTTCTGCCGCAAGCACATTTTTCATAGTTAAGTGAGCAGATGTCTCTTGTTCTGTAACGGATGAGCGGGAAGCCTTCCTTGGTGATTGTTGTGAATACAAGCTCACCTGTGCTGCCCTTCGGGAGAACCTCGCCTGTGTCGGGGTCGATGATTTCGGGAATGAACATATCCTCACAGACGTGCATACCGCACTGATGCTCACACTCGTATGAAACACCGGGACCCATAATCTCTGAAAGACCGTAGATATCGTAAGCCTTGATGCGAAGCTTCTCTTCGATAGCGTGGCGCATTTCTTCTGTCCACGGCTCTGCACCAAAGATACCTGCTTTGAGGCTTAACTGGTCTGTAAGTCCCGCCTCTTCAATAGCCTCGCCGAGGTAAAGCGCATAAGACGGAGTACAGCAAAGGCAGGTTGAGCCGAAGTCAACCATTGTCTGAATCTGGTTGGCTGTGTTACCTGAAGATGTCGGGATAACAGTTGCACCGATTTTCGTTGCACCGTCGTGTGCACCTAAACCACCCGTAAAAAGACCGTAACCGTAAGAAACCTGAACAAAATCTCTGTTATCAAGACCGATTGCGGTCATCATTCTTGCTACACCGTTTGCCCATGAATCAATGTCCTTTTCAGTATATCCTACAACTATCTTTTTGCCCGTTGTTCCGCTTGAAGCGTGAATACGGACGATTTTATCCATCGGCTCTGCAAAAAGACCGTACGGATAGTAGTCTCTTAAATCCTGCTTATATGAAAACGGAAGCTTGTGCAAATCCTCAATGCCGTGAATGTCTGACGGCTTGAGTCCGAGCTCATCCATTCTGTTTCTGAACAGCTCTACACGCTCATACATTCTGTTTACCTGCCATACGAGACGCTCTGACTGAAGCTGTTCGAGCTCCTCACGGGGCATTGTTTCAATTTCCTGTTGCCACATTGCCATTTGAATCACCTTTTTCCTTTAAGTATTTTAAAAAGGGTGCAGTTTTTGCGCCACACCCTTTTAGTTTATTATCAGAATAAGCCTGAAATTACGCCGTTTTCGTCAACGTCGATTTTCTCGGCTGCCGGTACTCTCGGGAGTCCGGGCATAGTCATAATGTCGCCTGTGAGAACTACGATGAAGCCTGCACCTGCGGATACCTTGACATTTTTGATTGTTACTGTGAAATTCTCGGGCGCACCGAGCTTTGTCGGGTCGTCGGAGAAGCTGTACTGTGTTTTGGCAACACAGATGGGAAGCTTGTCAAAGCCGAGCTCCTTAAGAGTTTCAATCTGCTTCTTTGCGGCAGGAAGAACGCTGATGCCGTTACCACCGTAAACACGCTTGACGATTGCCTCGATTTTATCCTCGATTGAGCCTTCAAGCTCGTAGGAGAATGAGAAATCATTTTCCTTTTCGCAGAGAGCAACAACCTCTTTTGCGAGCTCTTCGCCGCCTTTGCCGCCGTCTGCCCATACTGTTGAAAGCACAACATTTACACCGAGAGCCTTACACTTCTCGATAATGAACTCGATTTCGTTGTCTGTATCGGTCGGGAAACGGTTGACAGCAACCACGCACGGAAGCTTATAAACCGTTGTGATGTTTGAAACGTGACGAAGAAGGTTAGGAATACCCTTTTCGAGTGCTTCGAGGTTTTCTGTGCCAAGCTCTGTTTTTGCAAGACCGCCGTGCATTTTAAGCGCACGTACTGTTGCAACCATAACAACTGCTGACGGCTTGAGACCTGCATAACGGCACTTGATGTCAAGGAACTTCTCTGCACCGAGGTCAGCACCGAAGCCTGCCTCTGTAACAGCATAGTCGCCGAGCTTCATAGCCATTTTTGTTGCGATTACGGAGTTACAGCCGTGTGCGATATTTGCAAACGGGCCGCCGTGAACAAACGCAGGTGTACCCTCAAGAGTCTGAACAAGGTTCGGCTTGATTGCGTCCTTGAGAAGTGCGGTCATAGCACCGACTGCCTTAAGGTCGCCTGCTGTTACGGGCTTGCCGTCGTAGGAATAGCCGACGATGATGCGTGCAAGTCTTTCCTTAAGGTCTGTGATAGAGGTTGCAAGGCAGAAAACTGCCATAATTTCGGAAGCAACTGTGATATCAAAGCCGTCCTCCCGGGGAACACCGTTGACCTTGCCGCCGAGACCGTCAACAACATTACGAAGCTGTCTGTCGTTCATATCAACGCAACGCTTCCATGTGATGCGACGTGTGTCAATGCCGAGAGCATTGCCCTGATGAATGTGGTTGTCAAGCATTGCGGCAAGAAGGTTGTTAGCCGCACCGATTGCGTGGAAGTCACCTGTAAAATGAAGATTGATGTCTTCCATGGGAACAACCTGTGCATATCCGCCGCCTGCGGCACCGCCCTTGACACCAAAAACGGGGCCAAGCGACGGCTCACGAAGAGCAACCATTACGTTCTTGCCGATACGCTTAAGTCCGTCGGCAAGACCGATTGTTGTAGTTGTTTTACCCTCACCTGCGGGTGTGGGTGTGATTGCGGTAACGAGGATAAGCTTACCCTCTTTTTTATCGCTTTCGTTAAGGAGTGCATAGTCAACCTTTGCTTTGTATCTGCCGTACTGCTCGATGTATTTTTCATCAACTCCGGCAGTTTTTGCTATTTCGGTAATGGGCTTCATTTCGCACTGCTGTGCAATTTCAATGTCTGTTAAGTATCCCATTTAAATTCGCTCCTCTTATTTAAAATATTTAACAGCAGAAGAGAACATCTGCATATCGTACTCACCGTAAACGTTCTTGTAAAGACCGTAGCCGATACGCTCGGAGTGAGCCATTTTACCGAATACACGTCCGTCGGGAGATGTGATACCCTCGATTGCGGACATTGAGTTGTTCGGATTGAAGTGAACGTCGTCTGTTACGTTGCCGTTAAGGTCAACATACTGTGTAGCAATCTGTCCGTTTGCGGCAAGCTGACAAATAAGCTCCTCGCTTGCAAGGAAGCGACCCTCGCCGTGTGAAATCGGCACATTGTAGATGTCGCCGACCTTTGTGCCTGCAAGCCACGGGGACTTGTTGGAGGCAATTCGTGTTCTTACCATTCTTGACTGGTGACGTGCGATTGTGTTGAAGGTAAGTGTCGGACAGCTTTCGTCTGTGTCGATAATCTTACCGTAAGGCACAAGACCGAGCTTGATAAGAGCCTGGAAGCCGTTACAGATACCGCACATAAGACCGTCACGGTTTTCAAGAAGGTCTGTTACGCCGTCCTTGATAGCGGCATTGCGGAAGAATGCTGTGATAAACTTACCTGAACCGTCGGGCTCGTCACCGCCTGAGAAGCCGCCGGGAATGAATATCATCTGTGCGGACTTAATCTTCTCTGCAAAGCTGTCAACGCTTCTTGCAATTCCGTCAGCAGAAAGGTTGTTAATAACAATGATTTCGGCATCTGCGCCTGCATCTCGCATAACCTTTGCTGTGTCGAATTCGCAGTTTGTGCCCGGGAATACGGGAATGAGAACCTTCGGCGCTGCAACCTTGATTGCAGGAGCCTTGCGCTCTGTAACCTCGTAGGAGAATGTTTCGATCTCCTTATTATCAGCAGGAATGTTACAGCTGAATACGCTTTCAAGCTTATCCTCATAAACCTTGAGAATTTCGTCAGCACAAAGCTTTTCGTCACCGTAAGCAAAGGCTTTCTCTGCAGTTACAGTACCTACAAGTGTGCCGATTTCGGTATCGTCACTGAGTTCAAGAACGAATGAGCCGTAGCAATAGCCGAAGATATCTTCAAGCGAAAGAGCCTTGTTAAACTCAAAGCCGAAGCCGTTACCGAATGCCATCTTCATAACTGCTTCTGCAACACCGCCGTAGGTCGGAGTGTAAGCTGAAAGCACCTTACCCTCTCTCATAAGAGAGATAACTGTGTCGAAGAGAGCGAGAAGTGACTCTGTCTTCGGGAGCTTGTTTTCGTCGTATTCAGGCTTTACAAGAACTACCTTGCTGCCTGCCTTTTTGAATTCGTTTGTGATGATGTTATCAACATTTTCTGTTGTAACTGCGAAAGAAACAAGTGTCGGCGGAACGTCGAGATGCTCAAATGTACCGCTCATTGAGTCCTTACCGCCGATAGCGGCAACACCGAGATTCTTCTGTGCCTCAAATGCACCGAGAAGTGCTGAAAGAGGCTTGCCCCAACGCTTTGCATCCTTATTGGGTCTTTCAAAGTACTCCTGGAATGTGAGGTAAACATCCTCGTACTTTGCACCTGCGGCAATAAGCTTTGCCACAGATTCAACAACTGCAAGGTATGCACCGTGGTACGGGCTCTTTTCTGTGATGAACGGGTTGTAGCCCCATGTCATAACAGAGCAATCGTTTGTATGCTTCTTTTCAACGGAAACCTTGTGTACCATTGCCTGAATCGGAGTAAGCTGGTTTTTACCGCCGAACGGCATAAGAACTGTGCCTGCACCGATTGTTGAGTCAAAACGCTCTGAAAGTCCACGCTTTGAGCAGACATTGAGGTCGTCTGCAAGAGCCTTGAACTCGTCTGCGAAGTTTCCTTTGATTTCTTTATCGTAATTCTGAACGCCTGCGGCTTCGATTGTGATGTGCTTCTCTGCACCGTTTGAGTTGAGGAACTCACGGCTGATATCAACGATTGTGTTGCCGTTCCAATACATCTTAAGTCTCGGCTCTGCCTTGACTGTGGCAACAACTGTTGCTTCAAGGTTTTCCTCATTTGCAATCTTAAGGAAAGCGTCAACGTTTTCCTTTTCGATTACAACAGCCATTCTCTCCTGTGACTCACTGATTGCAAGCTCTGTGCCGTCAAGACCGTCGTACTTCTTGGGTACTGCGTTAAGGTCGATTTCAAGACCGTCTGCAAGCTCACCGATAGCAACGGAAACACCGCCTGCACCGAAGTCGTTACAGCGCTTGATCATACGGCAAGCGTCACCGTTACGGAAAATGCGCTGAAGCTTTCTTTCCTCGGGAGCATTACCCTTCTGAACCTCTGCACCGCAGGATTCGAGAGAATCGAGTGTGTGTGACTTTGAAGAACCTGTTGCACCGCCGCAACCGTCACGACCTGTTCTGCCGCCAAGAAGGATAACGATGTCGCCGTCCTCGGGACGTTCACGGCGAACATTCTCCTGCGGAGCCGCCGCAACAACTGCACCGATTTCCATACGCTTTGCGGCATAGCCGTCGTGATAAAGCTCGTCAACCATACCTGTTGCAAGACCAATCTGGTTACCGTAGGAAGAGTAGCCTGCCGCCGCAGTTGTGACAATCTTTCTCTGCGGAAGCTTACCTTCCATTGTTTCCTTAACAGGCTTCAAGGGGTCTGCCGCACCTGTTACACGCATAGCGGCATAAACATATGAACGACCTGAAAGCGGGTCACGGATAGCACCGCCGATACAGGTAGCGGCACCGCCGAAGGGCTCGATTTCTGTGGGGTGGTTATGTGTTTCGTTTTTGAAGAGAAGAAGCCACGGCTCTTTTACGCCGTCAACCTCAATCTCGATTTTAACTGTACAAGCGTTGATTTCCTCGGATTCGTCGAGCTTGTCGAGCTTGCCGATTTTCTTAAGATACTTTGCGGCAAGTGTGCCGATATCCATAAGGTTCTGCGGCTTTGTTCTGCCGAGGAATTCACGTGTTTTGAGATAATCGTCATAAGCAGCCTGCAAAAACTCGTCTTCAAATGTTACCTTATCGATAGTTGTAAGGAATGTTGTGTGACGGCAATGGTCAGACCAGTATGTATCGATCATACGGATTTCAGTAATTGTGGGGTTACGGTTTTCTGACTTGAAATATGACTGACAGAATGCGATATCGTCATTATCCATAGCAAGACCGTAATTCTTGACAAAAGCGGCAAGACCGTCGCTGTCAAGGTCGTTGAAGCCGTCAAGAGTTTCAACTGTTGTGGGGATTTCGTACTCAACCTTAAGTGTTTCAACAGTTTCAAGTGATGCTTCACGGGATTCAACGGGGTTGATAACGTGCTTCTTAATCTGTGCAAGCTCGTCGGCTGAAATCTCACCGTAAAGAAGATAAACCTTTGCGGCACGGACTGTAGGACGCTCACCCTTTGAGATAATCTGAATACACTGTGCGGCTGAGTCTGCACGCTGGTCAAACTGACCGGGAAGATACTCAACTGCAAAAACTGTTGCGTTATCCTCGGGAAGAGAATCGTAGATTATATCGAGCTGTGGCTCGGAGAATACTGTTTTCTTTGAATAATTAAAAAGCTCCTCGTCGATGTTTTCAACGTCATAGCGGTTGATAACACGGACCTCTTCAAGGCTCTTTATCTGGAGAATGTGTCTGATGTCGTAACGAAGTGATTTTGCTTCATTATCGAGACCTTTTTTCTTTTCAACATATATACGATATACCATTTATTTAACCTCCACGCTTACCGCAAGAGCCTTTTTACCAATATCTCTGCGGCAGAAGCCGTTTTCAAATCCTACCTTTTCGGTAAGTCTATAAGCGTTTTTAACTGCTGTTTCGAGGTCATCAGCCACGGCTGTTATGCCGAGAACACGTCCGCCTGCACTCAAAAGCTTTTCGTTTTCAAGCTTTGCACCCGCAACGAAAATCTCGCTGTTCGAGTCAGTTTCGGGAAGTGTAAGCTCGAAACCGCTTTCGTACTTAACGGGATAACCCTTTGAAGCAAGGATTACACAGCATGCAGATTTATCTGAGAACTTAACCTCTGTTTTGTCAAGCTCACCTCTTGCGGTGGCTTTCATAATCGTGAACAAATCACTCTCAAGTAACGGTAAAACAACCTGTGTTTCGGGGTCGCCGAAACGGCAGTTGTATTCGATAACCTTCGGACCGTTCGGAGTAATCATAAGTCCGAAGTAAAGGCAACCTCTGAATTCTCTGCCCTCCGCTTTCATTGCACGGATTGTCGGGAGGAAAATCTTTTCCATACATTCCTCTGCAACCTTGTCGGTGTAGTAAGGATTGGGAGCAACCGTACCCATACCGCCTGTGTTAAGACCCTCGTCGTTATCCAATGCACGCTTGTGGTCCATTGAGGAAATCATCGGCTTTACGACATTGCCGTCCGTAAACGCAAGGACGGAAACCTCGGGACCTGTAAGGAACTCCTCAATAACAACGTTGCTTCCGCTTTCGCCAAAGACCTTGTCCTGCATCATTGAGCGGATTGCATCCTCTGCCTCGGCGAGTGTCTGTGCGATGATTACACCCTTACCGAGTGCAAGACCGTCAGCCTTGATAACAGTAGGCATCGGAGCTGTCTTGACATAGTCAAGAGCCTCGTCCATAGAAGTGAAAACCTCGTACTGTGCGGTGGGAATGTTATATTTCTTCATAAGGTTCTTTGAAAAAACCTTACTGCCTTCGATTATTGCGGCATTTGCCTTCGGACCGAAGCACTCGATACCTGCGGCATTTAGTGCATCAACCGCACCGAGCACCAACGGGTCATCGGGTGCAACAACTGCAAAGTCAATTGAATTTTCGGTTGCAAACTTTACAAGACCGTCAATATCCTTTGCACCGACATTAACAAGAGTTGCGTCCCCTGCCATACCTCCGTTGCCCGGAAGTGCGAAGATTTCGTCAATCTCCTGACTTAACTTAAGCTTTTTGATTATGGCGTGTTCACGTCCGCCTGAACCGACAACCATTACTTTCATATTGTGATGTCTCCTTTTAATAGGGGTATCTTAATAAATCGGGAATTTAGCACAGAGTTCGGTTACTTCCTTTGTAACCTGCTCCTTGTTGCCCTCAAAATCTGTAGCAATCAATTTCATCCACTCGGCAATTTTGAGCATCTCGGGCTCTTTGAAGCCTCTTGATGTTACTGCCGGTGTACCTACACGAAGTCCGCTTGTTACAAACGGGCTCTGTGTTTCGTTGGGAACTGTGTTTTTATTGACTGTGATATGTACTTCGTCAAGACGGTGTTCCATCTCTTTGCCTGTGATATCAAAATTGCGAAGGTCAATAAGCATAAGGTGGTTATCTGTACCGCCTGATACAATTCTGAAGCCTTCATCCTGCAAAGCCTTGGAGAGAACAGCGGCATTTTTGACAACCTGCTGCTGGTAAGCCTTGAACTCGTCTGTCATAGCCTCACCGAAAGCAACTGCCTTTGCGGCAATGATGTGCATAAGCGGGCCGCCCTGTGTACCCGGGAAAACAGCCTTGTCGATTGCCTTTGCGTATTCTTCCTTACAAAGAATAAGACCGCCACGGGGACCTCTTAATGTTTTGTGAGTAGTAGTTGTAACTACATCTGAATACGGCACGGGATTGGGATGAAGTCCTGCGGCAACAAGACCTGCGATGTGTGCCATATCAACCATAAGATATGCGCCGACTTCGTCACAAATCTCACGGCATTTTTTATAGTCGATTACTCTTGAATATGCGCTTGCACCGACAACAATCATCTTCGGCTTGCATTCGAGTGCAATCTGACGCATATTTTCGTAATCGATAACTTCTGTTTCGGAATCAACACCGTAAGGAACTATGTTGAAATACTTACCCGAGATATTTGCAGGTGAACCGTGTGAAAGGTGTCCGCCCTCGGAAAGGTTCATGCCCATAACTGTATCGCCGGGCTTAACAAGTGCAAAGAAAACAGCAAGATTTGCGTTTGCACCGCTGTGCGGCTGAACGTTGGCATGGTCTGCACCGAAAATCTTTTTTGCTCTTTCACGTGCAATTTCTTCTACCTTATCGACACAGTAGCAACCGCCGTAGTATCTCTTTGAGGGGTAGCCCTCTGCGTATTTGTTGGTAAGAACACCGCCTGCGGCAAGAAGCACCGCCTTTGAAACGATGTTTTCAGAAGCAATAAGCTCAATGTTATGGCGCTGACGCTCGAGCTCTTCACTGCAAGCGCCTGCAACCTCGGGGTCAAAATTTATAAGCTCTTCAAAAAAATTCATTGGAAACCTCAAATTAAAATATTAGTGGTGGAAAAGTCTCATTCCTGTGAAAGCCATTACGATGCCGTACTTGTCACAGCACTCGATAACGATATCGTCACGGATTGAGCCACCAGGCTCTGCAATGTACGAAACACCACTCTTCTTTGCACGTTCGATATTGTCGCTGAACGGGAAGAATGCATCTGAACCGACTGAAACACCTGTGATTGTTGCAAGGTATGCCGCCTGTTCTTCGTCTGTGAACGGTTCAGGCTGACGTGTAAAGTACTTCTGCCAGTTGCCGTCTGCGCATACATCTTCTTCGTTTTTATTGATATAACCGTCGATTACATTGTCACGGTTAGGTCTTGAAACGTCATCTCTAAACGGAAGCCCCAGAACCTTGTCGCTCTGGCGAAGGTGCCAGGTGTCTGCCTTCTGTCCTGCAAGACGTGTGCAGTGAATTCTTGACTGCTGACCTGCGCCGACACCGATTGCCTGACCGTCCTTTGCATAGCAAACAGAGTTTGACTGTGTGTACTTAAGAGTGATGAGAGCGATGATGAGGTCACGCTTTGCCTCTTCAGGGAACTCCTTGTTAGCTGTTACGATATTCTCAAGCTGTGACTCGTCGATTTTGTAATCGTTTCTGCCCTGCTCAAATGTGATGCCGTAAACCTGCTTCTGCTCAATGGGCTGGGGAACGTAATCGGGGTCGATTTTAACGATGTTGTAGTTGCCGTTTCTCTTTGATTTGAGGATTTCGAGAGCCTCGTCAGTATAACCCGGAGCAATAACACCGTCAGAAACCTCACGCTTGATGATTGTTGCAGTTGTCTTGTCGCAGACATCTGAAAGTGCAATCCAGTCACCGAAAGATGACATACGGTCTGTACCTCTTGCTCTTGCATAAGCACAAGCGAGCGGAGAATCGTCAAGACCTTCGATATCGTCAACGAAGCAAGCCTTCTTGAGCTTTTCGGGCAACGGGTTGCCGACTGCGGCACAAGTGGGGCTAACGTGCTTGAAGGATGCTGCGGCAGGCATACCGAGAGCCTCTTTGAGCTCCTTTACAAGCTGCCATGAGTTAAAGGCATCAAGGAAGTTTATGTAACCCGGTCTGCCTGAAAGGATTTCGATGGGAAGGTCGCTGTCATCTGACATAAAAATCTTTGCGGGCTTCTGATTGGGGTTACAACCGTATTTTAATTCAAACTCTTTCATTGTGATTTCTCCTTATTTATTCTTGTTAATAAGACGGTTCTCTTCTGCACCTGTTTCGAGGTCGATGTAACGAACATAAAGAGAAATCTTATTGTCTTCGTTAAGGTTTGTCCAGAGTGTGTTTGTGAACTCGTCGATGTCATCGGGAATCATAACTCTTTCAGGCTCGCCCTGGAAGGTCGGAATAGGATTGCCGTCGCACACATAAGTGTGGATGAAGTGGCCGAGACCTGCCTTTGAGGGGTACATAAAGAGGTAACGTGCACAGTCTGTGCCGTCCTCGTCGATGCTCTTAAGGATGCTCATTTCGTAGGTGAAGTCGTTATTGTTGAACTTGAGCATACCACTGATTCTCGGTGTGAAGTTCGGCTTGTCGGGCTCAAACTCTCTTGTTTTGAGAGCGCCGTTGAAGCACTTGCCTTCCTTGAGGAATTCGTAGATTGTATCTGTCTGGTCACCGTTTGTAACGATGAGCTTGTTCTCGTGCTTTCTGATAGCGGCATAGATGATGAGTGACGGGTCTTCAACCTTTGAAGCGTCAAACGGTTCTGTGAAAACTGCGTTGTCCTTTTCAGAGAAAATACGGTTACGGCTGTTTTCGCTTCTGCCCATAATAAAGTAAGCTGCTACCGCCTTTTTTGCATCTGCAGTTTTACCGATTACGATACCTCTGCCGACATAAGAATTGTCTTTGATAAGCTCGCCGATGTCATTAACCTTGTATATGTTCATATTCTTCACCTTTTTCCTTAATTTCTTTTGATACGAGTTCTGCCGCCTCGGGCAGGATGTGCCACTCTGCCTCCTGCATTACTCTTTTCTGCAGGGTTTCGGGAGTGTCCTGCGGCTCAATGTAAACCGCTTTCTGGAGTATAATCTGACCACCGTCGGGAATTTCATTTACAAAATGAACGGTTGCGCCTGTTACCTTAACGCCATAAGAGAGTGCCGCCTCGTGTACGTGAAGTCCGTAAAAGCCTTCGCCGCAGAAGGAAGGAATCAAAGACGGGTGAACGTTGATGATTCGCTTCGGATAGCAGGAGGTAAAGCTTTCGGTGAGTATGCACATAAAGCCTGCGAGGATAATCAGTTCAATTCCGTTTTCTTTAAGCACGGCTTTGACCTGAGCCTCAAAGTCCTCTCTTGTTGCGTAGTTTTTATTGTTGATAACTGCGGTTTTGATACCTGCATTTTCTGCACGGGTAAGGGCATAAGCACCCTCCTTATTGGAAATTACAAGCTCGATTTTACCGTTTTTTATAATTCCTGATTGCTGTGCATCAATGAGTGCCTGCAGATTTGTTCCGCCGCCCGAAACAAGGACGGCAATTTTGGTAGGAGCAGTATTCATAGCCTATCCCCTCTTATTCGATGATAATCTTATCGTCACCTGCAATGATTTCGCCGATTACATAAGCGTCCTCACCGTTTGCCTTGAGGATTTCGAGAGCCTTGTCTGCGTCTTCTTTTGCAACTACAACGCTCATACCAACACCCATATTGTATGTATTGAACATATCACGCTCGGGGATGTTGCCTGTCTTTGCGATGAGGTCGAAGATTGGAAGAATGCGGATTGAAGCTTTATCAATCTTTGCGCCGAAGCCGTCGGGAAGGCTTCTTGGAATATTCTCGTAGAATCCGCCGCCTGTGATATGAGAAACAGACTTAACTGTTACTTCTTCAAACAACGCTGTCATAGGCTTAACGTAAATCTTTGTGGGCGTAAGGAGTGTTTCGCCGAGTGACTTGCCGCCGAGCTCCTCAAGAGGAGTTTTGAGGTCAGCGTTCTCGATATCGAAAACCTTTCTTACAAGTGAGAAGCCGTTTGAATGAACGCCTGATGACGGAAGTGCGATAATTACGTCGCCCTCTTTAACTGTCTTGTTGTTGACAATCTTGTCCTTATCGACAACACCAACAGAGAAGCCTGCCATATCGTACTCGTCAATGGGATAGAAGCCGGGCATTTCTGCTGTTTCGCCGCCGATGAGTGCTGAACCTGACTGAACACAACCCTCTGCAACACCTGCAACGATGTCTGCAATTCTTTCGGGAACATTCTTGCCGCAAGCAATGTAGTCAAGGAAGAACAACGGCTTTGCACCGCAACAGATAACGTCGTTAACGCACATTGCAACGCAGTCGATACCGACTGTGTCGTGCTTATCCATAAGGAAAGCGATTTTAAGCTTTGTGCCGACACCGTCTGTTCCGCTTACGAGAACGGGCTTTGAGATGCCTGTAAGGTCAAGCTCGAAAAGACCGCCAAAGCCGCCGATGTCTGATGCAACTGAATTTGTCATTGTTCTTGCGATGTGAGCCTTCATAAGCTCAACTGCCTTATAACCTGCTGTAATGTCAACGCCTGCCGCTGCGTAGCTATCTGATTTTGATTTTGTATTCATAATTCTTATTCCTTTCCGTTCCAGCAATATGTGCAAAGGTCACATTCGTCAATTCCGATTGATTCGATAAGACCTTCAAGTGACTGAAATTCGAGTGATGCGAAATTAAATTTGTCGCAGATTGCCTGACGAAGCTTTTTGCCTCGTTCGGTTGATGAATCGCTGTATTCATCAAGATATTTTGAGCCTTCCTCGCCCTCAAGCTCCATAATGGTGCTTCTTGTGATGAGTTCAAGGTCGCTTGTTGCTCTTGAAAAATTGAGATATTTACAGCCGTACATAATCGGCGGACAAGCCGAACGCATATGAACAGCCTTAGCTCCGTTTGAGTAAAGGAACTCAACAGTTTCACGAAGCTGTGTACCACGGACGATTGAATCGTCAACAAACAGGAGGTTTTTGTCCTGAATGAGCTCGTGTACGGGAACCTGCTTCATCTTTGCGACCTTGTTTCTGTCGCTCTGCTTTGCAGACATAAAGCTTCGTGGCCATGTGGGTGTGTATTTGATAAACGGACGTGAAAACGGGATTCCGCTTTTGTTTGAATAACCGATTGCATGAGGAGTACCTGAATCGGGAACACCGCTGACGTAGTCGATATCCTTTGCGTTGCCGACTTCCATATCGTGCGCCGCAATTATCTCGCCGTTGCGGTAACGCATAGCCTCAACGTTTACTCCCTCGTAATTTGAGGGCGGATAACCGTAATAAGACCACAGGAAAGCGCAGATACGCTTTTTCTTGCCCGGGGTGGCAAGCTGTGTTATTGAATCACAGGTGAGTTCGACAATTTCACCGGGGCCGAGCTCCTTTTCGTCATCATAGCCGAGCTTCTTGTAAGCAAAGGACTCAAAGGAAACGCAGTAGCCGTTTTCACCCTTACCGATGAGAACGGGAATTCTGCCGAGTCGGTCACGTGCGGCAATGATTGAGCCGTCACCCTTTAGGATAAGGATTGAAGCCGTGCCTTCGATTGACTTCTGTGCAAATTTTATACCGTCGACAAAGTCACTCTTCTGGTTAATGAGTGCGGCAACAAGCTCGGTTGAATTTACCTTGCCGCCTGTCATTGCGCCGAAGTGACCGCCGCTGAAATCAAGATACTGATTGATAAGAGCCTCGGAATTGTTGATAACTCCGACTATGCAGATAGCGTAAGTGCCGAGATTTGAACGGACAAGCAAGGGCTGTGGGTCAGAATCGCTGATGCAACCGATTGCCGAATTACCTTTCATCTCTTCAAAAACATCTTCAAACTTTGTTCTAAACGGTGAGTTTTCGATGTTGTGAATCTCACGCTGTAAGCCGATGTCCTTATCATAAGCTGCCATACCTCCACGGCGTGTGCCGAGGTGTGAATGATAGTCTGTGCCGAAGAATACGTCATAAATTGCATCCTCTTTGCAGGCAGCTCCGAAAAAACCTCCCATATATTTACCTCCGTTTTATGGTGTCTTGCGTACGAAAGAATTTATTTGTTAAATCTTTTCTCTATATCAGCGTTCTTTTTGAGAACGTTCTCTGATGCTGACTTTCTTTGTGCGTCGAGCTTTGCGGCAACCTCGTCATCGCTTACCGACAAAATCTGAACTGCCAATAAAGCCGCATTTGCCGCACCGTCGATTGCAACTGTTGCAACGGGAATTCCCGCAGGCATCTGAACAGTTGAGAGAAGTGCGTCCAAGCCGTCGAGTGTTGATGATTTTACGGGAATACCGATAACGGGCAAGGTTGTGTTTGCGGCAATGGCACCTGCAAGATGCGCCGCTTTGCCTGCGGCGGCGATAATTGCACCGAAGCCGTTTGCACGGGCATTTGAAGAAAACTCTTTAGCCTCAACAGGTGTTCTGTGTGCCGAAAAAACATGCACCTCGTAAGGAACGCCAAACTCGTCAAGAGTTGTCATTGCTTTTTCAACTACGGGTAAATCGCTGTCGCTACCCATAATAATTCCGATTTTTTTCATAAAATATCCTCCTAAAATCAAAAAGGGCAGTCCTATACAAAGAACAGGACTGCCCAGACGGTCGGCTGTTAAAATCCTTTTGCTCCCTTGTGGTTATCCACATTTCCGTCAGTTACAAAAGGGGTGGGTTAACTTGTAAAAATATTATACCAAATACCGCCGAAAAGGTCAATGTAAGCAAGTGTAAAACTTTATCCCCTGTTTTCGCTATTGTCTATCAAAAATATACAATTTCATTCGGCTTTTGTTTCACAATAAATACATCTGTAAACCGCTTTTTCACCGTTTGTTGTCTTTTTGAAAATATGCGGTAACTCCTGCTCAACCGAGGTGATGCAACGGGGATTTTTGCATTTGATTACGTTTGTAAGTTTTTCGGGCAAGGACACCTTTCTTTTCTCCACAAGCTTACTGTCTTTGATGATATCGACAGTTACGCCGGGGTCAACGTAGCCGAGAAGCTCAACATCGACATTGATGTCGGCATCGACCTTGATAATGTCTTTTTTGCCCATTTTATTACTGCTGACGTTTTTGATAATCGCAACCGAACAGTCAAGCTCGTCAAGGTTTAAAAGGTTGTAAATCTGCATACCCTTGCCTGCGGCAATGTGGTCGATAACGATACCGTTTTTGATTGAATCTATATTCATTTATTTTACCTCCAGAAGTTTGAGTATCAAAGCCATTCTCATATACTTGCCGTTAAGCACCTGCTTGAAATAGCAGGCTCTGGGGTCTTCGTCAACCGCTACGCTTATCTCGTTAACACGGGGCAGCGGGTGCATAATTGTAAGGTCAGGTTTTGCATTCTCGAGCTTTTCGGGTGTGAGAATGTAGCTGTCCTTCAATCGGAGATAATCCTCCTCATTGAAGAAACGCTCACGCTGAACACGTGTCATATAAAGGATGTCAAGCTCGGGCATTACAGCCTCGAGGTCAGTTGTCTGAACATACTCAAGGTTGTTCTGCTGAATGATATCCTTTTTGACATAGCTCGGAAGCTTGAGCTCTTCGGGAGAGATGAGAACGAACTTTACGTTCTCGTATCTTGAAAGAGCACTTATGAGTGAATGAACCGTTCTGCCGAACTTAAGGTCACCGCAGAAGCCGACTGTGATGTTATCAAATCTGCCCTTTTCACGGCTGATTGTGAGAAGGTCGGCAAGAGTCTGTGTCGGGTGGTTGTGACCGCCGTCACCTGCGTTGATAACAGGCACGCTCGCATTAAGAGATGCTACAAGCGGTGCGCCCTCCTTGGGGTGACGCATTGCGATAATATCCGCATAGCAGGAAATTGTCTTTGCGGTGTCTGCAACGCTCTCACCTTTTGCGGCAGAGCTTGACTTTGCGTCTGACATACTCAGCACATTACCGCCGAGTTCGTACATAGCGGCTTCAAAACTGAGTCTTGTTCTTGTTGACGGCTCAAAGAAAAGTGTTGCAAGCTTTTTGCCTGCGCACTTGTGAGCGTATTTATCGGGATTTGCGATAATGTCGTTCGCACAAGCAACAAGCTCATCAAGCTCTTCAACGGAAAGGTCAAGGATGTCAATTACGCTTCTCATTATTTTGCGCCTCCGATCCAGCTTTCGTCGGACGGATTGTTTCTGAATGCGATGAGTCTCTGAATATCTGCTGTTGCGATGTAGCCCTCCTCTGCCGCAACCTCTGCGATTACGTCAAAGTTTGTAAGAGAGTAGTTTGTAACGTTTGCCTCTTCAAGACGAACAAGACCTTTCTTCATACCGTAAGTGAAGATTGAAACGATGCCGAGAACCTCTGCACCTGCTTCACGAAGAACGTTTACAACCTCGATAACGCTGCCGCCTGTTGAGATAAGGTCCTCAACAACAACAACCTTCTGACCCGGAAGGAGCTTGCCTTCGATCTGGTTCTGTCTGCCGTGGTCCTTGTTGCCTGAACGGACATAACCCATAGGCATATCAAGAAGATGTGCTGTGATAGCAGCATGAGCGATACCTGCCGTTGATGTACCCATAAGCACTTCAGCCTCGGGATATTTTTCTTTGATAAGTTTTGCAAGACCGTTTTCAACATCTGTTCTTACATCGGGTGCTGTAAGAGTGAGTCTGTTGTCACAGTAAACGGGGCTTTTGATACCGCTTGCCCATGTGAACGGCTCTTCGGGACGGAAGAAAACCGCCTTAATCTTAAGTAAATCTTTTGCAATAAGCTTCTCCATTGTTTTTATCTCCTTTATCTCAATCTAATTTTAAACTTAATCTACGAATTCAGCTACGCATCTGTTATAAGCCGCAACGGGATCCTCTGCCGCTGTGATTGGTCTGCCGACTACGATGTAGTCAGAGCCTATTTTCTTTGCCTCGGCAGGAGTCATAACTCTTACCTGGTCGCCGATGTCTCCGTCTGCAAAGCGTACACCCGGTGTTACGGTTACAAAGCCGTCACCGCAGGTTTCGTGTACCTTGCCTGCCTCAAGAGGTGAGCATACAACACCGTCAAGTCCTGCGAGCTTCGCATTGTGTGCATAGTGCATAACAACCTTGTCGATAGGCTCGTTTATAAGGAGGTCTGTCTTCATTCTCTCTTCGCTTGTTGATGTGAGCTGTGTTACAGCGATGAGCATAGGTCTTGTGCCGTCGGGACGTGTAAGACCCTCGAGTGCTGCTTCCATCATAGCGATTGTGCCACTTGCGTGGAGGTTTGTCATATCAACATCAAGACCTGAAAGAACAGCCATTGATTTCTTAACTGTGTTAGGAATATCGTGAAGCTTGAGGTCAAGGAAAATCTTGTGTCCTCTCGCTTTAATTTCCTTTACAATCTGGGGACCTTCTGCATAGAAAAGCTCCATACCGATTTTTACAAAAGGCTTTCTGCCTTCGCCGTTGAACTTGTCAAGAAAGTTCATTACATCTGCCTTTGACGAAAAGTCGCAGGCTACAATTACGTCCTTACCCATTAGTGTGCTCCTCCTATTATTTCACTTAAATTATTTATTGAATACTTTTCCATTACCCTCGGCAGGTCGTTTACAATATCCCTTGCCGCAAACGGGTCAACAAGGTTTGCCGCACCGACCTCAACTGCTGTTGCACCTGCAAGCATAAGCTCGATTACATCCTCCGCCGAGGATACACCGCCCATACCGACAATCGGAATGTTAACAGCTTCGTAAACCTGATAAATCATTCTGACCGCAACGGGCTTGATTGCAGGACCCGAGAAACCGCCCATTTTGTTGGCTATTACGGGCTTCTTTGTTTTTAAATCAATCTTCATACCGAGAAGAGTGTTTATCATACTGATACCGTCAGCACCTGCTTCTTCACAAGCCTTGGCAATTGAAACGATGTCCGTTACATTCGGTGAAAGCTTGATGATAACAGGCTTGGTCGTTACTGCTTTAACCGCCTTTGTGACCTCTGCCGCCGCTTCGGCTGATGTGCCGAATGCCATACCGCCGCCGTGAACATTGGGGCAGGAAACATTGACCTCGAGCCAGCCGACCTGCTCCTCTTTGTCGAGCTTTTCGCAGGTGTAGACATAGTCTTCAACCGAGAAGCCGCTGACATTTGCCATAACGGGCTTATTGAAGCACTTTGCAAGCTTCGGAAGCTCGTTAGCGATTACTGCTTCAACGCCGGGATTCTGAAGTCCGACAGCGTTAATCATACCTCTGTCACACTCGGCAATTCGTGGTGTGGGGTTGCCGAAGCGTGCGTCCTTTGTTGTGCCCTTGAACGAAAATGTTCCGAGGCAGTTTATGTCGTAAAGCTCTGCAAACTCGTAGCCGAATCCGAATGTTCCGCTTGCAGGGATTACGGGATTATCAAGCATTATTGAGCAAAGCTCAACCTTTGTGTTTACCATACTATTTCCTCCCTTTCAAGCACGGGGCCGTCCTTACAGATACGCTTGTTGCCGTACTTTGTTTTGCATGAGCAACCCATGCAAGCACCGAAGCCGCAACCCATTCTTTCCTCAAAGCTGTACTGACCGCTTGTCACGGCTGTTGCTTCGATTGCCTTGAACATCGGCATCGGGCCGCAGGTGTAGAAGTAGGTGTATGTAAGGTTTTTCATAACATCTGTTACAAAGCCTTTTGTGCCGTAGCTTCCGTCGACGGTTGTTATATAAACTGTAGCGCCGAGAGCCTTGAACTCATCCTCAAAGAAAATTTCTTCCTGCTTGTTAAAGCCGAGAATTACAGTTACCTTTTTGCCCTCTGCCAGAAGCTTTTTGCAGAGATTATACATCGGAGGTACACCTACACCGCCGCCGATAAGAAGCGGTGCATCGCCGCTTTTTGAAAGGTCGTAGCCGTTGCCGAGACCGAGAAGAACGTCGAGCTTTTCGCCGCAGGCAAGCTCCGCCATAGCTTCGGTACCCTCGCCTACTACCTTGTAGATGATTGTGAGTGTTTTTTCGTCATAATCGCAGACAGAAATCGGTCGTCTTAAATAGAAGCCGTCAAGCTTGATATTTACAAACTGACCAGATGCGGTGATTGCAGAGGTGTCGCCTTCAAGCACCATAAGATAAACGTCTTTTGCGATTTTCTTATTTTCGGTTATTGTTAAAAGTTCCTGTTTCATTTCATTCTCCTTGATACACTATCTCGCCGTTTGCAACAGTTAATATACATTTTGCGTTGAGCTCGGCACCCTTGAACGGAGTGCTTCTGCCCTTGGATAAAAATTCGTCGGGGTTAACCGTGTATTTTTGATTAAGGTCAAAGACCGTAAGATTTGCTTTTTTGTCAAGCTTAATGCCGTTATCAAAGCCGAAGCGTTTGCAGGGGTTGACACTCATAAGCTCAATGAGCTTGCCAAGCGTCATTCGACCGTTTTTGACAAAATTTGTATACATTACCGAGAAGGCTGTTTCAATTCCGACAACACCCATAAGACTGTCACGGAGTCCCTTGCTCTTTTCCTCTGCAGAGTGCGGTGCGTGGTCGGTCGCAATCATATCTATTGTGCCGTCGAGTATGCCCTCGATAAGCGCCTGCTTGTCCTCTTCGCCACGAAGCGGTGGGTTCATTTTGAAGCGTCCGTCCTCTTGTAAGTCCTTATCCGAAAGAACAAGGTAGTGCGGTGCAGTTTCGCAGGTGACATCTATCCCCTTTGCCTTTGCCAGACGGATGATTTCAACGCTTTCCTTTGTTGAAATGTGGCAGACGTGGTAGCTGCATCCCGTTTCCCGGACAAGCTTTAAATCACGGGCAATCGGACCGTATTCACTTTCCGAACAGATACCCTTGTGAGAGTGCTGTTTTGCATACTCGCCGTCGTGGATATAGCCGCCGTGAAGTAGTGAGTTGTCCTCACAGTGAGCAACAATCATCTTGCCAAGTGACTTTGCTTTGAGCATAGCCTCACGCATCATATCTTCATCCTGCACACCCTTACCGTCGTCAGAAAAGCCTGCAACATAAGGTGCCATAGCCTCCATATCCGAAAGGCACTCGCCTTTTTCGCCAACGGTTATTGTACCGTAGGGCTTAACGGAAATGACTGCATCCTTTTCGATTAAATCGAGCTGTACCTTAAGGTTTTCAAGGCTGTCAGGAGTCGGATTCAAGTTAGGCATTGAGCACACAAGAGTGTAGCCACCGTGGGCACAAGCCTTTGAGCCTGTCTCAATTGTTTCTTTATATGAAAAACCCGGCTCTCGCAAATGCACATGAACATCTGCAAGTCCGGGAAAAATATGCTTATCTTCACAATCAATAACTTCTGCGTAAGTTGAGCAAAGACAATTGGAAACAGCGGCAATACTGCCGTTAGAAACAAGTATATCCTGCTTTTTAAACACGCCGTCTGTATAAACTTGTCCGCCTTTGAGAATGAAGTCCATAATTTGCTCCTTTCAACTTAGGGTGATGGTAATACCACACTGCTTCGACAGTACAATGTATTAAGGCTCGTACTCTAAAAATTCTATCATAACCAAGGAAAATTGTCAATGAAAAGAGGATTTTTTACATGTAAAAAGAGCACCTGTTTTTCAGGTGCTCTTTGGACTATTTATACAAAAAGGAAGCTCCAGAAATCTGCAAAGCCTTTTTCGCCGAAGATAAGAAGAAGTACATCTGATACGACGCCGAGAACCTTTTCAACTGCATCCATTGTCGGATCGTCCTGCTCGGGCTGGTATTTGTCTTCCCAGATGTTATACTTGACGTTGAGCTCAATAAGAAGGTCTTTGAGAGCAAAGATAATCTTGTCGTCTTCGTCACGGTCATTGATTGTGCGAGCCATCATAGCCTCTGCATCTGCAACAGCCTTGTCAAGTCTTGCAGCGTCTTCTGCTTCAAGAGTTGAACGGTCGATAGTTGCAGCATCGGGAAGGTAGTCTCTTGTAAGTCTTCTTACAAATCTTGACTCGTTGAACTGCGGATATGTATCCTTACAATCGTCAACAGAGTGGATGTTGCCGAGTGCAATTTCAAAAGCAAGGCTCAAAGCTGTGTTGTTATCTGTAAGCTCGTGTTTCTGACCCTCGAAGTACCATGATGTGTCTTCAAAGTAGCAGGTTGAAGCGTCGATTGAGCCGTCGGGTGAAACATTGTGAGCAGGGTCTGCGATGTAATCTGCATCAAATGACTGACCTGCAGGGACGTAAGATGTACCCGGTGCTGTTGATGAAATCTGAATGATTTCGTCAGAATTTGTTGTGTCGTAAGTTTCAAAGAACTTGAAGAAGCCGTAGTCCTCGTCACCGAAAGCAAGGTTGTAACCACTGATGAAGTAGAACTCTGTGCCGTACTTTGACTGCTGATACTTAAGTCTTGACTCGAGGTTTGCCTGTGCTTCGGCATACTTTTCTACCTGTGCTTTGATATCTGCCATATCGTCGCCCTGGAGATATTTCTCCGCAAACTCGTCATATCTTGATGACGGGCAAAGAGCGAGGAATGATGTGTTCTCAAGGAAGAGAGTTCTTACAAGAGAGTCAACGATATCGTCAAGAATGTTTCTGAGCTCCTGCTTCGGGAGAATTCGTGCTGCGATATTGATGATTGAGCCAACATAAGGATCAACGAAGCCAAGCTCGCCAAGGAGGTTTGTGTAAACCATTGCGGGAGCGTTATCGTCAAAATCAGCAAGCATAAGGTCGCCGAAAACATCACTACCGTCCCAAGCACCTACGATGCTGATAACCTTGGCAACTCTGCCTGCATCGGGATAGTGGTTGAGGTAGTTGTTAACAACGCTTGCGCCCATACTCATGGGAACAAGGATAACCTTTTCTGCGCCTGTCTGCTCAAGAACAACGTTTTCGATAAAGTCGTTAAGACCGATTGCGTTTCTGTCAGCGTTTGAGAAGATAGGATAGTTGTAGCAATAAACGTTCTCTGCACCGATTTCGTCAAGGAGGAACTGGCAGGGAATTCTGTTGTCAAAAATGTCTCTTGCTTCCTCGTCATACTCTGAAACAGGATATGTATGAAGCGGTGTTACGACATTGTTGATGGGGTCGCCGTTTTCATCGTTGAGATGGTCAGCGAAAAAGATTTCAAGCAAGTTGTCGATGCTTGACGGAGCAATTACGTCCTTCTGAACGCAGATTGACTGAACAAACTCTACAACAAACTTAACAAGATTCAACCAATCAAAAACGGAGAAGCTTGCAAAGTCTGTGTTGATGTGGAGAAGGTTCCATTCAGCAACAACATTGCCTTCGTCGTCATACTTATAAGTCTGCGACTGACCGATGCCCGGAACAAAAATAACGGGAGTAACATCGTCCTTTGCAGAAACAGCGAATGCGGCTGTCATAGCAGAAAAAGCCATAACAACACAAATGATTACTGCGAGAATTTTCTTTGTAATCTTCATTATTTTGACCTCCATAGTCATAATTACAATTCATTGTACCAAAAAAGGGAAATAAAATCAATACAGAAAATTAAATTCTATAGAATAGACAATAATTCTCCTATATTTTTGACAGTATAGGTGGCGGCTGTCTCTTTCGGCTCTCCCCTGTTTACCCAGCAGCTGTCCACACCGTAATTGACTGCTCCTGCAATATCGGAATTAAGAGAATCGCCGATTACAAGGGTTTTCGACTTATCCTGTTCGGTTATGTTTTTATAAACAAAGTCGAAGTATTCCTTTTTTGGCTTGTCAAATCCGATTTCCTCGGAAATAAACACTCCGTCAAAAAACTCCATAAGCGGTGAATCAGTAAGTCTGCCCTCTTGCGCTTTTTTTGCACCGTTGGTTATGATATACATTGAGTATTTCTTATTAAGCTCACGGCAGACGTCGAGCGCACCGTCAATCAAAAAGTGACCCTGACCGAGGAACAAGATGTATTCTTCGTTTGCTTTTATTCCATCAGCCTCGACACCGAGAGCAGAAAAGTAATCTGAAAATCTTGTTGCAAAAAGCTGTTTGCGTGTAATTTCGCCCTTTTCGAGTGCCGTCCATTTAGCTTTATTCATCTTTACATAAAGCTGTTTATTTTCTTCGGTTACCGGTATATTGTACTTTATGAGAAGCTTATTGATTGCATTATCCTCTGCCTTGCCGAAGTCCAGCAACGTGTCGTCAAGGTCGAAGAGAAGAGTTGTGTATTTCATAATTCCTCCAAAAATAAAAGGGCTGACTAACAGCCCTTTTGTTTGAGTTTAATTTTTAATCGAAGGGAACTGCTCATCATCAAAGCCCATAACTCTTGCGAGCTGAACGGGAATTGCACAGTTCTTATAAGCCTCACCTGAAACGAAGCCTGCGTCTGTTGCAGAAACATAAATCGGAACATTTACGCCTGTGTGGCTACCTGTTGTGTAGTAGTATTCGCCTGTTTCTGCATTGTATGTAATGCCGCCTGTTTCGTGGTCAGCAGTTACGAGAACGAGTGTATCACCGTCTTCAGCAGCGAAATCAAGAGCTACCTGGATAGCGTTGCTGAACTCTACAACGTGCGATGTTGAGCCGTCAAGAATATTGCTGTGTGAGAACTTGTCGATATGAGCACCCTCAACCATAAGGAAGAATCCGTCCTCATCATCATTGAGAAGTTCGATAGCCTTTTCTGTCATAGCGTCAATTCTAGGAGTGTCCTTTTCGTTTGTGATGTTTGCAATATCATCCCAATCGAACTGTGCAAACGAACGTGTTCCTGCCTCAAGAGCGTTCATCTGTGTTGCTGTTGTAACGTATTCAAAACCGTTTTCTGCACAATTTTCAGCATTGATGCTTTCTGACGCTGCACCCCAGATAAGGTCAAGCTCGGAAGCAAGCTGATCCTTTGAAATGCCTTTTTCGTTGCCACGCTCATAAGTGTGAGCTGAGAAGCAAGCCGGAGTTGCACCGCTTGTTGAGTCTGTTGTAACAACACCTGCAGCCTTGCCGTTCTCAATAGCAAGCTCTGTGAGTGACTTCGGAACGTGCCACTTGTTAGCAAGAGGTGCAAACAAATAAACACCGATTGCACCGTTATAGGTTCTTACACCGCAAGCAAGAGCTGTTGCACCTGCTGCACTGTCTGTAACTCTGTTTGTAAAGCTTCTTGTTTCAGACTCGCAAAGAACGGGCATATTATCCATTGCAAGGTTGGGGGTTTTTGTTGCCTTTGTAGCCGCAATTGTGTTAAAGCCCATACCGTCACCGATCATAAGGATGACGTTTTTGTAAGTTCTGTAGTCCTCATTTTCTGTACCTTTGTCACCTGTCATTCCGATAAGACCGGAAAGCGCTATGAGAGCAGAGAGAAAAATTGAAACAATGCCTTTAATAATACACATAAATAACAACCTCCTTAATTGTTGGAAAAATTATACTACAATCAAATTACATTTTCAATAGCTAACTTAAAATAAATCTTTCAAAACAGAATTAACAAATGCACAGTCAACATTTCCCCAATTGCGCTTAAGTCCTGCGTTATTCTGCCAGCGTGGGGAAAGATTTTTGATGTCTTCATCAGTAAGGCTGACATTTATTTTAGGAGTAACGGCAGAAACAACCGTCATAAACCGTTCCGAATCAAGTCCTGTTTCCTCAAAAAATTCTGCGGTAAGTTCGGGCTTTAGCGATGAATTGTATTCGATAAATTTATTAAGAAAAACTGCGCAGGCTGTGCCGTGGGCAACACCGTAATTTTCGGTTAAGAAGTAACCGAGAGCGTGCGGAAAGGCTGTACCTGTGACGGAAATTGCAAGTCCGCCGATGAGTGAAGCGTTGTAAAGCTGTTCCCTGTCCTCCAACGTGAGGTTTTGTGTGCCGTCAGAAATAACCTTATCAAACACCTTAAAAAGCTTTTTGACACCTGCGACGGCAAAAACCTTTGAGATGTCGTTTGCAGAACGGTTAAAGAAGCTTTCAACGCAATGTGCAAGTGCATCAACAGCCGTTGAGCGTGTAAAGGAATCCGAGAGACTCTGTGTATATTGCGGGTCGCCGAGTGACAGAACGGGATATGAAAGGTCGTTTCTGAAGCTCTTTTTAAATCCTTTTGAGTTGGTGATAACCGCAACACCCGTTACCTCACTGCCCGTACCCGCAGTTGTGCCGACTGCCACGACTGGAAGCGGAGCCTTGCCCCAATCCATTGAATAGAGCATTTCCTCGGAAATATTGGGGTTAGCCGCAACAACGGCAATCGCCTTTGACGCATCAAGCGGAGAGCCGCCTCCGATACCGAGGATGAAATCAGCACCCGTTTCACAGGCAAGACGTCCTGCCTCAAAGCAGGAGTCAGAAGTCGGATTTTGCTGAATTTTGTCGTAGATTTCGTACTGCACATTTTTTGAATTTAGTGCAAAAAGAACATCGTCAAGTGCGCCGCATTTTTTAGCGGAGGATGCACCTGTGACAATAAGACATTTTTTGCCGAGTGCGGAGATTTTGTCTGCATTGTTTTTAACACAATCAACACCTGTTATGACTTTTGTGTTGACAAAGAAATTCATATTCATTTTAATCACCGTTTTTATTTTAAAACAAAGAGCGGCAAAAGGCAATAGGAAGTTTCGGTTATACTCAAATTAGTGATATGCTAATATGCTATGTGATTTTCCTCCTCAAGTCTTGCGAATGTCTCATCTGAAACAACGCCCTTCAAAATTTCAAGATTTTCCATAAAAATACTCCTTTGTTTTTATATCCCCGGAATAGTATTAAGCGGTTTATATCTCACGCTCGTGAGAACTGAGCCTTTTATATCCCATGCCCGGGGGAAATGGTATAAAAAAAGACACCACGTAGGATGTCTTGAATTATTGTATTAAATTTGAAGTGACTGCGGATTTAAAAACTAAGGGGATGCCAGTAGCACCCCCGTTACAAAAGCAATTTTGCTTTTTGATACCCGATGTTAAATTATTATCATTGCTTTACAAACTCAATATCTTTATTGTTCAGAGACTTCAGAGAATTGACTGCAATATTATAATCACCAAGATCATAAGAAGGAACAAGGTCATACTCACATTCATCAACAACAACCTTGTTATAAGGCAAATTGGGCATTTTATCAATCTTTAACAGTAAACACCCACCAACTTTTAATTCGCTGACTATCTTAGCCATTACCGTTGCTCCTTTCTATATTCTTCCAGTAATTTTTCGTAATATTTAAGTGCCTTTTCTGTCTCTTCTGTTTCAGCTCGTGGTATTTTGTACTTTGCAACATTCTCAATCAAGTACTTTTGAGCTTCAATCTCATTTACATATGTCTTTTCAGGTTCAGAAAGATTTTCATTTGTTCGATTTTTAATTTGCATAAAATGATAGGTTTCTTCTAAAACCTCACTGACAGAAACTTCTTTTCTGAAAAGGATGGTATCTCCAATAGTAGAAGCGTGTGCTTTCATTGAGTCTAAATGTTCCTCAACTTCTTTAGTGCCTCTCAAAATATTCGCTCCGTTTTTCCTCGCTTCCACAGTTAGTTCATTGAACCGTTTCTCACTTATAGGCTTTACATTTCGTTTTGTTTCAGTTTCTTTTCTGAACATCTCTGTTTCTATTATATCACCATTTTCAGATTTTGCAACCTTTTTAGCAATCTGCTCGGTGACGAGTTCCCGACTATAATCTCTCTTAAGCTTATTATCTTCGCAGAATTTATCAATCTCTTCACTTTTGAGTTTTATACGCTTTTTGAGTTTCTTTACCGTCTCTTTGTCACCCATTCATAAATACAACTTGAAAAATATATTGCAAAGTGATATTATGATTTTGAAAAAAGGCAGAAAACCTATTTTAAACCAACAAGGAGTGATTTTTTTATGGTAAGACGTAATGAAGAATATAAAGTAGACGTGCGTGAGCAGATGCGTGGCGGTAACGGCACGGTTAAGATTGAAAATTTTGTTTCCGCTGACGAGCTTAACGACAAGGGCAGACTTTTCGGAAAGATTATACTTGAGCCCGGTTCAAGCATCGGATACCACATTCACGACAAGGATGCGGAAATTTTCTACATCATCAAGGGTACTGCACAGTACACGGACGGCGACAAGGTTGTGACCGTAAATGCAGGTGACACAATGATTTGCCCCACGGGTACAGGTCATTCGATTGCGAATGAAGGAACAGAAACTGTTGAACTCGTTGCACTGATTGTTTATGAATAAAGTTAAACGGAGTCGTTGTAACGGCTCCGTTTTTTATGTGGTTAACAAATTGGGGGTTACAGAGCAGAGGAAAGTGTTCCTCTGCAGCTAAATATCTGCTGACGCAGATGCTAAATTCGCCTTTCGGCGAGCGATATTTTGCTTGCGCAAAGCGATATTTTTGCCTGACGGCAAAAGCTGTGGGGCTGCGCCGCTTTTTATAATATCCTCCCGTCACGGCTACGCCGTGCCACCCTCCTTTAGGCAAGGAGGGCTGGTTTCCTGCTAAACTTAAATTATCCCGACAAATTAAAATTTGTAAAACATTCGGCGGCAGCAAGCCACCGCCCTACCGATCACAGAGATAATTTGAGCGGTAAAACATTATGCAAAATCAATTGAGCCGGGCGGCAAGCAGGGTGCGGATGGCACGGATTGTCTGTGCGCCGGCGATGCCGTCTTCGGTTATTCTTGCGGCACGCTGGATTTGTTTTACTGCGGTTTCGGTGCCCTCGCCGAATATGTTGTTGTCGTCAACCCCTTGCGTTATCACCCCTGTGCTTCTTAAAAGGAGTATGTTTTGCTTCAAAAGGTAGACACCTGCGTTTCTGTCGCCTTTTTTGAGTACCCCGACCGAATACGGAATTGCACTGACCGGAACATCCGCTCTTGCAAAGCCGTTCAAGCCGTAGGATTTTATAATCGTGGGGAAGTCCTTATACATATAGTTCTGGTCAACAACCATCCCTGCAATCATATTGCTTCTCAAGTAGTTTGTACTGCCGCCGAACTGCCACATTCCGACAACGCTCATATCGGAGAAAGTCAGTTCTCTTGACCATTGTGCGACCCAATGGGTAAAGGCTTTGAGCATTGAGTCGTCAAGGTAGGTTGCAAAGAAGTAGGTTGACGCATAAACCCCCGTAAAAAAGTTATTTGCTTCGAGCGTATCACAAAAGGCTTTGACAACTGCGCTGTTGTCGCTCGGTGAGCGTGAATAATAAATCTCGTCCTCGATGTCAATGTAAATCGGGAGTTCAAACTGTTTGCCTGCGAGAACATTATTTATAAGGAAATTCGCCTCTTCCCTTGCCTCCTGCGGTGTTGTAGCTATTGTGTAAAGGTATGCGCCTACAGGCAGATTTCTTTCCTTTGCCTGTGCGTAAAAATTTTCAAATTCTTCGTCTTTTGAAAGATGGTAAGCACCTCGAAGAATTACGAACTCGACACCCTCCGAAACTATTTCGTCAAAATCTATGCCTGCCTGAAACTCTGAAATATCAATTCCAAACTGCTGAAAAGCCATATAATACCCCTTTATTGTTTTTGTTTAAGAATATTCTTGATGGCATAAAAAAATACCGTGTGCGCTGTGGCATACGGTATTCTTAAATCATATTTTAACTGTCCAGCCCATATCGTCCTCAACTGCACCTGTCTGGATACCGTAGAGTGTGTCATAGACCTTCTGGGCAACGGGACCGACCTTACCGTCGGCAACCTGATTGTCTTCGCCTTTATAGTAAAGGCAACCGATAGGAGAAATAACAGCGGCTGTTCCGCTTGAGAAAACCTCTTTGAGTGAGCCGTCCTTTGCAGCCTTGACAACATCCTCAATAAGAAGACGTCTTTCACTGACCTTGATGCCCCACTTTTTGAGAAGCTGAATTACGGAATTTCTTGTGATACCCGGGAGGATAGTGCCCATAAGAGGTGCTGTGATAACCTCGTCGTTAATCATAAAGAAAGCGTTTGATGTGCCGATTTCCTCAACATACCTGTGCTCTGCGGCATCAAGCCAAAGAACATCCTTACACTGATGCTCGGCAGCCTTCTTTGATGCACGCATACCGCCTGCATAGTTGCCGCCGCACTTTGCAAAGCCTGTGCCTCCGACAGCCGCACGGATATACTCGTCCTCAACAAAAATTCTTGTTGTTGAAAGTCCGCCGTCGTTTGCGGCATAATATGAACCGACAGGTGAAAGAATTACCATAAATCTGTAACGCTTTGCAGGAAGAACGCTGAAAGAAACCTCATCACCGAAAATAAAGGGGCGGATATAGAGTGATGTGCCCTGAACTGACGGGACCCAATCACGGTCAACATCAACAAGCTGAGTGATTGCGGACATAAAGATGTCCTCTTCCATTGCAGGAATACACATACGCTCGTTGGTTCTGTTCATACGCTCAAAGTTCATATCGGGTCTGAAAAGCTGAATATCTCCTGAGGGTGTACGGTAAGCCTTCATTCCCTCAAACATCATCTGTGCATAGTGCAGAACGCAGGATGCCGGATCAATGGAAATCGGCTCATAAGGTACGATTCTGCCGTCGTGCCACCCTTGACCTTCGTCATAGTCCATAATAAACATATGGTCCGTAAAATAGCGGCCAAAGCCAAGTTGTGTTTCGTCTGGTTTTTCTTTTGGTGTTGCAGTATGGGTTACCGGAAATGTGTAGCTCACTGCTAACCCCCCTTTCAAATATTATATATTTCTTTTTTTCTGTCATTAAAGACATTTATTGATGTTCTTATGCCCTCAATTACGGTGAAATCGCAGTCCGCTGTGATTACTTCTTCTGTTTCGCCTGCTGATGCAAGTACCGTGCCCCACGGGTCAATCACCCTCGAATTGCCGCCGAATTGCACTCCGTCAGCCTCACCGCAGGAATTGCAGACAGCGACAAACATCTGATTTTCAATTGCTCTTGCCGATGTGAGAGTTTTAAGGTGTTCTGTCCTTTTGTCGGGCCATTGCGAAACGACAAAAAGCATTTCGATACCCTCTAACGCAAGTGTGCGTGCCAGCTCGGGGAAACGGATATCGTAGCAGATTACTACACCGCATTTATGAGAGTCAAGCTCGAAGGTTGTAACTTTTTCTCCGAACTCAAAAAACTTATGCTCATCCATAGGCGTGAACAGGTGGGTTTTGTCATACTCCCCCAACAACTCGCCGTTACGATTAAAGACATAAGCTGTGTTATACACTTTACCGTTTTTGATTGTTGCGACACTTCCTGCGACGATGTTGACACCCAGTTCCTTTGCAAGAAGTGAAAATGTCTTTTTGCATCTGTCGCCATCGACTTCGCAAAAAGACACAAGATTATCCTTCGGATAGTAGCCTGTGCTCCATGTTTCCGGGAGCACGACTACATCCGATTTTTCTTTTTTAACGGTTTCGTGTATAAGCTTTTCTGCGTGTGAATAATTGAAATCCGCATCGCAGAATTTCATATTGAGCTGTATACAACTTACTTTCATCTTATTCTGCGTAATCGTAGCCTGACTTGATTGCTGTTTCGTTAACACCGAGAAGCTCAATCTTACGGGCTGAAACAACCTTTTTGAGTGCGGCTTCAATATTATCCATCGAGAAGCCGTCAACCTCTTTGAGCACCTTACCTGTGATAATCATATTAGCAAGAGTCTTGATGTTGTTGTCGTAAGCCATCTGTGTTGCGGGGATGTAGTAAACGTCAACATCTGTTCTTTCAACCTTTTTGTTGATAAGTGTTGAGTCAACAAAAATCTTGCCACCGCTTACAACAGCGTTTTCGTACTTTTCAAGTGAGGGAAGATTCATTGCGATAAGAACATCGGGGTTATCAACAATCGGAGAACCGATAGGCTCGTCGCTGATGATAACGGAGCAGTTTGCCGTACCGCCACGCATTTCGGGACCGTAGGACGGAAGCCAGCTTACCTGCTTGTCTTCAATAAGACCTTTGTATGCAAGGAACTTGCCTGCGAAGAGGATACCCTGTCCGCCGAAGCCTGCAAAGAGTAATTTACATGACTTGCTCATTTTGCTTCCTCCTCTGCATAGATGTCTTTATAAACACCGAGCGGATAGTAAGGAATCATCTTTTCCTCAACCCACTGAAGTGCCTTTTCGGGAGTCATACCCCAGTTTGTCGGGCAGGTTGAAACAACCTCAACAAGTGAGAAGCCCTTGCCGTCAAGCTGGTTCTGGAATGCCTTTTTGATAGCCTTCTTTGCGTTTTTGATATTCTTAACGCTGTTAACAGCAACACGCTCGACGTAAGCCGCACCGTCAACATTTGAAAGAAGCTCACAAACCTTTACGGGGTAACCGACTGTCTCAACATCACGACCGTAGGGTGATGTCTGTGTAACCTGACCCGGAAGAGTTGTGGGAGCCATCTGACCACCTGTCATACCGTAGATTGCGTTGTTTACAAAGATAACGGTGATGTTCTCTCTTCTTGCGGCAGAGTGTACTGTTTCTGCAGTACCGATAGCGGCAAGGTCGCCGTCGCCCTGATATGTGAAAACGATTTTTGACGGGTCACTTCTCTTGACACCTGTTGCAACCGCAGGAGCACGTCCGTGTGCCGCCTGAACAAAGTCACAGGTGAAATAGTCATAAGCCATAACTGCACAGCCAACCGGTGCAACGCCGATTGTCTTGCCTTCAATACCAAGCTCGTCGATAACCTCGGCTACAAGGCGGTGGATAATGCCGTGTGTACAGCCGGGGCAATAGTGAAGCACTGCGTTTGTGAGTGACTTCGGTTTTTCAAATACTACTGACATCAGAATGCACCTCCCTCGTTAGCTTCCTGAATTTTTGCAAGTACCTCTTCGGGTGTAGGAATCATACCGCCGACACGGTTGCAGAGAAGAACGGGCTTTTTGCAACGGATTGCAAGCTCGATATCCTCAATCATCTGACCCATGCTCATCTCAACTGAAATGAATGCCTTGCACTTTTCAGCAGCAGCTGCAAGAGGCTTTTTCGGGAACGGCCAAAGTGTGATGGGACGAATCATACCGACCTTAACACCCTTAGCACGTGCCTCGTTGATTGCGTTTTTAGCAACACGTGAAGTAATACCGAAGGAAACAACGCAGATTTCCGCATCGTCCATAAGGTACTCTTCATACATTACTTCGTTTTCTTCGATTTTCTTGTATCTTTCGTATCTCTCAAAGTTCTTCTGCTCGAGTGCTTCGGGCTTAAGATAAAGTGAGTTTACGATATTGTGCTTTCTTTCGCAGTTTGTACCTGTGAGTGCCCACGGCTTCTCGTAGGTATTAACTTCGCCTGCGTCAAGGCTGACAGGCTCCATCATCTGACCCATTGTACCGTCAGCAAGAATCATTGAAACCATGCTGTACTTGTCTGCAAGGTCAAAAGCCTTGAAAGTAAGGCTTGCCATTTCCTGAACAGATGCAGGTGCAAGAACGATGTTGCGGTAGTCACCGTGTCCGCCGCCCTTTGTTGACTGGAAGTAGTCGGACTGTGAGGGCTGAATGCCGCCAAGGCCCGGGCCGCCACGCTGAACGTTGACAACGACTGCAGGAAGGTCACAGCCTGCAAGATATGAGATACCCTCTGCCTTAAGGGAAACTCCCGGGCTGGAAGAAGAGGTCATTACTCTTTTACCTGTTGATGCAACACCGATTACCATATTGATTGCAGAAACTTCACTTTCAGCCTGAAGGAAGGTTCCGCCGATTTTCGGCATACGCTTTGCCATATAAGCCGCAACTTCTGTCTGCGGTGTGATCGGGTAACCGAAATAGTGGTTACAGCCGGCACGGATTGCCGCCTCGGCTATAGCCTCGTTACCTTTCATAAGTACTTTTTCTGACATTTCATTCACCTCTCAACCGTAATTACACAATCGGGACACATAGTTGCGCAGAATGCACACCCGATACATTTTTCGGGGTCTGTCACCTCTGCGGGATGATGACCCTTTGCATTAAGCTTTGTTTCAGACAATTTAACGATACCCTTAGGGCAAGCACCTACGCAAAGGCTGCATCCCTTGCAAAGGTCTGTTTTAAATGTTACTTTTGCCATGATTTTTCCTCCTAACTTATCTTTTCCTGTAGTTTGAGAGGCATAAGATTTTCGACACTCTCGCACAGTTGATTATACAAATCTTCTTTAACTGTTGTCATCTTAAGCTCGAGTCCCGCCGCAGATGCCACACAGTTTGCATATTCGAGCGAATCAAGAACATCCTGCGCTGTGGTTTCCTCACCGATGTTTGAGTTGTTGACAACGGCTGTGAAACGCATACCCGATGCAAGCTCGATTTCGCTCATTACCTCGAGAGTGCTTTCAACGTCCCTTGTAAGAGGTCGGTACATATTGATTACCATAAGCATCTCGTAGTTGTTTTCTTTAACTATGCTGTCGGCGTAACGACCGAGGGCATAAGCACCTCTGTCATCGCCGCCGATATCAAGAACAGCGTAGTCGGAACGAGTGTGAACAACGGAATATATCTCCTGCGGAAGTGCGGGCAAGTCGACGTTTGAGCTTGCAAACTCGGAGGAAATGAGCTTGATTCCTGCCTCGGTGAGTTCACGCTCGGAGTCCTTTGTACGGAAATAGGGGTTGACAATATCAAGGTCGGCAATAACCACCGGCTTGCCGTCACGCTTTAACCGAAAAGCGTAATTCACCGCAATATTCGTCTTTCCGCTGCCGTAATGACCCGCAAAAAGAGTTACTCTTTTGTATTCCATTGTATCACCTCGCATTATAACTGATTTCTGATTATCTTACCGCTGATAGTCTTGGGAAGCTCTTTTCTGAACTCGACTATTCTCGGGTACTTATACGGTGCTGTATTATTCTTAACGTAGGTCTGGATTTCCTTTTTGAGCTCTTCTGTAGGCTCTGTGCCTGCTGTGAGAACGATGCTTGCCTTAACAACCTGTCCTCTTATCTCGTCAGGTGCCGCTGAAACGCCGCACTCAAGAACATAAGGAAGCTCCATGATAACATTTTCGATTTCAAAGGGTCCGATACGGTAGCCCGAGGACTTGATAACGTCATCAATACGTCCGACATACCAATAGTGGCCGTCTTCGTCTGCCCAAGCGGTGTCGCCTGTGTGGTAATAGCCGTCGTACATAACATCATTAGTGGCTTCCTCATTGAGATAATATCCGATAAACAAACCGCAAGGTACCTTGTCAGCCATTTTGATGCAGATTTCGCCTGTTTCACCAAGTTCGGCAGGAGTTCCGTCCGGACGGAGAATCTGGATATCGTAAAGAGGAACCGGTTTACCCATTGAACCCGGCTTCGGATTCATACCTGTAAGATTTGCAATTGAAAGAGTTGTTTCGGTCTGACCGAAGCCCTCCATAAGCTCAAGTCCCGTTGCATTGTAGAACTGCTTGAATACCTCAGGATTGAGCGCCTCGCCGGCAACCGTTGCGTGCTTGATTGAGCTTAAGTCGTACTTACTGATATCCTGCTTGATAAGCATTCTGTACATTGTGGGAGGTGCGCAGAATGTTGAAATCTGATACTTTGCAAACAAAGGAAGAATATCTGCCGCATCGAAACGGTCGAAGTCATATGTGAAGATTGAGCCTTCGCAAAGCCACTGACCGTAGAGCTTGCCCCAGAGTGCCTTACCCCAGCCTGTTTCGGAGATTGTGAAGTGGAGACCGTCCTTGCTTACACAATGCCAATATTTAGCTGTGATGTAGTGACCGAGAGGATATTTATAGCTGTGTGTTGCGATTTTCGGATAACCCGTAGTACCTGATGTGAAAAGCATAAGCATCGGATCATCGCCGCACGGAGCATCGTCTTCTCTTCGGTAACGTCGGCTGAAAAGACCGTATTCTTCATCGAAGCTGTGCCAGCCTTCTCTTGTGCCGTTAACGATGATTTTATTTTTAAGTGTGCCTGTAACTGCATCTGCGAGCTCTGCCTGATGTGCTGTGTCACCGTCAGCCGTACAGATAAGTGTTGAAACGTTTGCAGCCTTGAATCTGTACTCAAAGTCGTGCTGAACAAGAAGGTTAGTTGCAGGAATTGCAATTGCACCAATCTTATGAAGACCGAGGATTGCAAACCAGAACTGATAATGACGCTTCATAACGAGCATTACGGTGTCACCCTTCTTGATACCGAGTGACTTGAAATAGTTTGCAGCCTGACTTGAATGGTCCTTGATATCTTTATATGTAAAGATTCTTTCAGTCTTATTCTTATCAAGGTGAACCAATGCACGCTTGTCAGGTGATTTTCTGCCGATATTATCTACAATATCAAAAGCAAAGTTGAATTTATCTTCGTTATTAAAATCGATGGAAACGAGATTTCCGTTTTCATCTTCAGTTGTATCGATAAACTTCTCGCATACAAGGCTGCCTGAAACCTTTGTTCCCTTGACTGCTCTGTCATGAACGATTTTTTCAACAGGCTCGTCACTTGCCATAATCATGGCAAGGAAGACGCAGTCTCTGCCGTCAATAGCAATCATACCGTGAGGAGTTGAGCTGTTGTAGTAGATGCTGTCGCCCTCACCGAGAACTTCCTCGTGGTTACCGATTTTAACCTTTAACTTACCGCTGATAACAAGGTCAAACTCCTGACCTGCATGGGTTGATGTGTGAATGGGCTTGTTTTCAAGCTCTGCTGAATATTCATAACGAACCATATAGGGGTCCGAAAGTCTTTTTCTGAATTTAGGTGCAAGGTTTTTGATTTCGATGCCGTTTTCGCTGGCTGTTGTCTGACCCTTGCCCTTACGTGTTACAGTGTAAGATGTAAGCTTTGCACTGTGTCCCTCAAGAAGGTCGGTCAGACCGATATCAAATGCAAGCGCACACTTGTGAATAAATGAGAACGGAAGGTCAATTTCGCCTGCCTCATAAACAAGGTACTGCTCAACTGTTACTTCTGTTTTCTGTGCCATTTCTTCTACGCTGTAGCCGCAAATGTCACGCATTTCCTTAATTCGCTGTGCCACCTCGTAAAGTTTACCGGTTGTGTTGTTTTCCATAAATTTACCTCCTTTTTTGTGACTTTGAGGAAATAAAAAACCGTCTCAAAGTCTTTTAAAACTTTGAGACGGAAATAAAATCCGCGGTACCACTCAAATTGCACTCGGCTATTGCTCTGTGCCACTCATAGGGTCTGTCAACCCCTTAACACTAACGTAGTAAAACGGAAGAAACTATTTGCACTCGGCTTTCATCTCTTCGGCTCAGAAGGGATAGGTTCTTTTCGCCCCGAAAACTATCGGCTCACACCAGCCGCCGACTCTCTTAAAGTTTCAGAAACGTAACCGTCTTCGTCACAGCCTTTAACAACAATTCCTTGTTGCGGTACATTATAAACTTTTTGCATTTCTTTTGCAAGATACATTTTGTAATGTGCATATTACATTTTGTAATGTATTTGATTATGCCGTTACGACTGAATTTGCTTTCTGCAAGCCGTACTTTTCGATTGCCATTTCACGCATTTTATATTTAAGAATTTTACCTGCCGCATTCATCGGGAATTCGGAAACGAAGTCGATGTACTTAGGTACCTTATGCTTTGCCATATGGTCGAGAACATACTGTCTCATCTCTGCTTCGGTCATAGACTCGCCGTCCTGCAGGATGATACAAGCCATAATTTCCTCTCCGAGACCCTCGTCGGGAACACCGATAACCTGAACGTCCTTGACCTTGGGATGAGTGTAGATAAACTCTTCAATCTCCTTGGGATAGATGTTTTCACCGCCACGGATGATCATATCCTTGAGTCTGCCTGTGATACGGAAGTTGCCCTCGGGAGTTCTGCAGGCAAGGTCACCTGTATGAAGCCAGCCGTCCTTGTCGATTGCCGCCGCAGTAGCCTTCGGCATCTTGTAGTAGCCCTTCATAATATTGTAGCCTCTTGCAACGAATTCGCCTGTCACCTCATCCGGGCACTCAAGACCTGTTTCGGGGTCAACGATTTTGCACTCGATTTTCGGCAAGGCACGACCAACGGTTGCAACACGCACCTCAAGCGGGTCGTCTGTACTTGACATTGTGCAGCCGGGTGAAGCCTCTGTCTGTCCGTAAACGATTGTGATTTCTTTCATATTCATTTTTTCAACAACTTCACGCATCTTTGCAATCGGACAGGGCGAGCCTGCCATGATTCCCGTTCTCATATAAGAGAAGTCGGTCTTTTCAAAGTCGGGATGCTGAAGCATTGCGATAAACATTGTAGGAACACCGTGGAAAGCGGTGATGCGCTCGTTATTGATACAAGCAAGTGACGGCTTCGGTGAGAAATACGGCAAGGGAAGGATTGTACCACCGTGTGTCATTGTTGCTGTCATTGCAAGAACCATACCGAAGCAATGGAACATCGGAACCTGAATCATCATTCTGTCCGCTGTGGAAAGATCCATTCTGTCGCCGATACACTTACCGTTATTAACAACGTTGTAGTGTGTGAGCATAACGCCCTTGGGGAAGCCTGTTGTACCCGAGGTGTACTGCATATTGCAGACATCGTCCTTTTTAACAAGAGATGCCATACGGTAAACTTCCTCAACGGGTACCTGCGAAGCCTTGTCGATTGCCTCGTTCCAGGTCATACAGCCCTCCTGCTCAAAGCCGACTGTGATGACATTTCTCAAGAACGGGAGACGCTTTGCGTGGAGAGGCTCGCCCGGTTTTGTATTTTTAAGCTCGGGGCAAAGCTCTGCTACGATTTCGTCATAGTGAGAATCTCTGTAGCCCTTAACCATAATAAGGGTATGAGTGTCTGACTGACGGAAAAGGTACTCTGCCTCGTGGATTTTGTAAGCTGTGTTAACTGTTACGAGAACTGCGCCGATTTTAGTTGCCGCCCAGAATGCAATGTACCACTGCGGTACGTTAGTTGCCCAAACTGCAACGTGTGTACCTGCCTTAACGCCCATTGCGATGAGTGAACGTGCAAAGGTGTCAACATCGTCACGGAACTCGGAGTATGTTCTTGTGTAATCAAGAGTTGTGTACTTGAATGCGAGCTGGTCGGGGAAATTTTCAACCATTGTGTCAAGCACCTGTGAGAAGGTCTTGTCAACAAGCTCTTCTTTTTCCCAGACGAACTTACCTGTACGTGTTTTATTATAGAAATACTTTTTATCACTCTTTGTGCTGCCCATTGCTTCAACGAAGCTTTCGTAGTGAGTGAGGACTATTTCAAGGTCGTCGATTTCGCTGACCCACTCGGGATCCCACTCAACAGATACAAAGCCTGCGTAGTTGATTGAGCGAAGAGCGTTGACCATATCCTCAACGGGAAGAACACCCTCACCGATGAGTGTATGCTCGCCGTAAGCCTTTGCGTCTGTCATATGAACGAGCTTTACATATGCACCGAGGTTTGTGATAGTTTTTTCGGCATCCTCTTTTGTGTGGAAGTATGTTTCGTACATATTCCAGTCTGCGCCGATAAAGTCGCTTGCAAAGAAGTTGAGGAGGTCGCAGAGCTTGTTGGTATCGGCAAAAATGCCGCAGGTTTCAACAAGTACAACAACATTCTTCTTCTCGCACAAGGCGATTACCTTTGTCATAAACCCGGTTACATAGTCGAAAGCATCCTCGTCACCGCTCTCGGCATAAACCTTGATGTAAGGAACATTTATATTGTTTGCAACCGAAACTGCTGTTTCGATTTTTTGCATATTTTCTTCTTCGGAAGCCTTGTCTGCAACGTTACAGCCGACGTTGATGCATACGATTGACTTCTTTGCGTTTACAAGAGTACGCTTTGTTACAGATGCCATATCGGGGTTAAAGGGTGAAGACTTGCCCGAAAAAGCGTCTGCTTTTATATCGTGGATTTCAATTCCGTCATAGCGAAGCTCATCGGCAATCTTTATAAAATCGCCAAGTCCGTTCGCCTTGTGGAACTTTGTTGAAAAAGCTAAATTCACCTTTATTCCTCCTCATAAGCAATCTTATTGAGTGCGCTGACATAAGCTCGGATACTTGCACCGATAACGTCGGTTGAGATGCCTGTACCCGAATAAAGCTTGCCGCTTGCTGAACGGAGCTTTACAAGAGCAGAGCCCATTGCTTCACGACCCTCTGTAACAGATTTAATCTGGAAATCGTCAAGCTCGTAGTGATGACCGACAATCTGTTCAATTGCAAGGAATGCCGCATCAATCGGGCCGTCACCAACGCTTACACCGCTTACAGCCTCGCCGTCCTTGACGAGCTTGATGTTTGCAGTTGCAGTAATTACGTTACCGCTGTTGATAACATAGCTTTCAATTGTATATGTTGACGGTACCTGGAGTGCTGTTGAAGCGATGATTGCTTCGAGCTCCTTTGTGCCGACAAAATCCTTCTTTTTAGCTACACGCTTGAAGGCGTCGTAAACCTTTGAGTTATCCTCTTCGGAGAGGTCGTAGCCTATCTTCTTGATAGCCTTGATAACTGTTGAAATGTCGTCGTTTTTGTCAAGTGTGAGTGACTCGTCGGAGTCGTTGACACCGTTTTCAAACGGTGAAGTTTCACTCTTTGTTGTGCTTACCATTCTCTTCATCTGGTTCACAACACGTGAAAGCTCGGTAGTTCTTATCTTGCTTGAAACTGAGTTTGAGTCCCCTCTTAACTTAAACACCTTCATAACGCTGTCAACGGTGGGGAAAGCAAAGCCTTCGGCAACTGTCTTGATTTCACCTGCGCCTGCATTAACTGCCGCAAATGCACTTGCAATTGCCATATTCATTTCGTCGCTGATTTCAACTGAAAGTGTTACGTCCTTGAGAGCGGGTACGTTCTCGTAAAGGTCGCCGATGAAAGCGGAAATCTCTGACGGCATCATTGTTCCCTCGGAGTCGCAAACAGTAACACGGCTTGCGCCTGCCTCAACAGCGGAGGCGATTACGCTGTATAAGAAGTCCTTTTCGCCTCTCATTGCATCCTCTGCGGAGAATTCAACATTGTCGGTATACTTTTTGCACTCTGCAACAAGTGAAGCCGCCATTTCTTTAACAACCGGAGGCTTCTTGCCGCACTTGAACTCCATCTGAACTGCAGAAACAGGAACGCTTACCTTAAGAGCCGATTTTGCCGCACCCTTAACGCTGTTCCAAGCTGTTTCAACACTTTCAGCACTCATTCCGGCAGGAACGCATACCTCTGTATTCTTAACAAGTGAAGCGATTGTCTTTATCAAGAGAACATCGGTAGAAACATTTTTGATTTCAGGCATCTCAATGCTGTCGTAGTGGAGCTTATCCATTAGCTTTGCCATCTCGATTTTTTCCTTAAAGCTCAAAGAATGGTCAACTGAATTTGCACATTCTCTTAAGGTAATGTCTGACACACGAATCTTTCTCATAAATATTCTCCTTAAAAATAAATAATAATTGATTTTTAAATAAAAAATCCCTGAAACACATTGTGCTTCAGGGACGATAAACAAAATTACCGTGGTACCACCCATATTGCTGAAAACAGCCACTCTTCGGATTCTTTCAAACCCTAAGCTATGATAACGGTGCTTGCCGTGACTCCTTATGCAGTAAAAATACGGTTAGGGAATCAAGCTCAGATACGAGACAGTCAAAGCCTTCAAATACCGACTTGCACCGACCGTCGGCTCTCTGAAAAAATCCGGAAAAGACTTAATATCTTCGTCGCTTTTAACAATATCAAGTGAATTATATCTTACATTTCGACAAACGTAAATAGACAATTCTGCCGTTTTGTCTAAATTATTTCAAGAGCTCCTTGTTGAGTGTCTGACCGTAAGCAGCGGCAACATCAATGAGTCCCTGGTCGCTGATTGTCTGACGGATAGGCTGACCGAGAGAGAGAATTCTGCAGTAAATTTCTGCTGACTTCTCGATTGTGTGCATAAGACCGTAAGCATTGTCAAATGTATCGCCCGAAACAAAGAGACCGTGGTGAGCCCATACAACTGCATCATATGTTTTGAGAAGCTCGCAGGTTCTGTGTGCGATTTCCGCACCGCCGGGAATCATCCACTCAACAACACCGACACCGTTCGGGAAGATAATCGGGCACTCTGTCATGCTCTGCCAGAGAACCTTTGAGAAAGCCTCTGATGTGAGAGGAAGAACAAATGTGAGGGCGATGATGTTAACGGGATGTGCGTGATAGATAACACGGCACTTTCCGTCTGTTGCGGCAACACGAACGCTGTGGTTCATAAAGTGAGTCGGGAATTCGCTTGTCGGGCCGCCGCCGTTTACAAGACCCCATACGATACGGTAGCTGTCGCCTGCATCGTTAATCTCAACAATACAGATGTTTGCGGCAGGATCAAGGATTGTATTACGGAAGAACTTACCTGTACCTGTTACCATAAAATATTCGTTCTTAAGGTTATCTGCCTGAACGCCCATATTTACCCACGGTCTGTCGTAGGTAAAGTAAGCCTTGCAAGCCTCAACCTCTTCGGCTGTCATACGGTATGAAAGGTTACCGCCGTTTCTTTCGTGCCAGCCCTCTGAATAACCGTCGTCACAAACACGGACAAAGCTTTTAATTACATCTAAATCAAGAATACTCATTTTAATGTCTCCTGTTTTTTATTTTTCTTAAATTTCCGCATTGATTTTAACACCACAAGCAAATAATGTCAATATTAAGGAAGAAAGAAATAGGATAAGAAAGCCGATGCTTCGGAGCAAACGTTTTACGGCGGAGCAAGCCCCGCCGTAAATTTAGTATATCTATTATTTATTGTTTAAAGCAAGCCGAACGCAGAGAACACCTGTGCGCTCTAGTCTTCAAAGCCATGTGCACCACAATAATCTGTACCACCAATAGGATAACTCAAACACCCTGATTGGTGGCATCCATGGAATTCGCAATAACTACCCCAAGCACCGACAGCATTTTTCGCAGGATACGGACAGGAAGAGACCATACAATCATGAGACGAACAATAGTTAGTTTGAGAACGACTTGTTCGATTACCACAAATTAAGCATTTTGCATAATCCTTGGTAGCTCCACTATTGGTATTACTGTTTCCACTTGAATTGTTGTTACTACTGCTACTGTTGTTAGAAGGTTTCACGAGTGCAGAGCCTGATGTTTCACCACAGTTTGTGCAAGTTTTAGGTTTTGTGTATGTTGCATTCTCCCATGTATGACCTAAAGGACCACCCTCAATTTTTCCACATACAAGACATTCTTTTGCTTTTTCACAAGTTGCGTCTTGCCATTTGTGTCCGAGTGGATTACCTGCCACTTCATCACAGAGTGTGCAAGTTACGGCAGTTTCGCAAGTCGCATCTGCCCACTGATGTTCTAATTTGGTTCCTTCAGTTTCATCGCAAAGCGAACATATTTGGGGCGACTCACAAGTTGCATCAACCCATTGATGTTCACAAGGCTTAAAAAGAAAATAACCCACAAGAGAAAATGTGAGAAGTAAAATAACTATCAAAACAATTATAATCGAGCGTTTTAAAAATAATTTTTTCATTATAACTAATCCTATTTATATTTTATCAATCGTTGTTCCAGCGATTAACGTCTGTCCAACGAAAATGGAGGGCTTTATTACGACTTGGGTTATTTTCCCATTTTTCTTCAGCACGACGACTCATTTCACTATCAATGCATTTCATTTCAGATGTTTTTTCACCATTGCCACCGAAACCATCTTCAACCCATTGTTGTCTTCTTTCTTCGTAACCATCTTCGAGTTCCTCGTCAGATGCATTTTCAAGCCAAGTTTCAAAAGAATCTTTAAAAAAGTTGCTAAATAAGCCCATAATTATTCCTCCTTGATTGGTGACACAGTGCACAAAGGACGGTGTTCTCTGTGCACTTTTAGCACATCCACTTATGTATATTTAAATTATATCACACCCCAATCACGCTGTCAAACTTCACTTCTAAATCTCTGCAACAACGGCGACAGCAAGCCACCGCCCTACCGCTACAATTATGATTGAGTGCGTAGGGGCAGATATCATCTGCCTGCGTATTTTGTGCTGATTTTGCGGGAGCATAATATGCTCCCCTACAATGTAAATTGAATTTTGTTCGATAAATTGGGGTTTGTAGGGCAAAGTCCTTGACTTTGCAATGAAATCCGACCAACGGTCGGGTGAAATCTGCTTACGCAGATGAAATATTGGCTTCGCCAATATGAAATTTTTGCTTCGCAAAAGTTGTGGGTCTGCGACGCTGTTTTTAAAAGCACGAATTATAGTTGAGAAAGTAGGGGCGACCATTGGTCGTCCGTCAAAATCAGCACAAAATCGGCGGACGTCTGATAGACGCCCCTACGCACACAAAGGTAGTT
>JAFUPA010000060.1 GCA_017481575.1 Clostridia bacterium | reverse complement strand
TTTAATTGATATGGTGTATTATATTTTCTTGTGATATTCTTTTTCATTGCAAGTAAATTATATCACAAAAAGGACTACATTCCTACCTTTCGGTAAGTTTGTAGTCCTTTTCTTTTTCAGGCTGTTTTTTTACAGCCCCTTCTGTACTTAATACCCCAACTTCTCCATAATCTCGGGATCGCAAGTGTCTGCAAGTGAACCGATTTCAGTCCATTTTGCATCTGCTTTTTTCTTCCACTCGTCAAAGCCGTGCGGTGTGTCGGGGTAATTGTCATAAAGCGTGCCGATTTCAAGTGCTTGCTTTAGTCCTTTTACAACGTTGCCGACTGCCGAAGCACGGATTTTTTTCTTTGCAACACCCTTTGCAATGCCTGCGAGCCATTTTGCAACATCGGCAGGCTTTAAGTTAAGGTCATCGCCGTCCATACCGCTGAAGAGTGCATCGCTGAAAATAATCTCGTTTTCAAACATATATTCAGCCTCGTCATAATTGAGCGTAACAACACCCATAAGAAGCGGACGCATAAAGTCAAAATCCTTGCCCTGCGCAACCATATAACGCTTATTAATGCTCCACATATTTTCCTTTGAAAGCGGAAGTTTCTCCTTAAGAAGTGTGGAAATTACGTCAACTGCAATCTCTGCCTGCACAAGTGACGAGGTGCAACCCTCACCGCAGGTCGGCTTGGTAAGGCAAGCGGCATCGCCCATTGCGATAAAGCCGTCGTCAACAAACGAGTAAACCGAACGGTGATACGGTGTCATGCCCTTTTCAACCTTTTTAACGGTGTATTCGGGGTATTTTACATTTTTCAAAAGGTGAGTGTTGAAAACTTCCTCGGAATATTCGTACGAATAGCTGCCGCCGATACCGAGAATTGCATCGTAACCCTCGCCTGCAGGTGCAGACCAGGATTTGTACTGCATAAAGAAGCCGTCAAGGTCACGGGGGTTTATATTTTTGTCAGCATATTCAATGTAATAAAGCACAACATAAAAAATATCTCTCGGTGTGAGCTTGAAGTTGCATACAGCCGAGGTGTCGGGCAGCTTGGTTCTTGCAACGGACGGAATACCCGAGCAGTCGGCAACAATTTTTGCGTAAACAGTTTCTTCGCCGTCAGCGGTTTTGTACTTTGCACCGACGATTTTACCGTTTTCATAAACGAAATCGGTAAAAGATGCGCCGTAAATGAATTCTGCACCGCTTTTTTGTGCCTTTTCAGCCATCAGCATTATGTAGTCGTGCTTGTGCAGACCGATAACGGGGGAGTAAGCACCTTTTTTGCGGTAAGTGCCGTAGGGGGAAATCATATTTGAATTTTCAAAGCGGAATTCACGCACGGGGTGACCTTCGTCGGGAATTTCAAGCCCGAAACGCTTCATATCTTCCTCACCCATGTGGAAAATGTCGTATTCACGGGACACATCATCGGGTAACTGCTTCTCAATAACAAGCACCTTTGCACCCGTCTGAGCCATTCTGTCGGCAAACCAACAGCCTGTTGTCGAGCCGCCAACAATTAAAACATCATACTTTTCCATAAAATCCCTCGCTTTCTTTGATATTAGAATTATACTGCATTTGAATTGTTGTTGCAAGTGGTTGACTTCTTTTGTATAATAAAAATATCTTGAAAAAGGACGGATGTTATGGAAAAGAAATTTTTTGACTATATAATTCACGGCGGGGACTACAACCCCGACCAGTGGATAAACACACCCGAGGTATGGGACGAGGATATGCGGTTGATGAACCTTGCGAATGTCAACAGCGCAACCGTCGGCATTTTTGCGTGGTCAATGCTCGAGCCGGAGGAGGGTGTATACAATTTTGAGTGGCTTGACACTCTTCTCGACAAGCTCCACGCAAACGGAAAGGATGTTATCCTTGCAACTCCGTCGGGCGCAAGACCTGCATGGCTCGCACAGAAATATCCCGAGGTTCTGCGTGTGAACGAAAACGGCATCCGTAACGAGTACGGCGTGCGCCACAACCATTGCCTGACCTCGCCCGTTTACCGTGAAAAGGTACGCAACATCAACACGCTTCTTGCAAAAAGATACAAAAATCACCCCGCAGTCAAGATGTGGCATATCTCCAACGAATACTGCGGCGAATGTCATTGCGAGCTTTGTCAGGAGGCTTTCCGTGATTGGCTTAAGGCGCATTACAAGTCTCTCGATGAGTTGAACGAAAAATGGTGGAACGGCTTCTGGAGCCACCAGATGACAGACTGGTCACAGATAAACTCTCCCAAGGACCGAGGCGAAAATCATGTTGTTGCAATGAAGCTTGCGTGGCGTCGATTTGTTTCGGACAGTCACATCTCTTTCTACGAAAACGAGATTGCACCCTTGCGTGAAATCACTCCTGAAATCCCTATTACCACAAACTTTATGAAGATGTATGACGGAATTGACTATCAGGATTTTGCAAAGCATCTTGACCTAATCTCGTGGGACAATTATCCTGCGTGGGACAGGGGAGCAACGCAACACGAAGCAATCGAAACAGCATTTGTTCACGATACATTCCGTTCGATGAAGGACGGTCAGCCGTTCTTTATGATGGAAAGCACGCCGTCGATTGTCAACTGGCACCCCGTCAATAAAATTCCGAAGCCGAACAGACAGGCACAATCCGCAATACAGGCGGTTGCCCACGGAGCCGACAGTGTGCAGTATTTCCAATGGCGCAAAAGCCGTGGCGGACACGAAAAGTTCCACGGCGCAGTCGTTGACCATTGCGGACACGAGAACACCCGTGTTTTCAGAGAGGTTGCACACCTTGGCGAAGACCTTAAGAAATTGAGCGGAGTTGTCGGCAAGGGCTACAACGGTAAGGTTGCAATCGTTTATGACTGGCAGAACAAGTGGGCAACCGATGTTTTCTGCGGATACAATAATAACGAGCGTGATTATTTCGGCGAATGTGTCAAGTGGTACAAGCCTTTCTGGGAAAAAGGAATTTCCGTGGACATAATCCCGATGGACGGCAATTTTGAAAAGTACGACCTCGTTATCGCACCGTTTTTGTATATGCTCAAGGACGGAACAATCGACAGAATTGAAAGCTACGTCAAGGGCGGCGGCAAATTTGTTGCTACTTACCTCACGGGCATAGTTGACAAGGACGACCTCTGCTATCTCGGAGGCTTCCCTGCAGAAAAGCTCAAGGATGTTTTCGGTCTTTGGTGCGAGGAAACGGATTCACTTCCCGAGGGAATGACGAACAGCGTCAGCTACAACGGCAAGACGTATGAGGTTATCAACATCTGCGATATTCTACACACAAGCGAAGCAAAAACACTCGGCAAGTATCAGAGTGATTTTTACGCAGGCGCACCTGCCGTTACGCTCAACGAATACGGCAAGGGTAAGGCATATTATGTAGCCTTTGCAAACGGTGGCGATTTTGCCGAGGATTTTGTCACGGATATCACAAAGGATTTAATCCTTGATGCCGTAAATATTTCCGTTCCCGACGGCGTGAGTGTAAGGAAAAGAGGGGAACATGTTTTCATTCTCAACTTCTCCGACGAAGAAAAAACCGTTACGCTTGACAGGGAGTACACAAACATTATCACAGGCGAAAATGTAACAGAAATTAAACTGCCCGTTTGTGGGTATGCTGTGTTGGAGTAAGAACAAACCCGAAGCTTCGGGTTTTGTTAATTTAATATCCAACGGCTTTTACGCCATATTCTGCTTGAGAGTCAGTAAAACCTTCAAATTTAAGTTGATCTATCAAACCACTTCTAGAAAATGATGTATAATTTAAATATGATTCTGCCTTCTTTGCCGCCTGCTCATTCCAATCAGGATTTATTTTGTCAACAGCATAGGTTGCATCTGCCTTTGAAAAGCCTTCAAATTCCAACTGCTCAATCAATCCTGTTCTTGAAAAAGCAGTATAATTCAAATATGATTCCGCTTTTCTTACCGCATTTATCTGACTAATTGTCTCAGCAGGTATAGGTTTTTTTGTTGTAGTTGTTGTTTGTGTTGTTGAATCAATTTCTGTAGAGGTGTTGTTACCGTTATCAGAAGTTGAGAGCGTTGTTTGTTGTTCTATGTTTGTTTGCTCCGAAGTGTCATCCCCCGCAGAACCTATTGCAATTATTACAATTAAAGCAATTACTGCAAATATAATCCATCTTTTTTTACTTTTTTTCATTAGTCACAGCCCCTTTAATAATAATTAAATCTAATTTCGAGGAACCTCCCTCGAATTAGTTACAAAAAGAGTATAAACCAATTTGGTTTATATGTCAATATACCAAATTGGTTTACATATAATAAAGATATCATACTTTTGGGGCGGTGATATCTTGTACGAACAAATTAGAAATTTAAGAGAAGACCATGATTTGCTCCAAAAGGATTTAGCTCAAATATTAAATTGTTCACAAGTTTGTTATTCAAGATATGAACTTGGAACAAGAGATATCCCGACAGATGTCTTGATAAAACTTGCAAACTATTATAATACAAGTATAGACTATCTTTTGGGAAGAACGGATGAAATAAAGCCATACCCCTTCAAAAAATAAAAGTATATTTGAAAAAATTAACCGCTTTTGGATTTCCAAAGGCGGTTTTTGTGGTATTGATGAATTTTTAGAAAAAACATCCCGACAAATTGGGGTTTGTCGAGGTCTTGAATATTGATAAAACTGATTGTAGCCGTTGCCTCCATCTGACGAGGGAGGTGGATTTTGCGAAGCAAAAGACGGAGGGAGAGATAAGTAAACTGCTACTCTGACTACCCCTCAGTCTCGCTACGCTCGCCAGCTCCCCTGACAAGTGGAGCCACCCTAACCTTTAGTTAATACCAAAACAGAAAGATGCAGACAAATTAAAAGTTATTAACCTCTCTATACTTTTTTGCAAAAATTTCTTTATCCGCCAAAAGCAGATTTATGTATTCACGGAAATTTTCGTATTCCTCGTCCCTGACATAATGCTTGGCATAGCCCGAATTACCATATTTGTCACATGTGTGGTCATAAGCTCTGTTTATCATTTCCTGCTCGTTGCAATCGGGGAAATGTTTGAGCGTGTATGCGTGCGTGCGGCGCAGAAATTCATCGGCATCCGTCGAACGGTCGGCAGAGGATATGATTTTTCCGTAATCGCTTCGGGGTGCTGTGTCAAGAGAAGCACGGTGGTCTTCAATTGCTTCTTTAATCAGCAGTCGCTCATTCTGCGAGAAAAAATTTTTCATCACTTCGTTTTTATAAAAACAGTCAGCCGACAGCTTTTCATGATTCTTTTTGTCAATGTGGTGAGCAATGTCGTGAAAAGCCGCAACGGTGTAAATGATGTTCGGGTCAATGTTTTTAAATTGCTCTGCAAACCGCAGACAACGCTCGGTTACATAGCTTATATGCACGAACGAATGACCGCCGTCGTTCTTCGCATACTGCGGCAGAATTTCGGTTTCGATATATTTTTGCAAATCGGGATTGATAGCGGACATAAAATCACTCCTTGGAACAAAAGTATACCACTTTAAAAATTTTTACGCAACTAACCATCTTGAGGTTAAAGTCCCAAACAAAAAAGACATCTCAACACCTAAAGGTGTCAAGATGTCTTTGGTGCAGAAGAAGGGACTTGAACCCTCACGAATTTGCATTCACTAGAACCTGAATCTAGCGCGTCTGCCGATTCCGCCACTTCTGCAAGAAAAAACCCTTGATTTTTACACGGCAGGGTGACCGAGGTGGAATTTACTTTCAGTTACAAACTTACTTTCAATCTAATCCACAAATAGAATTATATCACACAACAGTAAAATGTCAAGAAAAACCCATCAGTTTTGTTCGACAAATTGGGGTTTGTCTGTTTCTTTCTGACACCTCATCCACCACTATCGTGGTCCCCCTTCCCCTCACACTTCGTTAGGGGAAGGCTGTCAAATTTGTGTTAAATCAAGGCTTCTCCTCGAGGAGAGGCTCCGCCATAGGCGGTGGTGAGGTGTAGGTTGCAACGCAACCGTGTATTGAAAACACCCCAACAAATTAAAATTTTTCACCAAACTTCATACATAAAACCGTGTTTTGCTTTTTATAAAACCCGAGCTTGATAATTTTAATCATAATAATATTCTTGCATATCGAAGGATTTTTGTTCCAATACTTCAAGCTGTTCTCGGGTGTCTTCAAGTGTTGCGGCAGCAGCTTCAGCAAGGCGACGGGAAACCTGCACACCCGAATTGTACCACATCGCATAAACGATAATACCTACAACTATAATTGCGAGAAGAATCGGTAAGATTATCTTAAAAAGTTTTTTATTTTTTGAAATAAAAGATTTTGTAACGATGACATTTTTATCTATATTATTCTTCAGCTTATCTTTTTCTGTTAGTTTTCTGCCGCAGTGAACGCAAGTCTTGACGGAATCGGAAATCTGCTTACCGCAGCCGGGACAGGATATAAGAGCCATTTATTTACCGCCTTTATTCTTCGTCTTTGATGAAAAGTGCAACAAACTGTAGTGCCAAAGCAGGCAAAATCAGTGGGAACATCGGACCGGTAAAAATTAAAAAGAACAGATCAGTAAATAAGATATCTCCAAAAAGTAAGTACGGCAGAGATAAAATGTTTACTACAAAATAAATCAGCGTTACCCATTTTTTTCTTAAAGCCGATCTTGCAAGAAGAACAATTGAAAGCGCAACAGAAATATAACGAAAAATATTGCTGATTGTAAAAAATATTTTGCCCCCTATGGGGAAACCTGACATATATGCATCTCTGGTAAGGTTGAGCATTTCCGTGTTTGATGCATTAAGAATTGGATGATCCTTTGATATAAAATGTACTAATAGAAAAACTGCAGACACTATAAAAAATAAAATCAGGCCTACCATAAACAACTTTTTTCTTGTAAAAAGCTTTCTTTTGTTCACCACAACAACCTTCTGTGCTGTATCTTCGCTTCTGAAAGCAAAACCGCACTTTGCACAAGTCTTTGTTCCTTCGGGCGCTTCGTTGCCGCACTCGGGACATTTAACAAGATTCTGCTTAAGAACACATCCGCAGTGAATACAATTTTTGGCTGAATCCGAAACCTCTTTTCCACAATCAGGGCAGTTTATCAATGCCATAAAAACACTCCTTCGTTTTTAGAGAAGTATATCACAACTTTTTTAAATAGTCAACCATTTGGTACACTACCAATAGGTTAATTATATTACAGGTTGATGAATGGTACAATTTTATTGGTGATGAATTATGATAAAAATGAATGTTCAGTCCCTGCTTGATGAAAAGAAAAAGACACGATATTGGCTCGTCAAAGAAATGCAGACAACATACAAAACCGTAAATAAACTCTGCGATAACACCTTGACAGGTCTACAGCTTGAAACGATTGAAAAACTGTGCAGAATTCTTGACTGCACACCGAATGACCTGTTTACAATAGAGTAAGAAGAAAGGGGCTGTAAAAAAACAGCCAGAAAAAAATCCGAGATTCGTGTAAAAGCGAGTCTCGGATGATTTTTTTGTGAAAGATTGGTTAAATGTGGGAAAATATTGTCTTTTGAGGTACACCAACCAAGCCGACGAGTTTTTT
>JAFUPA010000006.1 GCA_017481575.1 Clostridia bacterium | reverse complement strand
GGTACTCCGAGGGCGAGGTTTGTTTATAGCATAAAACGCAAAAACCTTGTTTTTGCCTGCTTTTGCTGATTTTTACAGTTTTAAAGGGTTTCTTTGGTAGTTCAATATCGAAAGAAACCCTTTAGTTGTCTTGTTTTATGCAGTCTGCACTTTTTTTACAGCCCCTTTAAGTTTGACTTTTTTATTCTCTCTGCTATTTTATACTTGCAAAAGAATGTTTCTTATGTTTCTGATTTCTTTTTCTGTTACACCGATTGAAAGAAGATAGCCTTCAACCTTTTCTTTCATAGTGACTCCGGGCATTTTTTCAAGAGTTTTTACAAAATCGGCAATTCCTTCGTGTGCACCGTAAACATCGCCGTGGTGGAGACCTGAAAGATAGAAATCTTTCATCAGGTTTTCTTTTTCAACACCAAGAAGCGCTTCAAGAAGGAAACATACAGTTCCTGTTCTGTCCTGACCATAGGTACAATGAAGATAAACAGGATAGTTGCTCTTTTTTGAAAGATCAGAAAAAATTCTTCTGATGCTTTCTTTGTTTTCTTTTTCACCGAAAACGCCCATATACATCGGAGCTGAATAATAAGTATGCTTTACACTTGCGCCGAGAGCGTTGGTTCCTTTGCTGTTATCAGACTCAGCACGAAGATCCATATCGGTTTTAATTCCCAACACAGTCAGCATTGTGTTTATTCCCTTTTGGGTAATTGTGTATTTTGATTCGACCGCACCGTCAATCTCGCACCCTCTGTAAAGAAGGCCTTGCCTGATTTCTTTTCCGTCAGCCGTAGGCCAACCGCCGATATCTCTCATGTTATATACACCTTCAACATTGAGAATTCTCGGTCCCTTAGCAGTTTTGAAGCTTCCGCCAACTGAAGCCTCAGCAGAATTATTGAAGGTAAGATTGATTTGATAATAATACTGCGCGCCGGTTTTTAAGTTATACACCTCTATTTTTGTGTTGTAGCCGTCTGAATCAAAGACAAGTGGGTTTTTCATTTCTTTGTTATCAGCAACAAGAAATTCAGCTTTTTTAACGCTGTAGCCACCGGGAAGATCTGAAATCTCATAAGAAATCTCAACCGGTCTTCCGATATCAAGACGGTTTGAAGATGTTTTATATTGATCAAAAATATCGCTGACAGCCGTTCCTTCTTCTGCGTTAACAAAAGCCATAACTGCAGAACCCGAAATTTCAACATCTTCAGCAAAGAAAGGAATATCTATGTGTATTCTTTGTAAATTCTGATTTTCTTCTGAATTTTCTGACAGCGTAGGTTCATCACCGCTGAAGACACCGATTTTTCCGTCGAGATATTTTCCGACAAAAGTTAAACATAACAGCACAACAAAAGTAATAAGACAATAAATCAAATATTTTTTGTTATGCCTTATAAAGCGTTTCAGCTTATCTTTACGGTTGTTATTTGTTTTCTTTCGGCGCTTTTTTGATGAATGAGTGTGATGGTGGTGATGATGGTGATGATGAGAAGAGCTATGGGAATGATCAGAGTGGCTTCTTTTTTCATCGTTTTCAAAAGCTTCCTCTTCTGTTGAGTCGGTTATGAAGCCTGATGAACCGCTTTCATTAAAATTAATTTCGTCTTTTAATTTATTATCCAAGGTTATTTCTCCTGCTGATAGTTTAATTCACAATAACAGCCTCACTGTATCTTAAAACACATAAAAACTGAAATATTGTTTTATTTTTATTTTCTCATTTTTATTACTGAAGCCGGAACACCTGCCACAACAGCATATTCAGGAACATCTTTTGTAACCACAGCTCCGGCAGCAATTATTGCTCCGTCACCAACATTAACACCGGGAAGAATCATTGCTCTGTCGCCTATCCAGACATCGTTGCCGATTGTTACGGGGCGCTCCTCTTCGAAGCCTTGAAACATCATTGGAATATCTGTTCGGTCAAAAGCGTGGTTACGGGTTAAAACAACAACATCTGAGCCCATCATAACATGCTTGCCGATAGTGCAGGTGCCGTTGATTCTTGCGTTATAACCGATACCTGAATAATCACCCAGCGAGGTTCTTGCAGAAAAAGTTGCTCCTTGCTCAATATTCACCTTTTTTCCGCATTCCTTGAGCATGAGCTTGCCGCAAAAGGCTCTTATGGCTTTTTGTCCAACCTGAATTCCTGAGCATGAAGAGGGTAATTTTTTGGCAAAGGGATAATATATCAATGCACCGATTTTTCTCGATATTTTACTCATAAAACTTTCTCCTTAGTTTAAGCTTTTATTCTTCTTTTTGTTTTAAAACTTTGTTTACTTCTTTCATGTTACTTAAAAGTCTCTTTCCGTTAAGAACAAGCATAATTACACCAAATAAACCGGCAACACCGGCAAGAATAAGAAAATAGTGAACGCCTTTTTCTGAAAGAAAAGCTGAAAGCATTCTTAAAAGAACTGTTAAAACAACGCTTTCGGCGGCAAACAACAAAAAGTATTCTTTTGAAAAGAACCTGAAAAGAGTCGTTTCCAGAACCTTTGCGCTCATAGCTAACATAAAAGCACCCAAAATAATGGTGGTTATTAAGGTTGCAACTGCAGGGCCGATTATTCCGAATGCCTTGAAGAAAACAAAATTCAGAACACCGTTTAAGCCCAGAGCAGATACACCCATAACCATAAGCCACTTTGTTTTTCCAGCCGCGCTGAGCACTAAGGTTATATTGGTAAATCGGACAAGATCAACCAAAATATACACAACAAAAACAGAAAGCCCCGAAACATATTTATCTGAATAAAGCAAATTCATAAGCTGCGGCGAAACCGTAATTGCGGCGCAACAAAGAATTCCTGTTGTTATATAGGCTATTTCAAGAAAAAGCTTATATAAAGCAGAAGCTTCATTAAATTTCTTTTTTGAAACAAATCTTGTTATATGCGGAATTAACACAGTACAAAAAGAAGCCATTATTATATCAAAGGGCAACGGTTTTGACGCATTTGCGTACACAGCAAGCGTTTCCGTATCAGTCATTAAAGATATCAGATATTTATCAATATCGCGGTTAAGGGCATTTACAGCAGTAAAAACAGCCATAGGAACGCAATATTTTAATATTTTTTTCAGTAAGCGGACATCGGCTTTTGAAAAACGAATTTTGCAACCGCTTTTTTTAAGCATTAAAACAAAAAAAGCAATTTGCAAAGTGTCAAGAACCAAGGTTACCGCTAAAATGAAAGCAATGTTTTTTAAAGCAGTTAAAACTATAACAACGGCAATCAGTCGAACCACAGAAACAACAAAGTTTCTCACGGCGAGCATTCTTGCCTTTCCAACGGAAACGAGCAAAACCTGAAACATTCCCAGAAGATTTTGCATTACAGGAAGAACTGCGGCAAAAATCAACATTGATTTTAAATCAAGGTTTTTAAAATAAAGACAAATCGGAACGCTGAGAAGCATTATTGCAAGACCTGAAATTGTTCCGACAACAATTTGCAAGGAAAAGATTGTTGCTGTATATGACTCACGTTTAGCTTCGTCTTGTTCATCACAATAGAAAAAATTAACCCCATCCATCATTCCGAGAATCGTGAAAGAAGAAACGGTGGAAATTATTAAAAGAATCTGAGAATAGGTTCCGTAGTCATGAACCGACAAATATTCAGACAGCAATCGAGTTGTGACAAGACCAAGCGCCATTGTTACAAACTTTATAAAAGTGAGCAAAACTGCATCACCTGAAGCGCCTTTTGAAAGCTTAAGCTTAGTGTTCAACACTCTTCACCACCCGAGCAGGATTTCCGGCAACAATTGAAAATGGCGGAACATCTTTTGTTACAACAGCATGAGCAGCAACAACAGAGCCTTCGCCTATTCTCACGCCCTTCATTATGGCTGAATATTCACCGATCCAGACATTATCTTCGATTATGATTGGTGCGCTTTTCGAGTGTTTCCAACGCCATGGATCACCGTCGAAGCCACCGAGACACATTTCCATTCTTTCTGAAGCTGAGGTCGGGTGATTATTATTATCAAAAATATGGACATGGTTTGAAATCATTACGCAATTACCAATATCAATGCTTTCAACGCTACCGACAAAGGAGCGCTCATATATGCAGCAATTATTACCGACATTGATTTTTCCTTGATCCTGAGTAAGCAATCTTCCGTAAATCCGGCAATTTTTGCCGATTTTGATACTGCCCGGAAAATCGGCTCCGCAATCGGAGCAAGCATTCAGATCAAGACCCTCACCGTGTTGGGTAAACTTTTTGAATTTTATATAGTTATATTTGCACTTAATAGTATTCGGAATATTTTTTATGGAACGAAGAAGTTTTATCATTGCTTTGCCTCCGAATTCTCTTTTATAAATTTCAAAATAAAACAGACAAAGTTTTATCTGTTTTATTTTGAAATTTTCATCTCATATAAACCGCAGAGCGCTCTATGTCATAAAGGCATAGAGCGCCTGGTTTAAGCTAAAAATCAATCAACACTATTGTTTTATCAAGCTTATTTGATTACAAGTCGTCCGTCTTCACCGAAGTCATATCTGCCGGCAGGAAGAACTCCGTTGAGTGTTGTGGGCCAATATTCGCCTGTTGCAAGCTTACCGTTTGAACGAACGTAAATGATGCTTCCGTCTTCAAGCTCAACAAGACCTGCGCCGTAGGCAATCTTTCCGTCTTTATAGTAATAGCCATCAACAACACCGTTTAATTCAGCGTCATCTGATTCAAAAACAGGATTTTGAAGAACGCCGTTTGCACCAAACTCATAAGCCTGAGCAACAACACCTGTTTCGTTAACATTGGTAATCCAATATGTCTGGCTTCTTACTACTTCGCCGTTTGTTCTTACATAGTAATACTTGCCGTCGAGCTCGATAAGGCCTAAGCAAAGCTGCTTGATTCCGCTGACATAGTAATATAATTTACCGTTTTCTTCAACGATACCGGTTGTTATAACCATTGCACCGGTTTCATCGAAAATATATTCCTTAGCAGTCATTGCGCCATTGCTCTTGGTTGTCCAATATTTGCCTGTTGCAAGCTGTCCGTTTGAACGAACATAGATCCAGTCATTTTCATAAACTGTTCCGTCGCTTGCCTCGCCTGAATACTGAATGAGACCTGCATAGTTCTTAACGCCGTCAACATAATAGAAATATGCGCCGTTTTCGAAATAGATTCCGTTTTTGTTGGTAAACTTAACATTCTTCATGTAGCCGTTTTCATCAAAGCTATACATACCGGGAACAATATTAAAGTTGTTTTCTGCAATCCAGAAATCTGCATTAGCAACAACATTGCCGGTTGAGCGAACATAGATATATTTCTTTTCGCCTTCAACTTCGATTTCAACAAGTCCCTTGCCTACCATGAGTTTTGAGTTTTCATAATATTTTCCGTCGGAAATTCCGTTAGCTCCGCTGAGCTTGCCGTTTTTGAAGTTATAAATATCTCCGTATGCGAAGCCGGCAAATCCGTTGGGTCTGATAAGCCAGATGTCGCCGTCTGCGCCTTTGTTTCCGCCCACTTCTTCATCGCCAACAAAGTAATAAAGCTCGCCGTCAACTTCAACAAAGCCGGGATGCCAGCCGATGAAGCCATTTTTAACATAGCGGATTTCGTTTTCATAAGTCACAAGATCGGTTAAATCGCTTTGGAACTTACCGTCTTCATCGAAAACAAACAAGCCTGTTTCGCCATCAATGAATTCTGTACCCTTTGAAGTGCAGTAATCAAGAGTTTCCTGATCAGGACCATAGCTTACACCGTTGATTTTTTCAGCGGGATAAGGTACACGGGCTACGCCGCTTACTTCTTCATTAGTTTCAGGATCATAATAGTACCAGTTGCCGTCAAGCTCTGTCCAGCCTGAGTAAACAGGTTCATCATAAGCCTTGACAACTACATCACCGCCAGTTATTTCTGTCTGTCCGTCTAACACAGCAACCATAGTGTCACCCTGCCAATAACCCGCACCTTCGCCGATAATATCTTTAAGATTCACAGAACAATAATTATAGTCATCATCATAATAGCCTCCTGTAACCGTAATGCCTCCGGGGAAAGAAGGACCTTCATCCTTACCTTCACTGCAAATCAGCTTAAAGGCTACACCATCTGAATACAAGTCCGATTCACCGCCGCTGATAACACCGCCGCTGATTGTTACAACGCCATCGTCAGCATACACACCGTATCCGGGAGCTGTGATGGTGCCGCCTTTGATCTCTACTGTGGAACCAAAATAAGATTCAATAGCATTCATCGTAGGACTTGTGATTTCGCTGTCACCGCTGATGGTCACATGGCAGAAATATTGAACGTACAAACCACGCTCATCTGCGCTGAGATTACTGTCGATAATCTCGACGGTAGCCGAATCGCTGACGCCAACACCACTACCGTGTGCAGCATAATCATTTGTGACATCGCAGTTGATAATATATGCCGTACTGCCGGATACACTCAGCGCACTACCGTGTTCTTCATCAGAGGAAATTCTTTTGATAGCACCATTCTGAACGGTAACAACTGCACCGTCAGTTATATACAATATCATATCTTTACCGCTTATTGTTTTACTGTTAAGCTCAAGAGTAAACACGCCTGAGTTAATTTTGATATAATCTTTATCAACATCTATGTCTTTCAGGAGCTTCACAACAGCCTTATCGTCTTCAGTGCAGTTTGCAACTGCATCAAGAGCTTCATTCAGAGTAGCATAACATCCGATTATATTACCGTTCTTGCTGACATAAGCTGTTGCCGTGGGGTCCGGCTCGCCACAGTCTGCACAAATACCGTTACCATTTGACCAGTCGTGTGCATTTTTATCAACTTCACCGTAGCTTGCTCCACAAACTTCACAAACTGCTTTTTCAGTGCAGGTTGCTTTGCCGCCGGTGTGGCTTTCTTTGATGGTTACCGTTGTATTTGTCTCTGTTTCTCCGGTAAGATCCAGCATTTCATCCGTGTAATAATCATAATATTCGTAGCAATCACCGAGGAAGTCTTCAAGCGTATCTTCAGTTTCATAAACTACTCTGATCTTTTCGTATGTTCCGCCTTTAAAAGTACAAGGATTGGCGATATGTATGCTGTAGTTTGTTTTTCCGCCACCGACTGAATCGATGAATGTTACATTTGCATTTACAGTATGTTGTCCGGAAGAAGGCTGTTCCCATTTATTTCCGTTAAAGTCAAATGTGATTGCCTTATTAATTTCAACACTGTCAGTATCAACAACGTTTTTCATAAGTTTGATGGTGCTGCCGTCTTCTGCCGCTTCAAGAGCCTCAGAGAAAGAATGATAATAGGTTACATCTTCACCTGTGATTAATTCAAACGCCATATAACAGCCACAAACCGTGCATTTACCGTTTTCATATTCTTCGTGAGGACATACCGTTCCGCATATTGAACATTCGCCGTTGATCCAATCATGTTCGCAATTTTCGGAATCCGGATATTCTTCTCCGCAAAGGTCACACCGGCCGTAATACCAGATATGTTTTGTTTCGTCTTTTTCGCCGACGTATTCTTCGCATTTATTGCAGTAATATCCCTTACAGGTCTGTTCTGAACCGTATGTGTCATGTTCTTCAAGTTCACCGTAAGATTTGCCGCAAACTTCGCACTCTGCCTGTTCTATACAGGTTGCATTGCCACCGGTGTGTTCACCCGTTCCTTCACCGTAATAAAGTCCGCAGATTTCACACTTATAGCCGCCGCAATTCTGTGTGCCGCCTGAATGTTTACAATTTGTATATAAGATTGCTTGATCTTCAAAAATACTTGCCATTGTGGTCGAACAAACGATCTCACCGTCAACATATATTTCAAAAGCACATTCATCGGGATATTCGCCCTCATTCCAAGTGAAAATATATGTTCTGTCTTTTTTAAGATTTATAGTAAAGACAGCTTCATCACCTTGTTCAATGGTTGCAACGGCTATTTCTGAAAATGAACCGTCAACGAACTCCTTAACGGTGATTTCTGCATAATTCCAACCGTCGCCGTAACCGTCAATCATATTAATCTTAACTGATAAGAAAGAAAGGCCGCAGACATCACATACACCGGAAGTCAGATTTTCGTGAGCGCACTCTATGCCGCATATATCACATAAGCCGTCGGTGTAGTTTCCGTGGAGACACTCAGCCTTGATAACTACATCGCCGCCGGTAATTTCTATTTGTTCGTCGGTCAGAGCAATCATCTTATCGCCCTGCCAGTAAGCCATTCCCTCAGCAAGACTGTCTGCCAACGTTACACCATAAGTGTAATAACAAGCTTTAAGACCATTAATGAATTTAGCGCCCTCGGTCTTCCCTTCAGCTATATTCAGAGTGATATTTTTATCCATTGCTGTAATGTCTGTTTCTGAAGTGAATGTACCGCCGTAAACTGTAAGCTTTCCGTTAAGTGCAGACAATGTACCGCCGTCATATCCTGAAGCAATAAATTCACCGCCATAGATGTTCACATCAGCTTCCAGACCGGAATTTACGCAGTAGCCATACTCCTCTGTGTTGATGAAGGTTCCGCCGTAGATGTCCATTGAGCTCTGATAGTCTGAACTTACACAGCCGTAGAAGGTACCGCCTTTAATAGTAACTTCACCTACGGATGCGGTTATGGGACAACCGTCAAGACGACCGTCGATTAAATAAGTTCCGCCCTCAATGACTACTTTAGCAGGACCTATATTCAAAGCTATGTATTGATAGCCACTTTCAGGATCGCCTTCTTTTTCAACAAATACTCCACCGGTCTTAGCTTCAGATGAATCGACAAAAGTAACAACGGGATTGCTTTCACCGCTGATTTCAATCGCTATATGTTCAGCTGTAATCTTGTGGCCGGCAAGATCAAGAGTAAACTCACCGGATAATATATATTGTCTTGAGCTACCCAAAGCAACGTCACTAAGCAGTTTAACCACAGCTTTATCTTCGGCTGAACAGTTATCAACTGAAACAATTGCTTCGTTTAAAGTCAGGTAATATGTGACTTCTCCGTTGATGGTGGAGCTTGCCACAGCCTGAACCTTACAATTGATACACTTTCCGTTTTCATCAAAATCGTGATTATCAGGATCAATTTCACCGTATTCTGCGCCGCAGACTTCACAAAGCTTACCGCTGACGCAGGTTGCTTCGCCTCCGGTGTGACCTGGCTTTGTGTCACTTGCAGTACTGTTATTAGTATAAACCATAACAGCATCAGCCGCACATGAAGCGTAGCCATAGTAAACCTTTTTGCCGTCAAGAACGGGATAATCATCTATGCCGATGTTTTGTCCGAAGGGACTGTTCAGAAGATAGGCTACCTCGCCGGACTTAAACTGCTCGGCGGTCTTGCCGATAGTGGAGCCTTCGCTGTCCGCGGTTGTGCTGCCTTTTGTTTCATTGCCGATGCCATACTGAACAGTATTGTTGCCGTCCTTGGCGCAACCGATCAGGTAGTAGCAGTTGGTGGCGGTACCGGCGCTGGTATATCTTTTTCCCATCACACCGCCGACATAGGATTCGCCGCTGACGGTGCCGATATTGTAGCAGTTAATGTTGCGACCTTTGTAAGTACCACCTATCACGCCGCCAACAGATAAAACGCCACTGACAGTGCCGGTGTTGTAGCAGTTCTGTACGGTGCCTTCATAGTTCCAGCCAGCCACTCCGCCGACATCGTCGCCGCTTCCGCTGATGTTACCTGTGTTATAGCAGTTCTGTACTAAGTTACTATAGTTATAACCAAGCACACCGCCGACAAAAGTATTTCCGCTTACGATGCCGGTGTTATAGCTATTCTCTACGGTGCCGGTGCCGTTGATCTCTCCAATCACGCCGCCGACATATTCACTTCCTCTGACGGTACCGGTGTTGTAGCAGTTCTGTGTAATGCCTTTTTCAAAGTTACGTCCAACCACGCCGCCGACATAGCTACCACGTCCATTAACGGCGCCGGTGTTATAGCTATTATTTACAGTACCGTAGTTACTTCCAATCACGCCGCCGACTTCGTCTGTTCCGCCGACGGTGCCGGTGTTATAGCAGTTCTCTACGGTGCCGTTGCTTAAAACGCAACCCGCCACGCCGCCAACATACATGCGACCGTTAATGTAGGAATTGATGACACCCACATTCTTCACGATACTGCCTGAGTCCACACAGGAGAACAGGCCGACACCCCTGGCTGTTGTCTTGTTAAAGTACAATCCGCTGACGGTCTTGTTGTTGCCGTCGAAGGTGCCTTTGATAGTAATATAGTTTGATTCGCTATTGTAATAGCCGATGGGGTTCCATGCCCTCAAGCCTGTGGAGGATGCAGTGACGGTTCCTTCGTTGACCACTATATCCGCCATCAACTTGCCGCTGATGGATTTTTTGCCCGCATCAACCTGTGCGGCAAACCAGTAGAGCTGACCTGCATTGGAGATTTCGTAAACGCCGTCGTTATTCAACACTGCAGGCTCATAGCAGCCGTAGGGGCAGAAGCCGTTTTCACATTCCACGGAGGAATCGTGGTTGGTCTTGTCAACCTCGCCGTAGTAGCTCTCACAAACAGAGCAGTAAGCCTTGCTGGCGCAGGTAGCTTCTTTGTCGCCCACCGCGCCGGTAGAGTGGTTGGGCTTTTCCTCTGTGGTGGCATCAGAGTCGTTGGTATAAATAACCTCGGAAGCGCCGCAGGAAGCGTAGCCACAGTAAATCTTTTCACCGCCGAGAATGGGATAATCATCTGTACCGATGTTCTGACCCCAGGCATCGCCCAGCTTATAGGCTGTCTCACCGCTTGTGAGCTGTTCCGCTGTTACCTTTGTGATTTCTACGTTATCACTACCGGAGTTCAGAGGCGAATCGCTGTGTACAGCCTCAAGACCGTCGTCACCGAGGTAATAGCAATTCTTGATTGCGTTAACGCTGCGAAGGGTACCAAATGCGCCAAGAAATGCCTCATCGGTCAGATTTTCACCGCGCTCAAACTTACCTGCAAACAGGCAGTTTTCAAGGGTAGTCTGTGCGTCCGTGTTGGAAAAGCTCAGGAATCCGCCCATATAAATGGTCGCGGTATCATTATAGTCACCTGCGTAATTTGTCTTTATTGTACCGTAGGCTCCGCAGTTACGGATAGTAACTTCACTTGAACTCTCCTGAATGCGTCCGATAAAGCCGCCGGCGCCGTTGTCCACACGGTACTCACCTGCATCAAAGGTGCCGTACCAGGAGCAGTTTTCAATAAGGCTCTGGTGGTTTGCGTAGCCCACAAGACCGCCTATCTTACCAACGCCGTGTGCCTTTGCAGTAAGATTTACATAAGAGGTGATATTCTGAATAACAGCGCCGTTTCTTTCAAGGTCAGTTTCACCGTTGACACCGCAAGCCGAGCCGATAACACCGCCGACATAATCGACTTCAGTGTTAGCAACCACCTCACCATAGATGGTGAAGTTCTTGACTGTACCGGTTCTTACCTCGCCGAAGAAGCCGAGACCTGCTCTGCCGCCTTCAACATTAAGACCTGTGATAGTGTGGTTCTGTCCGTCAAAGACACCGCGGAAGTTGTTGCTGTTTTCACCCGTGGAGCCGATGGGTGTCCACGGTCTGTTTTCAAGGTCGATGTCTGCTGTGAGAACCGCATTTGCTGTTCTGTCAACAGTGTTTATGTAGTTTGCGTACCAGAAAAGGTTGCCGCCGTTTTTGATCTGATAATAGCCGTCTTTAAGCTCAGCAGGCTCATAATCGTTGCCGACAGTGCAGAAGCCGTTATCATCAAAGCTACAAGTGTGGTAACCGCAGGCGGTACAGACACCATTCACATAGACATGATCCTGCCATTCGGCAAACAGAGCAGCACCGCCGGTAGTGGTAATGCGATCATTGGCCTTATATATTTTGTTATCGCCTGATCGGGACCAACCCAAGAAAGCACACTTGGAATCATGGGTGGGAACGGTACTGGAGACTGTAAAGGTAATAGGCTGCATATCTTCCACTGTTGTGCCTATGTTAACATACTGGTTAGCAGTTTGCGTAGCAGGTCCGCCGGTGGCACCAATGGCATGATATCTCAATTCCACCGTTCTCGAATAGACCGCGCGGAAGGTTTTGGGTGCGTTCATGTAGGTGGTTGAGGGAGATGTGATCGTTGGTGCACCTGCGACATCATCTTCTCTCCACCCAACAAAAGTGAAGGTATCGCCATCGGCACTAACAGTTTTGGCGACGTCCGGCACCTTGGTCATAGGATCCAGATGGTTCTTGACCGTACCGGACTCGGTGGAACTTGTGCGCAGAAGGTTAGATGTAAAATAATGATATGTGGCACTGACCGTTTCGGAGAAGCGCTTATAGTGCAGATAAAGATAGTCGCCGCCCGCACCATCGTTCAGGTCAATGACATTGCCGGATGTATTGGTACCGGTGTTCCATCCTGAATAAGAGGAGGACTCGTTGACTGTCATAGCAGTCAGCGGTGCGCCGTAGTTCTGATCTCTTGTAACATAGGTATAGATATAGTCTCCGCCGGCGTAGGCGTTCAAATCGATATAGCCGCCCTGGCTGGCGGTGTTGGTTTCATATTGGCCACCCACAAGGTAGAAGGTATAGCCGTTGTAGGTGATGGAACTGGGTGGATTTTTGCCAAAACGGAACACGATACCGGTGATAGCTTTGCTGGGATCGGTGGTGGTCTTATAGCCCATATAGACATAGTCACCGCCCGCATCATCGTTCAGGTCACGATCAATGATAATATGACCGGAAAGCTCACTTTTGCAGTCGTTGACGCCGGTGCTGCCACTGCTGCCGTCCTGAGCAACGCCGATGTTGGCGATGTAGTTAGGCGTGGTAGCTGCGCTCGCCGTAAGCGGTGTGAATGGAATCATGGTCACAACCATTAAGATTGAGAGCATGATTGATAAGAATCTTTTCATAGTTTAGCTCCTTTCGCTGTGTTTGTTTATTTGACTATAACTGTTTTATAAAATGAAACAACAAGCTTGATGAAAGAGATAAGAAGACAGACGTATTCATTAATCTCTCCTTTATGTACGGGTCTGCCGCAATCGGGACAGCATACTGCAGGCAGAATTTCATAGGGAGCATAAAGAGTGAAAAGCCCTGCATAATAATCTCCGAGACCTTCTATTCTTATATAATATGTACCCTCTTCAACGCTTTCTGCAGAGACATTTCCCAGTCCGAACCACGCTGTAGGCTTATCGTTTTCCATTCTGCGACACTGCAGAACATAGGCATTATAATCCACACCTTCTTTAAGGGTAACACCGTTCAAGGTAACGGTAACCTCGGGTATATGCTCCTCACCGTCGTAGTAAAAGGTGTCCTGAGAAAGTGTAAGCACAGCATCCTTAAGAGAAATCTTTCCCTCGGGAACTTCTTCCTCTTCTCTGATACGATGTACCAGATGAATTGTCGATTCTTTTTGTATGTTGTAGTCTGAAAGAGTTTTACCCTCCTCAAGCTGTTTGCCGGCAAAAATCAATCTCTGCTGATCAGGAGGGATTCCCTCTTTCTCCTGAATCTTTGCCTTAATGGCATCAATAGAGTCATTGGGCTCCACTTCAAGTGTTATGGTTGAGCCCTCAAGGGTTTTAACAAAAATCTGCATAGCTGAGGCAGATATTGTCATTGTGAGCATCATTACTATGACTAACAGTAATGATAAGGTTTTCTTCAATGTGTTTTTCATTGTTATTCTCCTCCTTTTAAAAGTGCAGAGTGCAGAACGCAGAACGAGGGGTTAAAGTGCAGAGTGCAGAACGCAGAACGCAGAACGAAACCCCTCTGTCACTTCGTGACATCTCCCCTTTCAGGGGCGACAAGATTAACCGTCAGCTTCTGCTTTAATATATACACTCTGTTTTAGTTCTGTTTCTTTGTTTTACACTTTGCAAGAAATTACTTGTTGTTTGCGGAGTGCACTCCGTTCTGCGTTCTGCACTCTGCGTTCTGCGTTTTTATATCAAGTTCATCGAAAACACTTTGCACCGCTTCTTTTGCAACGGTTGCAAAATCAATTTTTTCGATAAAGCTGATTGCCTCGGTGATTTTTTCATCTTCTGCCTTATAAATACGCAGAAGCATTGTTATGAGTCTTCGGGCTTTTGCTTCAATGGTAAAGCTCGTATCACAGGGCACGGTCATGTATGCTCTCATTATGCCCATAGAAGCAATTTCAGTT